>CAZTKP010000018.1:0-27690 GCA_964614215.1 uncultured Spirochaetales bacterium | reverse complement strand
AGCCAGTTTAAAGGCAAAAAGATCCTCTTTGATTTCTGGTCAAGCTGGTGTGAACCCTGCATTGAAATGTTTCCAGTCATCAACAAGCTTAAAAAGGACGTTGAGGATGGTGAGGGAACTGTTAAAATCCTCAGCATCAGTGTCGATCCAATGCCCGGGAAGGTAAAAGAGATCATGAAAAAGAAAAAGGTACAGTTCGAAGTTCTCAACGCTCCCCCGGAACTAGCCAACGCCGGAATTCTCATGCCCTACATGGCTGTTGCCGATGAAAACGGAATAATAATCGCCACAACAAGTGGAAAACATACTTATGAAGAGATCATAAAAATGATCGGTGGAGAAAAAACTCCCGAAAAATAGGAGGTTTCTATGAAATTCCTGACTTCTTTACTAGTTATCACAGCACTTCTTTTTTCATGTTCAACGACAGATAAAAAAGAAAGCGCTGATGATAAGAACATGAAAATTTTAAATGACAGTGTTGAAAGCACTGACCAGAATTTTGTCAATGGAAAAAAAGAGCTGGAAAGTGGAAATGCTGAGGCAGCTCTTAAACTTTTTGAGAAAAGCACTTACAGCGAAGCACTTTTCTACATCGGCTACATTCAGATGCAGACAGGTAAAATAGACGAGGCAAAAGCAACATTTATAACTTGTACAGAAAAGAATATCCTTGTTGCAGAATCCCATTATAATCTGGGGCTTATCTATTTTGAAACTGAAGACACCGACAGTGCCGCAGCTCAGATGAACCTTGTGCTTAAAACTGAACCGAACCATGCAGGTGCACTTTATTTTCTTGGAAACCTGAGCTATATCGGCGGAAAAATGGACGAAGCGCTTAATCTCTATAAAAAAGCACTGAAAGTTCAGCCCGGATCAAAAGATCTGTGGAACGCTGTTCTTGCAGTTCTGCTTAACAAACAGGATTTTGAAAAAGCATGGAAGATCAGAGAAAATGTTGAAATGTCTCCTGATAATGTGAAGAACCTTCTCATCGTTGCCGAAAAGATCGGAAAATACTCGCAAGGCATTAAGTTTGTTCCGAAAAACCTTAAAGACAACCTCGGTGTAAAAGAACTCATGAGAACACTGATGGTAAGAGACGGAAAATTCGCCGAAGCACTTGAATCCGCCAGAGGCGACATAAGCGAAGAAAACCCATTTGCAGTCATCGACAGATATAAAAAAGACAAAGCATCTCACGCAGTTATCCTTAAAAAAGAAGGCCTTGTCGCCATCTGCTCATCAAATCCCGAAAAACCGCTTGAGCTTAAACTTGAAGACGGAAAAGTGAAAGTTACCGACCCTGAAAAAGAAGCTGAAGCCTCAAAAATCACTGAATTGCTCTCTGAGATCTGTGAAGGGATGTAACTTTGAAAAGATATCTAGTTGCCAACAAAAATTTAATGATACCATTAGGAATTCTTACTTTAACGCTCCTTATTGTTGAAGCTGGAAATATTGCCGCTGACTTTTTCGGTCAGAATATTTTTCTTGGTTACGTAAAATTATTCATGTCCGGACTTATACTTTTATCTTTGTTCTTTTTCAGGATAAAGTTTACTTCTACACCCTCTGAAAAAGATAAGTTTTTTACTCTTTTTTCAATTATCATTTCAACTCTTATGGTTATTTCCTTGTCTCGATAAATTTTACTTTCTAGAAATTTTATTCTAATATCACTCAGATTTTATGTCATAAATGGAGATAATTATGGGGAAAATTTTTGTTGTTTTTCTAATTTTTCTGAGCTTAATATCCTGTCAGAAAACGGTTGATGAAAATGTCAAAACGAACAAATCTTTTAAAGATGGAAAACTAAGCGTAACCTGTGAAAAAAGCTCAAAATCAGGAAATTGCAACTATTTAATTTATAATAAGATTTGCGGCAAAACAACAATTGATGACGAAAAAGAGGAAGTTACCTGCAAGTTCACAAAAATTTCTGAATTCAAACTTAAGGAAAAAGAATCAAAAACGATCCCCGATCTTTTAGGAAATCCTGAGATCTGCATGAAAACTAACGTTGTCCCCACACTTGAAGACTGCGTTAAGGAGTAAATTTCATGAAAAAACTTAAAGAAAACAAAGCTTTTATCATTTTTTATAAAATATACTTTGCTGTTTATCTGATTCTATGCGCTGCTTACCTACTTTCACTGGTTGTCAACTGGAACATTGAATCAGAGTATTCAGACCAATTCTTTCTTCTGACAATCGGATTCATCGGCTTGGGAAGATATATGGAAGATCCCTCAAAATACTTCAAGTTTTTCCCAAAAAAGTCTGTTTTTTATTCTATTTTAGCATTGTTTTTTATCATTGGATTTTTAGGTTATTTCTTAGAAAAGTAGAGAATACATCGGATAAAACTTCATGTTGTCCAATCTCTGTTCATCATGTTTTGCTGAAGAAAGGACAAATCCTCTTTTAACTTCGGGGTGTTCCTTAAATAGAATGTGCATACTTTTCATTTTTCCGGCTGATCCGCTTTTAACTTCAATTGGAAAGATCGCTCCATTTCTGGCAATGACAAAATCAACTTCTGCTGTACTGCTTTTCTTTGCTCTGTTCCAGTAGAAAACCTTGTTACTTTCACTTCCCCCTGCCGCAAGCAGTTCCTGCCCGACAAACTGTTCGGCGAGTGAACCTTTATAAACCGAGGTTAGGTCAGACGCATCAATACTCTGCCTCGGATCAAATCCGCAGAGACTCTGCATTAATCCAATGTCCAGAAATAGCGATTTAAACACTTTTGAAGAAACGTGGGCACCTAGCGGAAGTCCAGAAACACTGACTGCTTTGACAGGGTGAATGATCAGAGCTTTTTCCAGTATATTCAAAGACTTCTTTATGGTTTCAACTCTTCTGTCAGGATCCAGACGGGTATATTTTATCTGCTGACCGACACTTGATGAAACCGCTCTCATCACCTGCTCGATACTTTCAATGTCTGTTTTCGTGTTATACTTTGCCAGAGACTGAATGAAAGAGATCACCATATCTTCATGTATCTGCCTGACATCATTGAATGATCCCGTCTCGACAAACCTTTTAACAGCTTCCGGCATTCCCCCTATAATAAAATATGTTTTAAGTTGCTCCATAAGCTTTTCATGAAGAGTATCTGAAATTAATTTATCATCAAAAACAGACGGAATCTTTTCTGCAAGCACCTCTTTTCCAGAAGCTATAAGAAACTCCTTGAAAGTCATCGGCCTCATCCACTCAAAAGAGACTCTTCCAACGGGAAAAGAATGATAATTTATAGCAAATTCAAGAAGTGACCCCGCCGCCACAAGATGAAGTTCGGGCATTTCTTCGTAAAAATATCGAAGACTTGCAATTGCCCGCTCATTCTCCTGAATTTCATCAAAAAAAAGTAACGTTTCCCCTGGCTTGATCTTCTCTCCCGTCTGTATTTCAAGATCCAGAATAATCTTCTGCGGATCAAGATCCTTTTCAAAAGCTTTATGAACAGATCTGTTTCTCTCAAAATCAATAACAACAATGTTTGAAAAGTTCCTTTTTCCGAACTCTTCCACACTCCATGTCTTGCCAACCTGTCTCGCACCTCTTAAAACAAGAGGTTTTCTATAGCTGGAATTCTTCCATAATATTAATTTTTCTGTGATATCTCTATACATTCCACTCTCCCTGAAAAAAACTTTTCCAACAACTTTCCTCATCATTATTACACTTTTTTTGTAATTTTACAAGGTTCTTTTTACACCCATCGTGTAATTTTACAAGGTTCTTTTTACATTCAGCGTGTAATTTTACAAGGGTGATTGTCTTTTCAACACCCGAAAAAATCCCCCCTATAAATATATTTGGTAAGTGTCTTATGAATATTCTGTATTTTCAGGAATAAATAGCTACAATGAATTGTTTATATGTTTTAAACCTGTTTGTTGCCTGCCGGGAGGAGATCGATGATCAACACATCGCAAATTCAGTTAATTAACGACACACTTGTCAGCGGAATAAATCTATCTGAAACTATTAAGAATTCCTCGCTCACTGTTAACCTCATACTGCTTTTTCTCATCGTTATCAGCGCAGTTTCATGGGGGATCATTGTCTATAAGTTCATTCAGTACAGAAAGGCTGTCCTTGAAACTGAGCAGTTCGTGTCCTTTTTCTGGAAAAAGATATCGCATGACGAAATTATGGAAAAGGCCAAAAACATGAAGGAATCTCCTGTTGCACAGGTTTTTAAGGCAGGTTACAACGAACTTAACGAGACCAGAGAAAGCTGGGAAAGCAAAGGAATTGCAGTAGTCGGAACAAAGGTAGAGGAACTTACGGAAAATGTTCAGAGGGCAATGTTCAGAGAGTCACATTCAAAGAACCAGGTCCTTGAAAGCAAGCTTCAGTTCCTTGCAACAACTGCAAGTGCTTCTCCATTTATCGGACTTTTCGGAACAGTTTACGGCATCATGAACGCATTTCAGGTAATTGCAAAAACAGGAAGCGCAACACTTGGATCGATCGCTCCTCACCTTTCAGAAGCACTTGTCACAACGGCTTTCGGACTTATCGCAGCTATTCCTGCAACTATCTTTTTCAACTACTTTAACTCCCAGCTTCAGAGGTTTGACAATGAAGCCATGAACATCACGACAGATTTTGTCAACCAGGTCAAAAGGAATAACGTGTAATGCAGTACGATAACTGGGGAAAATCAAAAAGATCCGTTAGAGCGGAACTTAACATAACACCAATGGTGGATATTGTTTTTGTTCTTCTGATCATCTTTATGGTCGCAGCTCCGATGATCGAGCAGGGAGTGGATCTGGACCTGCCGAATACGGAAACTGTTCCCATAGAAAGCCCCAAAGATAAATTCATAATCAGAGTTCTTGAGGGAAGAAAGGGCCACCAGATATTTATCGGCAAAATTCAGGTTCCCATTGATGATCTTGAGGTGAAACTTAAGACAAACGAAAAGCTTAAACAGCAGAAAGAAGTTTTTCTTCATGCAAGTCAGGACCTCAAATATGGTTACGTTGTGAGAATTATGGCAATAATAAAAAAGGCGGGAATTCCAAGTATTTCACTTGTTACAGAACCTCTTGAAGGGGAAAAATGAGCCAGATGGAAAGAAGTAGTACATTTGTTTTTAACAGACGGTACGACAAGGCGGAAAGAGGCCTTCTTTCAAGATTCTATGCAATTTCCGTAGCGGCACATCTTGTTCTGATCCTCGCTTTCGGCTCCGGGTTGTTTTTCAGCAACGGAAAAAAGATCAAATTCGATTCAGTACAGGCAAGACTGGTTAAACTTGGAAAAGAAAGAGACGAGAAACTTCTTCCGAGAATCACAAAACCGAAAAAATCCAAGGCACAGCCTGAAGATAAAAAGGGGAATTCTTTAAAGCCTGTCAAAAAGAACGAAAAAAAGAAAAAGAAAGTGGAAAAGAAGGAGAAAAAGCCGCCGTCACTTGCCGAACTGCTTTCAGACACCATGAAAGATATTAAGGAAGACGCGCGGGCGGAAGAGACAGATGAGGGAGCAAAAGACGGAGTGGCAGACGGAGATGTTACCGATCCGGCACTTGCTCTCAAAGCGAATATGTATACACGGAAGATAAGTGCTATGATAAGGAAAAACTGGCAAATACCTGCAATTATTAAAAAAGAAGATCTCCAAAACCTTTCTGCCGAAGTATTTTTCAGAATAACCTACTCAGGAGAAGTGTATAGTATCGAAGTCGTAACAGCTTCCGGGAACAATATATTTGACAGTTCAGTTATAGAAGCTATAAAGAAAACAGGGACACTGCCATTGCCCAAAGACCGTGAGTTGAAAAAACTGGTATTAAAGGAGGGATTTGAATGTCCATTTACTCCAGGTTAATAATTTTCATGCTGATAACACTGACAGTCGCACCGCTGCTGTCTCAGGTAAAGGTGGAGGTAACGGACGGAACCATTTCCGAATACAACCTTGCTGTCAGCCCTGTTCATACATCGGATGAAAAACAGAAAGACCTTTCTTCCAAGATTACAGGAGCTATGGAGATGGCCTTTAATCTTACAGGATTTTTTAATGTTCTTGATTCCAGGTCATTTCTTGAAAAACCGGAAACCGAAGTTGGAAAGATCGATTTTAAGAACTGGATGAACGTTAATGCCAAGGGACTTATCAAAGGTTATCTAAAAGGCGGGGCAAAACCCCAGCTTGATCTTTACTTTTTTGATGTTGCCGAAGGAAAGAAAATTCTTCAGAAGACATATAAGGCATCTCCGAAAATGCTTAAAAAGGCTGCCTACCGTTTCGTTAACGAGCTCGTCTATCTCCTTACCGGCGAAGAAATGACCTTCATGTTCAGCAGAATAGCTTTCATTGAGAAGAAAAGCGGCATGTACAGCATCGTGACCATGGATTTTGACGGATCGAACAGAAATATCGTCCATACATCAAAAAAGATCCTGCTTCTTCCTGAATGGTCTGCCGATGGAAAAAAGATATTCTTTACTTCCTACGAAAAGAACAATCCCAATCTTTACTACATTGATGTTAGATCTAAAAGGATCAGACTCGTTTCAAGCTACGAAGGGCTGAACACTTCCGCCACATCCCACCCTGACGGAAAAAACATTGCCCTTCGACTTTCCAAAGACGGAAATGCCGAGATCTATATGCTCAATACAGTGTCAGGCAAACTGAAAAGACTGACTCGCAACATGGCGATCGATACAGCGCCTTCATTCAGTCCTGACGGAAAAGAAATAGCTTTTGTATCCAACCGTTCGGGCAGTCCTCACATCTACAGATTATGGACAAACAACACTAGCAGAGTTGAAAGACTTACTGTTCAGGGAAAGTACAATCAGGATCCTGATTACAGCCCCGACGGAAAGTATATTGCATTCACAGGTCGTGACGAGTTCTACAACTTTGATATTTTTATTTTCAACCTTTCAACAAGGGTGATCTCCAGGGTTACCCAGAAACAGAGTAAAAATGAAACACCTTCGTTCTCCCCTGACAGCAAACTTCTTGTCTTTTCTTCGAACAGAAAAGGCAGAAACGCTATTTTCCTTTCAAACGTCAAGGGAGATAAGCAGGTGATGGTATACTACGGAGATGGAGAAGCCATTACACCGGCATGGTCTCCACAGGTAATTAAGTAACAATTAAAATAAGAGGGGTTCTTTCATGAAACAACAGGTCTCAATTCTTTTGGTTGCAGCAATTGCTATGACACTCGCTTTCGGTTGTGCAAAGCCTCCGAAGGCTGAAAGGGAGCTTGCAGAAAAAGCTTTCCGGTCAGCAGCTGTCGGTAAGGACTGTGACAGGGAAAATTATCTGGCAGCTGAAGAGCTTTTAAACAAGGCTAGGGAAGAAGTTAACAAAAAGAACTATGACAAGGCGAAGGAACTTTTCCTGAAAGTTAAGGAAAAGAGTGATGCCATCGTCAAGTACTATCAGACTCATCCGGATGAATGTCTCCCGAAGAAAAAAGTTGTTAAAGAGGAAGAGGAAGAAGTTGAGGAAATCCAGAATCCGGCAGAAGATCCCGATCTTGATTTCCCGGTCATTCACTTTGAACTTGATCAGTACGATATAAGGGAAGAGGACATGGCCAGCGTTGAACTGATGGCAAAGTGGATGCTTAACTTTGAGGAAAAAGTTGTGCGTATCGAAGGTCACGCCGATGAACGGGGAAGTATTGACTACAACATGTCTCTCGGTGAAAAAAGAGCAAAGGAAGTAAAGAACAAACTTATCCAGCTCGGTGTTGACGGAAAGAGAGTGAAGATCGTCAGTTACGGTGAAGAAAGACCTGTAGATCCCGCATCAAATGAAGATGCCTGGTATGAGAACAGACGTGCAGAGTTTAAGCGCGTTAACTAGGAGAGACATATGAAGGAAATGAAACTAAAAGTTGGAGATCCGGGCCCTGAATTTGTTCTTCCGGATCAGGATGGAAATCCGGTAGATACTAAAGAGTTTGACTGTCAGAATATTCTTCTGAGCTTTCATCCGCTTGCTTTTACCGGAGTATGCGAAATCCAGATGAAAACCCTCGAACTTAAGAAAAAAGAACTTGAAGAACTTAACACCGTTGCTCTCGGCCTCAGTGTTGATTCCATCTATGCAAAAAAAGCATGGGCCGACAGCATAAACGTTAAAGAAACCAAACTCTTAGCGGATTTCTGGCCGCATGGCAAAGTCGCTAAAATGTATGAACAGTTTATCGAAAAAGCAGGTGTAAGCGGAAGAGCTAACATCCTCCTTAACCACAACCATGAGATCGTCTGGATAAAACGCTACGAGATCATGGAAGTTCCTGATATTGAAGAAGTTATAGCTGAAATTAAAAAGCTGTAGAATCTACTGTGCCGAAGTCATCAGATCGGCAATCTTTGAAGCAAATTCAACAGGATCGCTGGGCATAATTCCTTCCATAACAAGCGCCTGCTGATAGAGAAGTTCTGAATAATCCTTAAGTTTTCCGCTGTCTTTTTCATTGAGTGTATTAAGCTTTTCAAAAAGTGCATGCTCAGGGTTTATCTCAAGAATTCTTGAGGCTTTAGGTGCAGCCATATCTGACATTGAAGCCTCTGAAAGCACCTGTTCCATGTTGAGACTGATTCCGTCACTTCCGCTTACAAGACAGACTGCACTGTTCTTAAGTCTTGAACTGAGACGGACTTCTGCAACCTTGCCCTCAAGATTTTTCTTAATGTTTTCAAGGAGATCCTTGCTCTTTTCTTCAAGTTTTTCTCTCTTTTCCTTATTCTCTTTTTTCTCTTCTTCACTATCAAGATCAAGGTCGCTGCCTGATATGTTCTTAAGCGGTTTTTCCTTGTAATTCAGAAGAATTGTAGAAGTAAACTCATCGATCTTATCTGTAAAGAAAAGCACCTCGTAACCCTTGTCTTTGAGCATTTCCATCTGAGGTATTTTTTCAATTGAATTTCTGCTTGAACCCGTTGCAAAGTATATCTCTTTCTGACCTTCCGGCATCCTTTCAACATACTCGGCAAGCGTTGTCATCTTTTCATCATGGCTTGATTCAAAAAGCAGAAGATCCTGGAGTTTTTCCTTGTTCATGCCGAAACCCGCATAAACACCGGCCTTAATTGCCCGACCAAATTCATTCCAGAACTTCACATACTTTTCCCTTTCTTTTTCAAGGGTGTATTTCAGAGACTGAAGTATCTTCTTTTCAATGTTCTTTGCAATTATAGAAAGCTGCCGGTCCTGCTGAAGGATCTCTCTTGAAATATTGAGTGAAAAATCCGGACTATCGACAATTCCCTTAACAAATCCAAGGTATTCCGGAATAAGCTCCTTGCATTTTTCCATGATGAAAACCTGCTTGCTGTAGAGCTTTATTCCCCTTTCGAACTGATTTGAATAGAAATCAAAAGGAGCCTTTGAAGGAAGAAAGATGAGGGCATTGTATTCGACTGTTCCCTCTCCCTTTGTCTGAATAACGTCAAAGGGTTCATCGTAGGCATGGAAGGCATGTCTGTAGAAATCAGCATATTCCTTATCCTCGACATCACTTTTATTTTTCAGCCAGATAGGTTTCATCGAGTTAAGCGTCTTTGTCTCAACTACGGTCTCCTTTTCCTTGATCACCTTTCCGTCTTTATCCTTTTCTTCAGGCACTTCAGTTGTAACATCCATTTTGACAGGATAACGGATGTAGTCACTGTATTTCTTCACAAGTTCCTCTATCTGAAACTCGTCCGTAAGCCCCATATCCTTAACATCGTCTCGGAGGAAAAGAGTTATTTCAGTTCCTCTATCTTCAACTTCCTTCTTTTCAATCGTGTAGTGTCCGTCACCCGCAGAGATCCACTCGACACCTTCAGACTTGTCAGCACCGGCAACCCTTGTTCTGAGCCTCACTTTTTCTGCAACCATGAAAGCACTGTAAAAACCTACACCAAACTGACCGATAAGCTCTTCCGCGTTACTGCCCTCCTCGCTCTCCTTAAGTTTCGCGAAGAACTCCTTTGACCCGCTTCTTGCAATTGTTCCAATATTTTCAACAACTTCATCATGGGTCATACCTATTCCGTTATCTCTTATCGTGATAGTATTGTTTTCCTTATCCGGCTCGATCTCAATCATGAGCTCTCCCTCTTTGCCAAGCAGACCGGAATCGGTAAGAGACCGGAATTTGAGCTTATCTATCGCATCGGAGCTGTTGGAAATAAGTTCTCTTAAAAATATTTCCTTGTTCGTGTAGATCGAGTTGATCATAAGGTCCAGAAGCTGCTTTGTTTCTGCTTTGAATTGTCTTTTTCCCATTATTTCCTCCTTCAACATTAACCAAAATTCGCAATCTTATATAAAGACAGTTCATTCAAAGTCAACTCTCGACAGCATCTCAACACCTTATTATCTGATATTGTTTTGACTTTTTATTAGAAATCCTGTATTTTTCAAATGTGTTTTCCGTCGCATAATTGGAGGATATCTTGACAACAGATAAAAATAGTGAAAATACCCAGTTACATCTAACTGAAAATGATTTCGGAGATATTTTTAACGCAATATACAAAAGGTTCGGACTTAATCTGAACTATTACAAGCCTGCAACCGTCTCAAGAAGAATTGAAAGAAGAATGAAACTGATGTCGTGTGACAAGACCAGTGATTACAGCATGTTAATAAACAACAATCCTGCCGAGCTGAATAATCTTTACGGCGATCTCATGATAGGAGTAACTGACTTTTTCAGAGACAGAAAAACTTTTGACAGTTTCAGAAAGGTCGTTCTTCCAAAACTTTTCAACACCCTGAAAAAAGAAGATGATCTGAGAATATGGGTAGCCGGATGTGCAACAGGACAGGAAGCATACAGTATCATGATCTCAATATGCGAAGAACTTAATGATGAAGGCCTGTTCTCAAAAGTAAAAATGTTCGCATCGGATTCTTTTAAGCCCCATATTGATAAAGCCAGCCAGGGACTTTATTCCAAGGATGATGTTAAATCGATTCCCGATGAAATGTTAAAAAAATACTTTTCCCAAAAAGGGGAAAACCACTATCAGATAAGCAGTAACATCAGAAACAAAGTTGTTTTTTCACATCACGACATTACAAGTGACCCGCCTTTCACAAGACTTCATATGGTAAGCTGTAGAAATCTTCTTATTTATTTTAACAACGATGCCCGTCTTCAGGCACTTTCCACTTTTCATTTCACTTTGCAGCCCGAAGGACTTCTTTTTCTCGGGAATAGTGAAAGTGTTACACCGCTTGAGTCGGAATTTATTCCGGTTGACAGAAAAAATAATATTTACAGAAGAGCTCCCGGATCTATCCCCAGAAACTCGACAAAATTTCCGATAAAAAGCAAAAGAAGTGAATTTAATTTCAAAAACCTCGGGAGGTCGAACACATTTCTCAACGACCCCAGGTTAATGAGAGCTTACGACATTCTGCTCGAAAAATACATGCCCTGTGGATTTCTCCTGAACAATAACAGAGAGATCGTACATTCATTCGGAGACACGTCCCGGATCATTAAACCCCGGACAGGAAGAATGTCTCTCAACATTCTCTCGATGGTGGATGAAAACATTTCAATGGCTTTATCCGATATTTTCAGAACTCTCGACACAAAAAAAGAGAAAGCTGTAAAGTGTACCACAAAAACTACTGATGAAACGCCTGTGTCAATTACTGCCAACCACGTTTCCGATCCCAATTTTGACACATCTTTTCTTCTTATTACAGTTGAGACCACAAAAACAGATAGAGAAATTCCCGAAGTAGTAGACATCGATATCGACACAAAGAAAAGGGTTGCGAATCTTGAGCAGGAACTGTTCTATACCAGAGAACATCTTCAGTCCACAATTGAAGAGCTTGAATCATCAAACGAGGAACTTCTTGCATCTTCTGAGGAGATCCAGAGCACAAACGAGGAACTGAACAGCACAAACGAGGAACTTTTTACAGTCAACAAAGAGCTCGAAGAAAAAATAAATCAGCTGACAACAGTCAACAACGACCTCAACAACTTCATTAAAAGTACAAAGATCGGGACCATATTCCTTGATATGGAAAATAAGATCAGAAAATTCACCGGTGATGCCGAAGAGATCTTCGATCTTCTTCCCCAGGACATATTAAGACCGATCACTCATATAAACTCAAGACTTGTGAACGTTGATCTTGTCAAGCTGATAGAAAAAGTGAAAAAGACAAAAAAACACATCGAAGAAGACATTGAAATACAGAACGGTATAAGTTTTCTTTTAAAGATCCATCCTTATCTTAACGACTCTCAGGAAATTGAAGGAACTGTTCTTGTTTTCGTAAATATTGATGTGCTCCGTAAAACTCAGGAGGCTTACAGAAAAAGTGAAGCCAAGTTCAAACATGTATTCAAAAACATGGCAAATGCCGCCGCAATTCTTGAGCCTGTTTATTCAGACGACGGTGTTTTATCTGACTTCAGATTTGTAAGGATCAACCGTTCTTATGAAAAAATGTTCGATGTTAAAAAGAAAAATGTTGTGGGAAAAGCTATTCTTGAGGTTTTTCCGATGCTTGATCCCAGTTGGAACGATTTTTATTTTCAGGTTGCAAAAACAGGCGAACAGATGATCAGAGAGCGTTATAGCGGACCAATGGACAAATATCTGTTCACAACCTGTTTTAAACCGGAAAAGGATGAAAATTATATCTGCGTTACACACCTAGACCTCACTGAGCAGAAAAATGCTGAAGTTGAACTGCGTCATGTAGAAAAACTTAATGCTGTCGGACAACTTGCAGGAGGTGTCGCTCATGATTTTAATAATCAGCTCACCGGAATTCTAGGATATGCATCACTTATTCTGCAGAATCCCAACGGCAAAAAAATATCTGATTTTGCAGAACAGATCCTGAAAGCGGCTGAAAGAAGTGCCGACCTCACACAGAAACTGCTTGCTTTTTCCCGAAAAGGTAAAATGAATAGTAGTTCAATGGATATAAACGATGAAATCGTTGAGGTTGTTCAGCTTCTTAAACACAGCATTGACAAAAAAATAAAGCTGGAACTAAACCTGGATGAAGACCCCTGTTCAATTTGCGGAGATTCGGGACAGATACAGAACGCACTTCTAAATCTCTGTCTAAACGCAAGAGATGCCATGAAAAAAGGAGGTCTTTTAAAAATAGGAACTACTGTGGTTACTCTGGATGCAAAGTCTCCTGTCCTCAAATCATTCGGACTTCCTTCAGGGAACTATATCAGAATTGAAGTTTCAGATACAGGAATAGGTATACCTCCTTCTGTTAAGGGGAAAATATTTGAGCCATTCTTTACAACAAAAGAACAAGATGGCGGAGTAGGAATGGGTCTTGCCGCAGTTTTCGGAACAGTAAGTGCCCATCATGGAGCAATTACTGTCAACAGCATTGAAAATAAAGGCAGTACTTTTACACTTTACTTTCCATGCGACAAAGACCACATGAAGAAAAACGAGAACTCTTCTGTCAGTACTATAGCTCTGGATAATCTGAACATTATGGTGATCGATGACGAGAATATTGTACGTTCAATTATCGTGGAAATGCTGAAACTTCAGAAAGCAAAGGTTATCGAATGTCCGGGGTATACAGAAGCTCTGGACATATATGCTGAGAAATACAAAGAAATAGACCTTGTGTTCGTTGACATGATCATGCCTGAAAAAAACGGCCTTGAAACTTTCAGAGAACTGAAAAAGATAAATAAAGACATCAGAGCTATCGTCCTTTCCGGATACACGATGAATGACGAGATCTCCCAGACTTTAAAAGAAGGAGCCGTAGGGTTCGTTCAGAAGCCCGTTTCAATGAAAGTACTTACTGCAGCGATGAAAACCGCTCTTTCAGCATCTGTTTAAGTTATCAAGAAGGATTTCCAGATAATCCAGTTCAAGTTCGACCATTTTTTTATCATTCTTCTTATGCCATTCATTGAGCCAGGCAGAAAATCTGAATCCGAAGACATAAAGAAAGAGGCTTTTTCTGACCTCTTTTGAAAAATAGTCATTTTTATCAAGCTCTTCCATCAGACTAATGAAAAAATCGCGCTTAAATGCCGTAGGATGTTCAAAACCCAGACAGCCTAATAGATTTGCGATATCGGTAAATTCGTGTCTGAAACCGGAAAACTCCCAGTCTATGACAGCTTTTACTTTATTATCTTTCCACAGAATATTTATCGGATGAAGGTCACCGTGACTGAAAACTTTTTCAACTGCGTTAAGTTTTGGAATAAATTGCTCTTTTATCACTTGAATTATCTGCGAGAGGTCTCTATCTATGTGTCTTGAACCTTTAAGTTTTTCTATTAAATTTTCAGTATGTTCTTTAAGATCAAAATCTTCAACAGTTTCATAAAGATCAGCTTTCCAGAAAGACTTCAGATCAATAAGCAGGCAGGCGCAGTTTCGCCCCATTTCACCATCATCCAGATAGTCCGGACGAAGTAACCGATCGTTATAGATAAATGGTTGAACCATCCAGCATCTGTTATCTATCTCTTCAACTTCCGCACCGTTTTGTGAAACGAGATATGGTTGGCAGGCAGAAAAACCCCGATGACCTATGGCTTTGATATTATTAGCTATTTTCACCTTTCGTTCTTTATTCCAGAAATGATGTTTTTCAACAATATACTTTCTTTGTTCCGTATCTTTAACTACGAATCTGTCTGAAGCTCTTTCAGGTGAGCCGGGAATATTTTCATGAATAATATCAGCGAGATCTATGTTCCATCTTGCAAGAACTTTTCTGAGCAGAACCCGATCCAAGATATTTACCTTCAGAAATTAAAACTGTGACCCACACTTGCAACTTTTGCTTCAATTCCCGCTTTTTCCAGATGCATGAAAAACCTGTAAGAAGAGCAGTGCATAATAATAACTTTTTCAATACCGCAACTTTTTAAAAACTCCGCAGACTTTTCAAGCTGCGGATCATCCTGCGAATGATTGTGAAATCCTCCGGCGATGGTCCTGATCTTTGAAAATTTCATAGCTTCTTTAACAATGGCTTTAAATCCTGAATGACAGCAGCCGATAAAAAGGGTGTCATCAACTATCAGAGAAACTTCTCTTATATCTATTGTTCCGTCTTTGCCTGCATACTTACCTGTTGTGACAACCAGATGGATATTATCTTTGATACTGAAACTTTCACTCACACTTTTAAAAGCAAGTGCGGGAAGCTTAGGAGATTCATAGTCATCAGGATGGTAAACGGGACAACTCTTCGATATCATGGAGAATACCCTGCTTAGAGCCGGGATTCCGCCATTGTGGTCCCAGTGATCGTGTGAAAGCACAGCGAGATCAATGTTTTCGATCGGCAGATTCATGAACGAGGCGTTATCCAGAAAAAGAGGTCCGGCTCCGGTATCAAGAAGAATGTCTCCTGAATCGTGCCGGATAAACAGAGAAAGTCCGTGCTCGGCAAGAAGCCCTTTCCGGCCTGCACAGTTTGTGACTAGAACAGCAAAAGCTTTCAATTACTTATTGACCGCATTTATAACAGTTTTTGTAATATCGTGCTTATCATCAATGTAGAGTGTGTGTTCCTTTGCAAGTACAACATCGTAACCTTTTTTAATAGCGATCTTCATGGCTATCTTTTTCACTTTTTCCACAAAATCAGCTTGGGCCTTCACATCTTTATCAGAAAGAAGTTTCTGTTTTTCCTGATACATCTGCTGGAATTCAAGCATCTTTCTCTGATATTCTTCAGCCATAGCTCTCTTTGCTTCTTCAGTAGCCATTGCCGCTTCCTTTTTAGCTCTCTCCTGAAGCTGTCTAAGCTCTGCTTCTTTTTTCTTCAAAGCATCCTGACTTTCCTTAAGCATTCTTTCCATCTTTTTCTTTTCAACTTCGATCTCTTTTGAGCTTTCCCACACTTTCTGCATATCCACGCATGCGATCTTAAGTGCATAAACCGGTGCAACGCTCAGAAGTACGAAAAGTGCAACTAAAATTCTTACTTTCATAAAATCCTCCCTAGAAAGAGTTCTTTATATTAAATTCAAACTGGAACTTCGGATCTCCCGGTCTCGGAGTAAGCGGAAATCCCCATTCAAAGGAAAGCGGCGCAATAGGTGTAACCCAGCGTACACCGAAGCCCGCACTCCAGAAAAGTCCCAGAGGAAGTCCGTACTCATCCTGATCCTTGCCATTTATGTAGAACATATTCTCATTTCTTGCCCATGTATTTCCAATATCCAGAAAGCCGACAAGGTTAAGCCTCATGGCCTTCACAAGCGGAATTTCAAGTTCGTTGTTCATAATGAACTGCTTGTTTCCGCCGATAACGTATGGATATGTGCTGCTTGTCGGATCTTTTCCGTCAGATGGAACGTTGTATTCACTATCAGTTCCGTCATCTTTAGGTCCGATCGAATAAAAAGGATAACCTCTTATGCTGTACATTCCGCCAAGCCTGAATCTCTCGGAAAAAGGCAGCGCCTTATTCTGAAGATGAATATTGTATCCCAGTTCTATGTTCGTTTTAAAGACGATCCCCCAGAAAAGCTCCTGATAGAACCTGAAATTAAGATCAAGTTTAAGAATGTCCTCATCACTTCCGAGAAACCTTGCGGCAACCTCAGAACTGCCGAGAACATAAATACCTTTTGTAGCGAACATTCTGTCATTTC
Organism: uncultured Spirochaetales bacterium; assembly: GCA_964614215.1. Lineage (GTDB taxonomy): Bacteria > UBP6 > UBA1177 > UBA1177 > UBA1177 > CAZTKP01. Next base: position 11,039 of record CAZTKP010000018.1, on the reverse strand, counting down.
TGGTATCGACAGAAAGCATAAAGATAAGAGAAGATGTCAGAAGATCACGGTAAAGATAGTTCATCTGATTTTCTGTCGCACCGTTTATATCCACCTTTCTCAACCTGTATCCTGTGTACGCTCTGAAGTATCTCCAGAAAGGAAATCCAAACGTGAAACTGAAACCGTAGCTGTTCTGATTGTAGTCGGCATAATATTCATAAAGATCTGAATCATAGTTCAGATACCTGTAGAAGAAAGAAGTATTGAGAGAAATGTTGTAATCAAGAAAATAAGGCTCGTAAAAACTTAGAGAAAGCTCTCTCTTGATCTTACTTATCTGCCCGGAAAGACTCATGTTCTGACCGTAACCCAGAAAGTTGTTCTGGTCAATTCTCGCATTGAAGACAAAACTTTCAAATGTTGAAAAGCCTGCCCCCACATTGAACGTTCCGCTCTTTCTTTCAGTAACTGTTACAAGAACCTTTACCAGATCAGGACTGCTTCCTTCCTTTATCTCTATCTTGACCTCATCATAGAAGCCTGTCCTTTTCAGTCTCTCCTCTGATCTTTTTTCTCCGGTGTAACTGTAAAGTTCACCTTCGTAAAGAACCATTTCCCGCCTGATAACCTTATCTCTTGATCTGGCGTTTCCGGCAATATCTATCCTTTCGACCTTTGCCTTTTTTCCTTTCTGAATAATAAAGTTTATATCGACTATCCGGTCCTTATCGTTCAGTCTTCTATCCGGAAGGATCTGGACAAAAGGGTAGCCTTCATCACCGTAGATCGCCTTAACTCTTTCAACATCACGGATCAGCAGGGTGTGCTTATACCAGTCACCTTTGTCAAGTGAGAACCTGAAATCAGGCATCTTTCCGTTATCAAGAGTGTCACCGCTTATCTTGAAATCTCCGACTCTGTATCTGAGGCCCTCATTAACAACAAAAGTTATGTAGATATCCTTCTTGTCAGGAGATAAGGTCAGCGTAGGCTTGTTGACCTTCACGTTCACATAGCCTTCATCATTGTAGAAGTACATGAGCCTCGCAACATCTTCTTCAAGAAGTTTTTTCTGATAACCGCCGTCCTGAAAATACGAGAACAGACCATCTTCCTGAGTATTAAGATTCTGCTTGAGAAAACTGTCTGCAAGATTCTTGTTTCCCACAATATTTATCTTCTTTACCCTGCTTTTGCTTCCCTCAACGATCCTGAAAGTGACAAAGGCCTCTCTCTTCTTTTCGTTCTTCTTCAGGTCGTAGTTGACCTGTGCCATGAGAAAACCCTTATCACGGTAGACTCCCATTATGCTCTGAACATCTCTTTCTATTTTTGAAACATCAAGAAGCTCGTTCTTTCTGACAGAAACCACCTCTTCAATATCCTCAAGGTCTATCTTGTCATTACCGGTAAAAGACACTTTTGAAATGACAGGATGTTCCACAACTTCAAATCTCAGAGTCTTGGTCTTCTTGTCGTAATAGATGGATATATCCTGAAAAATATTGAGCTTTATGATCTTTTTAAAAATCGCATCAATCTCTTCTTCGCTAAAATCCTTCTTGCCGGAAAAAGGGTCTGTAATAACGGATGTCTCTGTTCTGATACCGCCCCGGACCTCAACTTTTTCAATTGTCAGAGCATTTACAGCTGAGCAGAAAAATATCAGCAGGATAAATAAAAGTTTCTTCATGTGTTCCGGATCACTCCATTTTCAAGCTCGATTATCCTACCCATCTCAGAAGCGAATTTCCTGTTGTGAGTAACGAACAAAGTTGTCAAATCCCTCTCCTGCGCAATTGAAAGGATGAGGTCTATTATCATTTTTCCTGTGTCATTGTCCAGATTTCCTGTCGGTTCATCCATAAGAAGCAGCGAAGGCTCTGTGGAAACGGCTCTTGCTATTGCCACTCTCTGCTGTTCTCCACCTGAAAGTTCCGCAGGTTTATGCTCCATTCTTTCACCTAGTCCCACTCTTTCAAGAACTCCCTGCGCTCTTTTAAAAGCCTCCTTTTTTGAAACAGAGATCATCAGAGGGATCGCAACATTTTCAAGAGCGGTAAATTCAGGAAGAAGATGATGAAACTGAAAAACTATTCCTATCTCTCTGTTTCTAAACCGGCTTAACTTGCTGTCACCCATCTTTGAGGGATCCGTTCCGTCAAGAAGTATTTCGCCACTATCAGGCCTTTCAAGGGTTCCCATTATGTTCAGAAGAGTTGATTTCCCCGCACCGCTCTTTCCGGTAAGAGAAACTCTCTCTCCCCTTTCAAGTGAAAGAGAAACACCCTTCAGGACATCTATGGTCTTTCCCTCGACAGTATAGGATTTTCTTATATCCTGCATTGTCAGAATTTTGTTATCACTCATATCTTAGTCCCTCTATCGGAGTTATTCCTGAAGCTTTAACACTTGGATAAAGTGTTGCAATTATTGATATTATCAGTGAAACACCCATCACAGACAAAAATGTCAGCACAGACATCTCAACAGGCATATATGAAAAAAAGTAGACTTCCTTGCTAAGCGGAAACTCTATCTTCTGCAGAAAAATACAGCCGATAACCGCGAGGATAGCACCCAGCATGGTTCCGGACAGACCGACAATAAACCCGTCAAGCATAAAAATACCGCTGATCGTACTTCTTTTCACACCAAGAGACCTTAAAACTGAAATTTCCCTTTTCTTGCTTATAACCAACATTATAAGTGTCGTAATTATTCCAAAAGAAGCCACAAGAATGATAAATCCCAGAATTATGAACATAACAACTTTCTGAAGTCTTAAGAATTTAAAAGTTGTTCTGTGCATCTCTTCCCAGTCCTGAACAGCGTATGGAAATCCGCCGGAAACTGCCGTGATCTTTCCTTTTATTTTTTCGAGGTCCTTAATGTCATTCACCCGGATAGAAACAAAACTGACCTTGTTTCCTATATCCAGAAACTTCTGAGCAGCCTTGATATCAGTGTAGATAAATCGTGAGTCATAGTCATGCAGCCCTGTATCAAAGATCCCGACAACTTTAAAGTTCCTGCTCACAGGGACAACTCCGTCCTTATAGGATGCAGAACCTTTTGAACTCACCAGTGTTATCGCGGAGTTAATCTTAACTTTCAGTTTCCGGGCCATATCGCTACCGATTACCACAGGATAAACCTTGTAATCCTCTTCCAGAAAATCAGCAACGGCCTGGGCATGCTCATCCTTTTCTGATCGCACACAGTTCTTTTCAGGGTCAAGACACTCAAAAGAACCCTGTTTAACGGTGTTGGGGACGTTTGATATCAAAGAGTACTTGCTGTCGACACCGTTGAGTATCGCGCCGGCTATCTCTTTTCCCGAAGTAACAAGAACTTCATTAAAAACAAGTGGTTGAGCCCCTTTAACGCCCTCGATCTCTCTTATGCGTGAAGCAAGACTTTTATGATCGTCAAAGCTGCCCGTAAGTTTGTAGATATTTGCATGAGAGGTCGAACTTAGAACAGTTTTTGTCATTTCATTGAGAAACCCGTCCATCACTGAAAGAACAATTATCAAAGAGGCGACTCCTAGTGCCAGACCGGTTACCGACACAATGGAAATAAAGGAAAGTGTTCCCTTTTTCCTACCCTGAATGAGGTATCTCAGAGCTATCATTCTAACCAGTTCAGTCATGTCTGAGCGCCTCCGCAGGTTTAAGTGCCGCAGCCTTTCTGCCCGGATAGATGGTTGCAATAAGCGTTATGATCATTGAGCCTACCCCTGCAATGAGAAAGGTCGAAACAGACATATCGGCAGGGATAGTATCAATATAGTAAACATCCTTAGCGACCCCCAGTTTGAGTCCGTTAAGAAAGGCACTTCCGGCATAACCGGCCAGCATACCAAGAATCGTTCCCGTAAGTCCGATAACAAATCCGTCTATCATAAATATCTTCATTACCGACTTTGAGCTGAATCCCATTGCTCTCATTATCGCTATTTCGTCCCTTTTTCCCATCACCATCATTATCAGCGCGGAAATTATATTAAACGCAGCAATGAGCACGATAAAACCCAGGATAAGGAACCAGACTATCTTTTCCATCTCCAGAGCACCGAAAAGCTGTTTGTTCATCTCTTTCCAGTTCGTCAAATGAAATTTTCCCCCGAGAGAATTCTTAATAAGCTCCTGTGCTTCCTCGACTTTATAGACATCTTCCAGTCTTATGCCTAGTGAATCCACACTTCCTTCCGTCGAGAAAAAATCCTGAGAATTCTCAAGAGTAGTGTAGATGTAACCCAGATCATATTCGTAAAGTCCGCTGAAGAAAATAGCGCCGACACGAAAAGTTCTTACAAGCGGAACAGGCCCTGCAGGCCCCATACCTCCACCGACAGGACTGATGATCTTGAGAACATCACCGACATCAAGACCAAAATAATTTGCCAGCTCTTTTCCAATCGCAATTCCCTTGAGTTTTCCCTTATTATCACCTTTCTGACCGTCCTTAAAAAGATCCATCGGCTTTGTCGCAAGCCTTTTAACGATCTGCGGGCAGGTGTCAGGATCCTCAATACACCCCAGAGATCCCTTTGTTATCTGATCCGGAAAAAGAAGAGCAGAGGAAGCTGTCTTAAAATCGACTCCATTAAGAACTGCTCCTGTCATCTCGCTATCGGAAGATATGATGACCTCCCTGCTAACTATCGGCGTAACGCCTTTAATTCCTTCGATCTTTCTAATCTTTTCGGCAACAGTCATATAGTCTGAAAAATGATCAGTCTCCTGTTCGACCGTAATATGAGTTCTTGCTCCCAGAATCGTGGATTTCATTCTGTTCTGAAGTCCGTCCATGACTGACTGGACAACAATAAGAGCCGCAACACCGATAGCTATCCCCAGAACACAGATAACTGTAATTACACTTACAAATCTTGTTTTTCTTGTGTTCCAGAGATATCTGAAACCGATAAAGGATTCGGTTTTCACTTCTCAGGCCTCATCTGAGGGAAAAGGATAACATCGCGGATACTCGGTGAATCAGTAAGAAGCATTACAAGTCTGTCTATACCGATTCCCTGACCGGCAGCAGGAGGCATACCGTATTCAAGGGCCCTGATATAGTCTGAATCCATGTCTATCGTTTCCTCGTCACCTTCTTTTTTAGCCTCGACCTGGCTCAGAAAAGACTCGTACTGCTGCTGCGGATCGTTGAGCTCACTGAATGCGTTTGCGATCTCTCTTCCCGCGATGAACAGCTCGTATCTGTCACTGTAATCAGGGTTATCATCGTTCCTTCTTGAAAGGGGACTGACTTCTGTAGGATACTTTGTGATAAAGGTCGGATCCCACAGAGTTTCCTCGACACATTCATCAAAAAGCTCCATGATGATCTTAAATCTGCTCATCTTTTCAAGGACTTCCTTGTCAACACCCTTTTCAACTGCGATCTTAAAAAGCTCCTCTCTGCTTTCAAGCTGTTCTGTCGTACAGACTCCTGTCTCAACAAGACTCTCCTCGATCGTCATCCTCTTCCATGGAGAGGAAAAATCTATTTCACGTTCCTGATAGATAACTTTTTCGTCCCCGTTTATCTCTTTTGCAAGAGAGCTTATCATGTTTTCCGTAAAATCCATCTGGTCCTCGTAAGTTGCATAGGGCCAGTAGAACTCCATCATCGTGAATTCCGGATTATGCTTAACGTCCATACCTTCATTTCTGAAGTTTCTGTTAAGCTCATACACCTTCCCCAGACCACCGACAAGAAGTCGTTTGAGGTAACACTCCGGAGCAATTCTCAGATAAAGAGACATGTCAAGCGTATTATGGTGGGTAATGAACGGTTTTGCAGCCGCTCCGCTTACCAGAGGATGCATCATCGGAGTCTCAACTTCGAGAAATCCCGCTTCGTTCATATAGTTTCTGATAAAGTTAACTATCTGCACTCTCTTTCTGAAAGTTTTCTTAACTTCATCGTTCATGATAAGGTCGAGATAACGCTGCCTGTACCTGAGCTCAACATCTGTAAGTCCATGAAACTTCTCAGGAAGCGGTCTAACATTCTTGGTAAGGACCTGTGCTTTGTTTACAAGCAGCGAATGTTCTCCTGTCCTTGTGACAAAAGCTTCACCCTTTACCCAGACAATGTCTCCCACATCAAAAGACCTTTTAAAAGTCTTAAACTCTTCACCGAGAAAATCCTTTGTAAAGACAACCTGGATAGATCCTGTCTCATCTTTGATCCTTGCAAATGCAAGTTTGCCCATAACTCTAAGAAGCATTATTCTTCCGGCTATTGCAAACTGATCCTCTTTCCCCGTCTGTTCAAGCTCCTCTTTTGAGAACTTTGAACTGTATTCAAGAACATTTTCTATGCTGTGAGAAGGCTTTGCATTATTGGCATAAGGGTGGATCCCTTCTTCTCTCAACTGTCCTATCTTCTGTTTTTTTCTTTTGATTATTTCGTTTTCATCAATATGGGCAGGATTATTACCAGCGTTCATTTCTTTCTCCAAATGTTCAGTATTAGATTATTTTTCTGCAGGTGCTTTTTCTTTAGACTTTTTTTCCTTTTCGACTTTCTTTTCAGGAACAGCTTTTTTTTCCGGGACCGCCTTTTTCTCAGGAGCTATTTTTTTTCCTTCCATCTCATTAACAGGAGTAGCTTCTTTGTCTGCTTTCTTATCTTTTTCAATTACTTTTTCATCTTTTTTCTTTTTCAGCATGCGTCTAAGTTTTCTTACATCGATCTGTTTTTTCATTACCGGCTTAATAAGTTTTTTGTTGATGTTTTTCTTATTATCAGACCTTGTCTCGATCTTTTTCTTCATTTCATCACTCGTAATTTCCTTCTTCTTCGAACATGAAACGAACATTCCGCCAAGAAAAACAGCAATAATTAGTAAAATAGTGATTTTTTTCATTGTTGACGCCTCCTTTAATAATAAAAAGCTAGTAATATATAGTTATAGACCTATAGATAGTCAAATTATCTTTTTTTAATAGAAGAAATGCTTCTTTGCATTGTTTTTCCAGCCAGCCTGATTTTCATAATTCACAAAGTAGATCTTTACATCTGCCTGATTTTCATATTTTACGAAAAAGATCTTTTTCTGAGCCTGATTCGAGTAATCCGTAAAATACCATTTTCCGTCATTTTTGCCTGCCTGATTGGAATACTTCACCTTAAAAACCTTAAGATCCGCCTGGTTTTCATACTTCACCACATAAACTTTTACGTCTGCCTGATTTGCATAGTTGACCGAATAAACTTTTGTCGCATATAGATTTGGAACAGACAGGACAAACAAAAGAAAGATGAGAAACTTTTTCATTTTTTACTCCCCTTGCCTGAAATTAATAAAAAAACTACCGTTCAGCCTGGAACATTATACATATTTCAGAGTTTTTTTCATTTTTTGACTAAAAGATATTTGAGGTTTATAATTCTCTGGAAAAGTTATGGAGAAGAGCATGGGAAAAAGAAAGATGAGCAGAGTCGATTTCAAGGTCGATGCTGTACTTGTCGCAAATAATCTGAAAAAACGCTGTAAGGTACGTGACCTGAGCCTGGCCGGAATATATCTGACAACGGATATTGACCTTGAGATGGGTGATAAGGCGGACATTAAGCTCGAGATCAGTTCGGACAGAACTTCCGGAAAGATAGAGCTTACAGGTGAAGTTATAAGAAAAGATGCCTTCGGAATCGCTTTCGAGTTCCTTGAACTGCCTCTCGACTCTTATCTTTTCCTAAGAAATATAATAGTTTATAACTACGGAGATGCCAAAGAGGTGGACAAGGAATACCGGCGGCATCTTGCTGACAGAAAACTTCGTAAAACATGAATTTCTTAAGGTCTGTAACTTTTCGCTCTATTATTTTTCTACTCATCTGTTCCATTTTTATCCTGACCGGAGGAAAAAGTCTCTCTCTGCTTCCGCCTGTTCTTGCGATCGGACTGGCCTTTCTGACAAAACAGGTGCTTATCTCTCTTTTCTGCGGAATATGGAGCGGTGCAGTTATTGTTCTGTACAATGGAGGAGATTCCATTTTCCTGTCTTTTTTCAAAGGTTTCTTTAAAGCGGCAGACACTTATGCCGTCAAGGGACTTAATGACGAAAGCCACATAATGATAGTACTTTTCTCTCTGCTTATCGGAGGAATGGTCGGCATTATAACAGCTTCAGGCGGAATGCACGGAGTTGTCAACACACTTTCAAAAAAGACAAACACTAAAGAGAAGTCTTTAATATTCTCATGGGCTTCGGGGCTTTTTATCTTTTTTGATGACTATGCTAACACCCTGATCGTCGGAAACTCCATGCGACCACTCACAGACAAATATAAAGTGAGCCGTGAAAAACTGAGTTTCATAATCGATTCAACGACCGCTCCTGTAGCTTCAATCGCAGTCTTAAGTACATGGATAGGATATGAAGTCGGACTTATCGGAGAAGCCTTGAAAAACAGTCAGTTACAGCTTGATCCTTACTGGGTTTTCATTCAGTCCCTGCCATACCGTTTCTATGCTCTTCTGCTGCTCATTTTTATTCCTGTCTACATTTTTCTCAAACGGGATTTCGGACCTATGCTCAACGCTGAGAAAGACTGTCTTGAAGGAAAAAACAGCGAAGGAGAAGAAGGAGACACCGCGCTTGAAGGATTTAAGATCCCTGACATTTCAAAATGTAAGTGGTACAGTGCCGCCATCCCTGTAGCCGTACTAATAATTTCGACTTTTTCAGGAATAATAATAAGCGGTTACGCAAACTCAAAAGTTCCCGACCCGGCCTTTAGAGAGGTCGTTGGAAATGCAGATTCGTTCAGGGTTCTCATCTGGAGCTCGATGATAGCTTCGGTAACTGCGGCTGCAACAATGATAATTTCAGGAACAGGCAACATTTCTTCAGCTGTTTCAGCCTGGATTGCAGGAATGAGATCCATGGTCACAGCCATCGTTATTCTTGTTCTAGCCTGGGGACTGAGCGCAGTTGTTAACGAGCTTAAAACTGCGGAATTTCTGGCGGTTGTTCTCTCTGACACCATCCCGATCTGGCTGTTCCCGTCAATTGTTTTCATTACCGCTTCTGCCGTAAGTTTCGCTACAGGAACTTCATGGGGAACAATGGCCCTGCTCTTTCCTACAGCTCTGCCGCTTGCAATAACAATGATCGGAACAACTCCCGGACTTTCGGAAACATTCATCTTTTCCATCACCGGAGCGATACTTACCGGAGCAATTTTCGGAGATCACTGTTCACCCGTTTCAGATACAACCATCATGGCCAGCATGTCATGCAAAGTTAATCACATCGACCATGTCAGAACGCAGATGCCCTACGCGCTTACTTTCGGAATAATATCAATAGTTTTCGGATATCTACCAGCAGGATTTTTCGTAAATCCGTTCCTACTTATGATCCCTCAGATCGCTATCGCTTTTCTAATTTTCAGATACTTTGGGAAGAAGGTTTAGAACACCTACTTACTTTTGGCAATACTTATGAATTTCAGGACATCCATCCAGACAGTAAGAATCGTGAAAAAGAGTATTCCTGTAATTGAAGCAGAGACGTTTATATAAAACCCTATAGGCTCAAGAATTACAATACCTTCCGGAGGTGGAGCTGCCCATCTTCTTAACAAGTAACTACTGCAAAAAACTGTACCGGCAAGCATTATAATTAAAATTGAATAGCGACCTTTATTCACAACATTTAATAGATGATGTGTTTCCAGAACAACTTTATTTTTTAGAACTGTTTTGGAGAGTTTAAACAGACAGACAACCAAAATAAAAAAGATAATTGTCATAAATGTCATTATGAAAAATCCGCCATATATGTAAAATTGGAATAAAGTAGCCATCAATTTTCACTCCTCTTTGCTTTTTTTTCTAAAAACGAGTTAACAAACAAAGAAAACCCAACAAACACTACTCCCCGTCCAGCATGATTAAGAATTGTTGCCAAACCTTCAATCATAATATCTCCTTTCTCTTCCACCTTGGCATGAGCAACTACGTCCATCATTTCTCTAAAAAGGACAAAGGCGTAGATCAGAAAAGCTGCTGCTGCGATCTCAAAGACTATTTTCAAGACTAAAAGTGTTAACTTGCTACTTTTTTTCATCTTCCCAAATCAGTTTTTCCATAATTTACATCTGAAATATATCAGAATCAGTTATTTTTGCCAATTATTATGAAATTGTTAAATATCCCATGGCACACTATTAACATATTTGTTAATTTCTGCTTGACACAAGTTAACCTAAATGTTAACATTAAAGAGTGGTCCATTATTAACTGGAGGAAAAGTTGATCCGTGAAGTTGAGTTAATGGAAACTGATAACGGTAAATGTGAATCTCTGGAGTTCATTGAAAATCAGAATGAGAAAACTCAGAGAAAGATTTATCACGTACTAAAACTTGTGGAAGATCTTGAAGTTGTGCCAAAAGAGTATCTTAAAAAACTTAGAGATAAAATTTATGAGATACGGGTACAAATGGGAAACAACATATTCCGGTTTCTCTGTTTCTTCCATAAGGGAAATCTGGTGGTTGTTACGCACGGCTTTCAGAAGAAAAGCCAGAAAACACCGGAAAGAGAAATAGACAAGGCAGAAAAGCTTAGAAAGGAGTACCTGAGCAAAAACTAAAAGAAGAATAGAAATAATAGTGGGGACAAACACGATGAGACTGAAAGAACAACTTAAAAAAAAGTATAACACCAAAGAAAAGATGGCAGAATTTCTCAAAGAATACGAGGAGTTCAAGCTGGGAGTCATCCTCAAGGAGGAAAGAAAAAAGGCGAAAATGACACAAAGTCAGATCGCAGAATTAATGGGGACATACAAAGAAGCTATTTCAAGACTTGAAAATCACTCTGAAAACATGACAATGGACACACTTCAGAAATATGCGGCAGCTCTTGGACTTAAAGTGAAAATTGAGCTTGAAAAAGTTGAAGCATAGAAGCAAATTTTATCTAATCAAGAACTTTAGACTTTAGCTCTCTGAACGCTGTTGTTTCCATGAAACGTCGAAGAATTACAGCGGCGGCAGCGGAATCTATTTTTCCCGCTTTTTTGT
>CAZTKP010000017.1:0-27769 GCA_964614215.1 uncultured Spirochaetales bacterium | reverse complement strand
ATATAGATTTTAGGATGTTGCAAGTTTTTTGTTGACATCATTCATAGGAGGATAATATGAAAAAAGTTTTACTCGCGACTGAAAAACCTTTCGCACCGAATGCGGTTGCTGAAATTGAAAAGATCTTTGGAGATGCCGGTTACGAACTCGTTAAACTTGAGTCTTACGGTGACGTAAGTGAGTTCAAGGAAGCTGTAAAAGATGTTCACGGACTTATCATCAGAAGTGATAAAGTGACAAAAGAAATTATTGACAGTGCCCCTGAGCTTAAGATCGTTGTTAGAGGCGGTGCAGGTTTTGACAATGTTGACTGCGCAGCGGCAACAGAAAAAGGCGTTACAGTCATGAACACTCCCGGACAGAACTCAAATGCAGTTGCTGAACTTGCAATGGGTATGGCAGTTTATGCTGCAAGAAACCTTTTCAACCCCAAAGCGGGAACAGAGCTTCTCGGAAAGAAGATCGGAATACACGCTTACGGAAATGTTGGAAAACACGTTGCAAGAATAGCTAAAGGATTCGGAATGGAAGTTTATGCATTCGATCCTTTCATTAAAAAGTCAGATATCGAAGCAGACGGCGTTAAGGCAGTTGACAGCGCTGAAGAACTTTACTCAACATGCAACTACATTTCGCTCCACATTCCGGCAAACGACAAAACCAAGAAATCGATCAACAAGCATCTTCTTTCAATGATGCCTGAAGGCGCAACACTTGTTAACACAGCAAGAAAGGAAGTTGTATGCGAAGACGGACTCAAGATGGTTCTCGCTGCAAGGCCTGATTTCAGATACGTTTCAGACATCGCTCCTGTGACCGCGGAAGAACTTGAAAAAGAGTTCCCGGGCAAGGTTTTCTTCACACCGAAGAAGATGGGTGCACAGACAAAGGAAGCAAACGTAAACGCAGCAAAAGCAGCTGCAACCCAGATCGTTAACTTCTTTGAAAAAGGCGACATAACTTTCAAAGTTAACTAGCTTAGAATTTTTTATATTTACACAATTTTTCTTTGTAAAAAATCTCATTCCTCTTAAAATTACCTGTTTTTGTTGTATTTAGGAAAAAGTTATGACCACATTCATCTATCTTGTTTTCATAGTGTTGTTCCTGATCATTCTCGGAGTGCAGGAATACAGACATCATGTCAGACAGCTTTCAAAAGTTCCGATCAGAATTCATGTGAACGGCACGAGAGGTAAGTCTTCAGTAACAAGATTGATCGCAGCGGGCCTTAGAGAAGGCGGTATAAAAACTTTTGCAAAAACCACCGGAACAACTCCAAAAGTGATCACCGGCACAGGAGATGAATTTTCTGTCTACCGTCCCAGTGGTGCAAACATTATCGAACAGCTCAGAGTCGTTGACTTTGCTGCAAGAAACGGAGCTAAGGCTCTTGTTATCGAATGTATGGCTCTTCAGCCGATCTACCAGTCACTCTGTGAACTGAAACTCATCAAATCCACTCTGGGAGTTATCACAAATGCCAGAGCCGACCACATGGACGTAATGGGCCCTGACGAAATTGATGTGGCAAAGGCACTTCTTGGAACAACTCCGTTAAACGGAAAATTCTTTACCGCCGAAAGAGACTACATCCCGCTTTTTCAGGAAGCGGCAAAAGACAGAAATTCCGATTTAACCGTTATAAGCGAGAACGATATATCTGAAGTTCCTGAAGAGTACATGGAAGGATTTTCGTATATTGAGCATGCAGAGAACGTCGCCTTAGCTCTTAAAGTCTGCGAGGCCGCAGGGATCAGTAGAGAAACCGCGATAAAGGGAATGCACAAAGTGACCCCCGACGTCGGAGCAATGAGCGAAAGTACGATCGAGTGGTTCGGACGCACCATCCGTTTTGTAAACGGTTTCGCGGCAAACGATGCGGAGTCTACAGAAATGATCTGGGACATATCTCTTGAAAGAAACAGTGACTGCAACAAAACTATTATGATCGTTAACTGTAGAGAAGACAGACCTGACAGATCTCATCAACTGGGCTCTGTTCTTAAGGACTGGAAAGGAGCTGACCACTATTTTGTCATCGGTACAGGAGCATACTCCTTTATCAGGACTGCTGTAAGACACGGACTTCCCGCAAAAAAGATCATCGACCTTGAAAATGAAGGTGTTTCAGAGATCTTTGAAAAGATAATCGAATTTTCCAACAGTACGACCATGGTCTTCGGTGCAGGAAATATTAAAGGTGTGGGCCTTGAACTGGTTAAGTATTTTGCAAATAGAGTTCCTCATATAAAGGAGAAGAAATGGAACAGATAATGATCCTATCTATCGGAATCGGACTAGTCGTCAGTCTGCTGTTTTCCGAAATGCTCGGAGTTGCAGCAGGAGGAATGATCGTTCCCGGTTATGTTGCACTCAATCTGAATAATCCGGTAACTGTCCTGATGACGATCTTTGTTGCCTGGCTTACATGGGCAACAGTAAGAGCTCTTTCATCGGTAATGATCCTTTACGGAAGAAGAAGAACTGTAATGATGCTCCTTTTCGGTTTTCTATACGGATATTTCTTTAAAAGCGTAGGCTACGTTGATGCAATATCGATGGTGATAGATCTTTCAATTATCGGCTACATCATTCCCGGACTTATTGCGATCTGGATAGAAAGACAGGGGCTTATGGAAACGATATCCACTCTGATAACTTCGAGCGTTATCGTCAGACTTCTGCTTATATTAATTACCAACGGAGACCTGTCCATATGAAGAAACTTTACTGGAAACCGACTAGAACAAGCTGGTATGTTCATATAGTCATTGCAATTGTATCTATCTGTATGATGGCATCTGTTGAGATCTTTCAGGTTAAAGTGAAAAAACGACACTACAGGGAAAAGATCAAAGCCGCAAAACTCATGCGGAATGCGATGAATATTATAAAAAAATACAGAGTGGACAACATAAGTCCTGTCGACCTTGAAGCTGATCCTCTTGACTCGGGAATGGTGGGATACCTCGTTTCTCCTATAACCAGCAACACCGGGGATCATGATGCAAAACTGGCGACACTGAATCCCAACTGGGCAGCTGTTATGATCTCACTTTTTAAAAAAGCAGGCGTTCAGGATGGAGATACTGTAGCGGTTGGACTATCCGGATCTTTTCCGGCTTTTAATATTGCCGTTCTATCTGCCTGTGAAGTAATGAGTCTGAAACCTATTGTCATCTCCAGTGCCTCTGCAAGCACATGGGGTGCTAACATCCCGAAACTTTCATGGCTTGATATGGAAAGGCTTCTTTTTGAATCAAGGATCATTACGAAAAGATCTGTCGCAGCTTCAATAGGTGGCGGAAAGGATAGAGGAATAGGAATGAGCAAAGAAGGCAGAGAAATGCTCAAAGAGATCATAAGCAGAAACAACATGGAATTTATTGATGCAAAAGGTGAAACTGAAAATCTTGATAAGAGAATGTCCATCTACATGGAAAACAGTGGTGATGAAGAAATAAAAGCTTTTGTAAATGTGGGAGGAGGAACGATCTCCGTCGGTACAAAGATCGGGAAAAAACTCTTTAAATCCGGATTGAACACTCACCCACCTTACAAAGCACTTCAGATCGACAGCGTAATGACAAGATTTGCAAAAGAAGGAATCCCTGTAATTCATATTTCCGGAATAAGAAAACTCGCCGAGAAATATAAAATGCCCTACGACCTTAAATCAATCCCCAGACCCGGAGAAGGCGCACTTTTTTCTTCGTTCGAATACAACATGACTCTTGTCTATATCTCGCTTCTGATAATAATCGGGCTCCTCATTTTTCTTGTAAAGATGGGATTTGGTTCAAGAATTTTCTCGGGCAGACTGAAAAAGGAAAAAGGCGGGAATGAACCCATGGTCTGATTTTTTTAAGTCTATCTTTGTAAATCAGGTCGCATTTAGTATAATCTTTTTGTATAATACGTTCGTGTTAAATGATTTTTGGAGGATAAAATGAGAAATTCTGTAACAGTTCTGATCTTTCTTTTCCTTTTTGTTTTTGCAGGTTGTGACAATGGAACGGTGAAAAATAACCCTGATGATCTGGGAAATACCGGAGTTGATGAAGAAAACACTGATGACAATGGAAATTCCGGAATGGACGAAGCAGAGGACAGCCAGGACGAAGCAGACGATATGGACACAGGTGATTCGGGAGACAGTGGAAATACGGGCAATAGTGGAGACACAGGAAATACTGGAGACACGGGAAACACTGGAAACACTGGAGACACTGGCAATACTGGAGATACTGGAGATACCGGGAACACTGGAAATACCGGTGACCCCACAGCTGTGTTTAATCTTGGTCCATACTTTGTTCTGACAAACGAATACAGCGAGGGTGATAATGGCGCCCCGAGGGACTTCAAGGTCTATGAACCGCAGGGAGCTGAAGGTGACATTCCTGTTGTTCATTTTCTTCACGGATTTCAGCTTAAATTCAACTACTATGATGATGTTCTGATACATTTTGCATCTCATGGATTTATTGTTGTTGCAAGTCAGTCGGCACACAGCTTGATGGGTGGAGACACAACTACTGTCGAGGCCGGGAAAGTTGCCGATTTTATAAACTGGATGAAAACCGATCTTCCAAACAGAGTCAGCGTTACACCTGATCTGACGAAGTTCGGCGTTTCCGGTCACAGCAGAGGAGGAAAAGTAACCAACAGAATGCTTAATGCCAACCCCTCTCTTGCTCTTGCCTTTTTCGGACTTGATCCTGTTGACGCGGCACCTCCATTTGGTGGAGACGACCCGAGTCTCAATGATCCGGTTCAGTTTACCGGAAAGTCAATGTTCCTCGGTGCGGAAAAAGGACCTAACGGTTTTCAGGCTTGTGCTCCTGCCGGAGATAACTCGGTTAATTTCTATGCAGGGTTCCCGTCTCCTTCATGGCACATAATCGCTGCCGGGGTCGGGCACATGGACATGATCGATGAGCCTGATCTTTCTGCCTGCGGCACCACCTGCTCTCTTTGTGACGGAAGTGACAACAGCAATCTCAACACTCAGTTCAGATCCTACAGCGGTGCTTTAATGGCGGCGTTCTTTTCACTTTCATTAAAAGATATGACCGAATATGAAGAACTGCTTTCCAATACAATGAACCATCCGTTCATGAATACACTGGCCGAACACAAATAAATTTCCTCTTGCATATTAAAAAATCTCTGATATAAAATTCCCTGAAATAGCTCCGAGCTCAGGTTCCTAAAGTTCAGACCATGGATAATGAGCCGATAGGGCCGTATCTGAAAAGATCCGACCTCCCACCTTTGGAAAGGAGAGACCATGTGGAAAAAAATCATATACTTTATACTTAACTGAAAAATGGAGAATGAAATGAGTAACGCAATTTTTTCTGTCCCGACACCTGTAAATGAACCTGTGCTTGATTACGCACCGGGATCAAAAGAAAGAGAACTTCTTAAAAATGAATTAGATAGGCTGTCACAGATAAAGATCGAAGTTCCTGTGATTATCGGCGGAAAGGAATTTAAAACCGGAAATACTGCTGAGATGGTTTGTCCTCATGACCATAAACACGTTCTTGGAACATATCATCATGCAGGTGAAAAAGAGGTTGAACTTGCAATTGAAACTGCAATGGCGGCAAAAGAAAAATGGGAATCAATGCCGTGGCATGACAGGGCTGCTATCTTTCTTAAAGCTGCAGAACTGATCTCTACAAAATATCGTTATATTTTAAATGCCGCGACAATGCTCAATCAATCAAAGAACGCCTATCAGGCAGAGATCGACAGTGCCTGTGAGATTGCTGACTTTTTGAGATTCAACGTCCATTACATGCAGCAGATCTATTCAGAGCAGCCTCCCGTAAATTCAAAAGGAGTCTGGAATAGACTTGAATACCGTGGACTTGAAGGATTCATCTTTGCCGTAACTCCATTCAACTTCACTGCAATTGCCGGAAATCTTCCGACATCACCCGCTATGATGGGAAATGTAGTTCTGTGGAAACCTGCATCAACTTCTATCCTTTCAAATTACTATCTTATGCAGCTTTTTAAGGAAGCCGGTCTTCCTGACGGTGTTATCAATTTTCTTCCCGGAAGAGGCAGTCAGGTTGGAAATCCGGTCGTTGCCAGCGAACACTTTGCAGGACTTCATTTCACAGGTTCCACAGGAACATTTAACAGACTGTGGAAAAACATAGCTGACAACATAGATAAGTACAGAAGTTATCCTAAGATCGTTGGAGAAACAGGAGGAAAAGACTTTATCGTCGTTCATAATTCAGCTGATCCTCAGCAGGTTGCAGTTGCGGCAGTAAGAGGAGCTTTCGAGTATCAGGGACAGAAATGCAGCGCGGCATCAAGAATGTATGTCCCGTCTTCTCTCTGGAATGATATCTCTGCCAGAATTAAAAAAATGCTTGAAGAAATAAAGATGGGCGATGTAATGGATTTTTCCAACTTTGTTAACGCAGTGATTGATGAGAACAGTTTTGATAATATAGTCGGATACATAGAAAATGCCCGTAAATCAGAAAATGCGGAAATATTATTCGGGGGAAAAGCCGATAAAAGCAAGGGATACTTTATAGAACCTACTGTGATCGTTGCAAAAGACCCTCATTTCATAACGATGGAAGAAGAAATATTCGGACCTGTCCTGACTATCTACGTTTATGATGGAGACTTTGATGATGTTCTTGAACTCTGTGACAGAACATCTCCATACGCCCTCACCGGAGCTGTTTTTGCACGTGACAGAGAAGTGATCGTGAAAGCTCAAAGAAAGCTCAAAGATTCAGCAGGTAACTTCTACATCAACGACAAACCCACCGGAGCAGTGGTCGGACAGCAGCCTTTCGGCGGTGCCAGAGGCAGCGGAACAAACGACAAAGCAGGCGCAGTATTCAACCTTCTGAGATGGACTAGCCCGAGAACTATCAAAGAGACTTTCTGTCCTCCAAAAGACTATAAATATCCTTTTATGAGCAAATAACTTTTCTTGTTGCTGAATAAATGATAAAATCTGCCGAATTTTTTTACACGTGTGTTATCGGAGAAAAACATGAAAGCGTTAATTTTTGTGATCTTTGCCTTTTTACTTATCACTGCCTGTGACTCAGATCTTAAAGAGTATGAGGACGGGTTTGCCGACCTTGATAACGGGAGTGAACTGACTGACAGTGCTGCCGACGAGGAATCGGACACGGATATAACAGAAACAGATCTTGAAGAAACTGACGATGTAATAGTCGATGAAGAACCGGACATCATCCAAACAGATGAAGAAGAAACTGACAATGAGGATCCGGACATAGACGAATTCGTCTGTGATAACGGTCAGAAGGAAGCTTGTTATACAGGTGACGGGAACACCAGAGGTATCGGTGCATGTACAGACGGTGAAAGGACATGCGTTGATGGAATGTGGGGAGAGTGTACAGGTGATGTAACACCCACCGAAGAACTCTGCGACAACATTGACAACGACTGTGACGGATCTGTTGATGAAGAACTTACCGAACTGAATTCCGAAAACTGTCTGACCGAGGGAGTATGTGCTGAAGCAGGTGCAACTGTCGAAGCAATATGTTCAAAAGGAAACTGGATATGCGACTATTCTGGAGTGGACGGATTTCAGGGAAAGGACGAAATAACATGTGACGGTATCGATAATGACTGTGACGGAGCAGTTGATGAAGGTTTTGCTGACAGTGACGGGGACGGTTTCCCTGATTGTCTTGACAACTGTGTTAATAAAGACTCTTTGGATCAGACAGATACTGATGGTGACGGATTCGGTGATCCGTGTGATAACTGTGTCAATGATGCCAATTCAGATCAGACAGATACCGACGGTGACGGACTTGGAGATGTCTGTGACAACTGTCCTTTAGCCTTTGACAGTTCATTTAAAGATAGTGACAGTGATGGGATTGGCGATGTCTGCGACAACTGCCCTCTTCATGCGAACTCGGATCAGGCCGACGATGACAGCAATAGTATCGGAAATGCATGTGAAGACATTGACGGAGATACCATTCCTGACGTAACGGACAACTGTCCGGAAGGATACAATCCCAACCAGAAAGATTCTGATAGTGATGGTGTGGGAGATATCTGTGACAACTGTGTACTGGCTCAAAACACAGACCAGGCAGATGCTGATGATGACGGTGTAGGAGACGCCTGTGATGATGAAGATAAAGACGGAGACACTGTTCTTGATTATGAAGATAACTGCCCTGACGTTGCAAATGAGCTTCAGGAAGATGCTGACAGTGACGGTGTAGGTGATGTGTGTGACAATTGTGTGGATGACGCAAATGAAGACCAGAAGGATACTGATTTTGATGGCAAAGGCGATGTCTGTGACCTTGATGATATAGATGAAGACACTGTAATTGATCTTGAAGACAACTGTCCTAATGATCCCAATGAACTTCAGGAAGATGCTGACGGTGACGGAGTCGGCGATGTCTGTGACAACTGTCCTGACGATGCTAACCCTGATCAGGAAATGATCTGCGGAGATACTGACGGTGACGGTATCCTTGACCCTGTAGATAACTGTCCTCTTGTTGCCAACGAACTTCAGGAAGACCTTGACAGTGACGGTGTTGGAGATGCTTGTGACAACTGTCTTGAAACACCTAATCCGGATCAGCTTGACGAAGAGGAAATATCTGTTGAGTTCAACCATCCTCTTAATTCTGGTGCCACTGTTGAAGACTGCATTGACGGAACAGATCTCTGTATAACTGCAGCTGGCGGACAGATGCAGTACACCGCAAATGTTCAGTGGGGTTGGGGAGAATGTGCTACTGCCGACGATTTTAGAGATAACCTTACAAATTTCATTCTGGATCTCTCTTTAGACATGTCAAATCTGGCAGGAAAGACTATGTGTCTGCATATCGTAGATATCGATTGGAAATGGGATGTTGTCTGGGATGTTTATAATGTTTCCAACCTGATAATTATCCAGAAAGATGAGTTCAAGTATACCAGGTCAAGGATCGGTGACAGTATCGGTGATGCATGCGATAACTGCCCGACTGTCGGCAACAGATCGCAGACCGATACAGATAGTGATGGAAACGGTGATGTATGCCAGGATACCGATTACGACGGATTCATGGATGCGATAGACAACTGTGTAACGGACGCAAATCCTGATCAGCTTGATGCTGACGGAGATGGAATAGGATCAGTCTGCGACAACTGCCCGACCGTAGCTAATCCCGATCAGAACGATATCGATGGAAATGGATTCGGTGACGCATGCGATGATGCTGACAGAGACGGTGTGGGAGACCTCGTTGACAACTGTCCTCTGACTGAGAATCCTGACCAGGCTGATATGGACACAGACGGTGAAGGTGACGCATGTGATGATATTGATGAGGATACCGTTCTTGATATCGACGATAACTGCCCGTACGTCGCAAACACAGATCAGGCTGATACTGACGGAAACGGAATTGGTGATGTTTGTGACGAATAGGCTCTAGCTGCTATCATTTGCACATTTCTTTTTTAGCACTATAATTTCTGGTTGTTATTTAAATCTCTGGAGACTTTATGTATTTTTTCAAAGACTTTCATGTTTTAGATCCTACAGACAAAGGCCCTTTTGATTTCTATGAAGCATCTGTCCTTGTAAAAGACGGCATAATTGAACAGATCGTTCCTGAAGGAACAGACTATATCCCGCCATCTGATGCTGAAATTGTTGACGGAAAATATAGAACTATTCTCTTTCCCGGATTTGTTCAGACTCATATCCATATGTGCCAGACACTTCACAGGAACATGGCGGAAAACATAGCTCTCCTGCCATGGCTCAAGGACCACATCTGGCCTTATGAAGCATCTCTCACAAAAAAAACCATGGGACTGAGCGTTATCAATGCGTTGAAGGAAATAGTTTCTTCAGGAACTACGGCTGTTCTTGATATGGGAACTGTCAGACACCAGGACGTAATATTTGAAGTGATGGATATCGCCGGTTTCCGTTACACCGGGGGCAAGGCAATGATGGATATGGGCGAAGGAGTTCCCGAAGATCTGGCAGAGAATACTGACGAAAGTATACGTCAGAGTATGGAACTTTTCGAGAAATACAACAACTCAGGAGGTGGCCGGCTTCATTATGCTTTTGCCCCGAGGTTTGTCCTTTCCTGCACAAATGACCTGCTTAAGGAAGTTAGAAAACTGAGCGATAGACATGATATTCTCATTCATACCCACGGCTCGGAACATAAAGAAGAGGTCGAGTACATCAGATCAAAAACAGGGTTCGGAAACCTTTCTTATCTTGATCACATAGGAGCATTAAACGACAAATCTGTTATAGCCCACACCGTACATCTGGATGAGACTGAAGTTGAAATGGTTAGACAGATGGGTGTCAGCTGTGTTCACTGTCCTTCGACCAACCTTAAGCTGGGAAGCGGTATCGCACCTGTCTATGATTACCTTCAGAAAGGAATAACTGTCGGGATCGGTGCTGACGGTGCTCCGTGTAACAACGCCCTGAATATTTTTAATGAACTGAAAATGGCAAGCCTGCTTCAGAAAGGACTTAACCACGATGCTTCAATAATGATAGCCAAAGATGCTCTGCGACTTGCAACAATAAACGGTGCGGATATCCTGAGGAATAAAAAGATCGGCCGGATCAAAAAAGGAATGGAGGCTGACCTTATCTGTCTTGACATGGATACCCCACAGACAGTCAACTATATTCATCACCCCTCTGCTACAGTAGTTTTCAGCTGTGATCCCAGAAACGTTACAGGCACAATGGTCGCAGGCAAATTTCTATACAGAGACGGCAAATTCTCCAAAGAAATTGAAGATCTTCAGAAGTTTTTTGAGCAGATGGAGGAATAAATGAGAAGAGTCCGGAACATGCTTTTAATAGGAGCAACTGAAAAACACGCCGGGAAAACGACACTTTCAGAAAGAATAATAAGGAAAGTTAAAGCAGAAAATGCTCAGAAAGAACTTATTGCAGTAAAAATAACGATCCTGAGGGAAGGGACATCTGTAAGCGGATATAAAATTACAGATGAAGTCAAAAGGGACTCCGTGAAAGATACAGCAAGAATGCTTAATGCCGGAGCCGACAAGGTTCTGTGGCTGCGATGTGATGAGTTTCATGCACAAACTGGTGTTGAAAAACTGCTTGAACAGATCCCTTCGACAGCACTTATAATCTGCGAATCGAACAGTGCAAGGAACTATATTGATCCCGGCCTTTTTCTAATGATCCGAAAGAAAGACGAGGGTGAAATAAAGGAAACAGCTCGGAAAGTCCTTGATTTTCCCAACATTGAAGTGAGAACCGGGATGAAGGACGACCAGGTTGTCTATGAACCCGATATAAGTGAGATACTTGAATCAGATTCTAACGGCTGGCATTTATCTCTTTGACGTTTTTCAATTAATAAAGTATACTTTGTTTCTATTATTGTATGGAGGGTTGAAATGTATTTAAGATCTCTATTAATTGTAATTGCATTTTTTATTTTTGCATCCTGTGACGGGAACAAAAGAATTGTTATTGCTCAAAATGATGATCCGGGAATAACAACTGACACTGAAACTGACACTGATACTGACGATACAGACACCGGAAATACAGGAGACACAGGTAACACTGGAAACACAGGAAATACCGGCAACACAGGAAATACCGGCAACACAGGAAATACCGGCAACACTGGAAATACCGGAGATACCGGTAACACTGGAAATACCGGAGATACCGGAAACACCGGAAATACTGGAGACACAGGTAACACCGGAGACACAGGTAACACTGGGGACACAGGAAATACTGGAGACACAGGTAACACCGGAAACACAGGAAATACTGGAGACACAGGTAACACCGGAAACACCGGAAACACTGGGGACACAGGAAATACCGGAAACACAGGAAATACTGGAGACACAGGTAACACCGGAGACACAGGTAACACTGGGGACACTGGAAATACCGGAGATACTGGTAACACCGGAGACACCGGTAACACTGGAGATACTGTTGTTGAGTGTACCGGCAATCAGGAAAGAACCATTCCCTGTGGAGTAAACGATGCAGGCGAACAGCATCAGGTTTGCGATAGTGGAATGTGGAAAGATCAGGGTGACTGCATTCAGCATGGAATATGGCAGTGCAAATCAGGCAACTGTGAGGCTGCATACGGTGCTCCGGAATGCGGAAACGGCAACTGCGATGTGACAGCAGGAGAATCAGCTAAATCATGTCCTGAAGACTGTGATTTCAGTGCGATAAACGGTGAAGGCAAACCCTGCAGCTCATCTCTTAACTGTGCTTTCTATCAGTGGCCCAAATCAGGAGTCGGATACTGGGATTGTGACGGCATTATGAACAAAAAATGTAAAGCTGTTGAGACTAGTTCATACTGCGGAACGAACGGATATGATTACTGCTACAGAGACAATGACCTTATAGAAACAGATCAAAGTTGCAGTTCAGACTGTACAAATGCACCTCTCGGATCCGGGAACTCTGGAACTTCCTGTGATAACCACTACGACTGTATCTTTCTTGACTGGGATGAAACCCCATAGTCTTTTATGACATCAAAAGTTCTAATAATTGATAATCACGACAGTTTTACCTTCAATCTTTTTCAGTATTTCTCTTCAGCAGCAAATTGTTCAGTTTATAAAAATGATGAAATATCTTTTGAGGAACTAAAAAAACTCAGCTTTTCTCATCTTGTTATTTCACCCGGTCCGGGAAGACCTGAAGATTCGGGACTGTCAATTGAAGCAGTTAGCTTCTATAAAGGCAAAGTTCCTATTCTTGGAGTCTGTCTAGGGATGCAGCTTATGGCTTATCTAAGTAGCGGAAAGATCGAGAAACATCCACCCGTTCACGGAATGACCGAAGAGATAGCCCACGTAAGCAATGGAATTCATTCAGGAATGAAGCAGAACTTTAAAGCTGCAAGATACAATTCTCTCTGCGTCTCAGGGATTGATGAAACAAAACTTGAGATCACAGCAAAAGGAAAAAGCGGTTTTATTATGGGACTTCGTGACATTGAACATCCGAATTTTGAAGGAGTGCAATATCATCCTGAATCATTTTTGACAGAAAACGGAACTAAGATCTTAGAGAACTTTTTAAAACTCACATAGACGGAACACAGAAACCATCCATACAGGTCATTGCCCCGCCATTCATATCCAGCGGACAATCTTCATCGTCAGCACATTTGGGCATACAGATCTTTTCTCCCATCGGTGTCTCATTGCATCCGCAACCTGAAGTCGCTTCAGGAGGACATGTGCCTTCCGCTTTACAGTCGTCATCTGATTCACAGGTTGTCGGCCCCACATTATTGTTGTCAGGCACCTCTGTACTATCAGGATCTTCTGTTCCGTTGCTCTCATCCCATCCGTCTATCATTTCCTGCTCGAATCCTGATGGATCAGCCGTATCAGTAGTAAATTCCGCTCCGTTCCTTACACAACGAACGAAGTTGTAAAATCTGAGGACATCACCCTGAGGTCCGAAACCCGTAGGATAATCAGCTGGATCTCCTGTTTTTGTATCACTCCTCTGGCATCCTGCTCCGTGAACATCCATAAAAGTTGGATCTCCGCTGCCAAAACTCATAAAACCGAAGGCCTGACCGAAAGCTACATATGCAGCTTTTTGACCATTTCCTTCAACATGAGTCGTGGAAGTCCAGAAAAAAGGATAGTTCTTACTTCCATCCTCAACTGTTATTTCAGTCGTGTTAAAAATAGGATCAATAGCCGGTTTACCTGTTACAGAAGGCGCGTTGGTGTAATCGACAATATACTGAAGTTCCTTTGCGTTTGGCAGTCTCCAGTCAACGTAACCTGCAAGATCGAGATCTTCACAGTACTTCAGAGCATCAGCCCAGAACATTCCGCCGTATGTCTCATCACCGACACCGTAGTATCCATTATCGCTCTTCATCCACATCAGCCCGGTATTCTTATCTGTAACAGTTTCATCACCGTTATCAACAAAGTCATTTTCACCGTAATCAGTTCTTCCCCTTACAAAATATCCGTAGTAGTATAATCCGCCCGTTCTTGTAAGCGGATATCCTTTGATCCTTCCGTCAGCCACATTTAGACCGAAAAAAGCTTCCTCGTTATTCATAACAGTTCCGATATATTTAGTTGATGTTACGATCTGAACGTCTATGAAGCGGTTCAGGGTGCCGTATTCAAAATCGAAGAAGTCCGTATTGATAAATGGATTTGCATTAGTTGGAACTGTCAGTCCGTCCTGAGAACCTGAGCCAGTGCTACCGTTAAAATTCATCAATGAATACAGCTCTTTAATTGTCGGGACCCGCCAGTCATCGTAGCCCCCTGTTTTAACTGCCGATGCATCACCCGGAGCATCGTTAAAATCCGTCTGAGCATAAGATCGAGTCCACATCAGACCTGTTACAAGATCAGTAACTGTTCCGTCCCCATTATCCTTATACTCCATTTTATAACCTGCATACTGCGCATCCTGTCCGAAATATTCGTCTCCTGAGGACGGACACTGAATAGCCGGTCCGGTCGAAAAACAATATTTCTGACCAGTATCAGGTATTTTGCAACTCACTTCCGGCAAATCGTTAACATTGTCTGAATCATCTGTAACATCAGATTCATTTTCAATGTCACTCTGCTCATTATCGGCTAAAGTTTTATCATCAGTTTCAGTGATCTCATCAGAATCCCCTGCCGTGTTTTGATCATCATTGATCTTTGATGTGCTGTTTGAGCATGAAAGGAAGAAAAACATCACAACAAAAACAATTAAAAACTGTTTCATAAGACACTCCATCAGTTGTTACAGTAACAGAGACACTATACATTCAAAAAATGTAAAAATTATGTGGAAATTAATATTTTATAGAATTTTCAGAAATTTTCTAAATGTCAGACAAGTTCTTTTACAGCCTTGATAGCTGCATCATAATCAGGTTCTTCTGTGATCTCTTTTACATACTGAACATATTTCACAATGCCGTCCTTGTCGACAACTACTACGCCGCGAGAAAGAAGACGAAGTTCATCTATCGCGAAACCGTATTTAAGACCGAAATCCAGTTCCTTATGGTCTGATAAAGTAATTTCCTTATCAATTCCTTCAGCTGCACAGAATCTTCCCAGAGCAAACGGAAGGTCGCATGAAACTGTAAGTATCTGAACATCGCCAAGGTTTGCAGCTTCAACATTGAATCTCCTTGTCTGAGCTGCACAGACCGGTGTATCTATTGAAGGAAAAACAGAAATAATTCTAGCCTTTCCATCAAAATCACTGAGTTTTACAGGTTCAAGTTTATCGTTCAGTCCATAAAAATCAGGAGCTTTGTCTCCTACTTTTATTTCTTTACCTGCAAGTGTTAGCGGGTTTCCGCCAAAAGTAATAATTCCAGTTCTTTTTTCCATGACCATCTCCTTTCCCAGATTAAAAAAACATTTCAGACTCAACTGTCTGGATTATTATATATCGGCACAGTTATACAAAAGTCAAACAACTTTTTTAAAGTTAAACGCAGTTTTCAGGATCAAAATAGAAATATACCCTAAAGTATTCTGTATCTTAACTATCCCCCATGTTTAAGGAGATATTTGTTCGAGATTGCTTTGAACGAGATTTTTCCCTGATTTTTGTCGGTTTGTTCAAATGATCTAAACACTAACCCTTCTCTTTGAGTTTGAGGGTTAAGCAGAGATTTCCCTTGTGCATATTCAAGAAAATCGTTGTGCGACATACCTTTGATTGACATTTTCTCCTCAACAACCGGCACTGTTTTTATGCCGAAATTTTCACAAACTTCTCTATATTCGACTGCAGGTAGATACCGCTGTTCTGTAATGTCAAAAATGTTAAATACAAATATATCCTGTCCTTTGAGGTTATAAACATTTTTCTGAATTCCGTTGCCAACAACCTCTCCCTGCAGAGCAAGGCAACTCCCTGTTTTCTGATAATATTTTCTTAATCTGTCTTCAATTTCATATTGTCTTGCAAGTTTCCAGAAAGTTTGTTCAGGTGTTTCCAGATACTCCCAGTTCCTGCCACACACATGAAAACCGTTCTCATCAAAAATAAATGAACAGGATGTGCCATCAAGCTTTTCTGTGACAAAAAAATCAATTTCATAAAAATCAGCAACATCAATGTTCTGAACTCTCTCTTCATCGGTTTTGGGAACTGAACTTGGATAAGCTCCTGCAACTTCACCCGATATTGCGGCAGGAATCGGCGGCTCATACAGAGTTATCCCCAGAAGTTCTGTTACATCATCACCCTCTTTAAAATCTCCATCTTTTAAAACCTCTTCAATTTTGAAAACAAGTCCCTGCGAAAGTGCCCCCCTGAATTTTTTTGTTCTTAAGCGGAACTTATCCTTTCTTAAGAACTCATATTCAGGTTTTTCCGGGAAAACAGAATCAATCTCGCAATAGACGACCGGCATCCCAGGCTTAAGTTCCTGTGCTTTCTTAACAACCACCTGCCAACCACCGAAAATTGCAAGTTCAATAGCATCTGCACCCTCAATTGGCTTTATCGCATCAACCTTTCTGATTGTCGCAAGTTTTCTCATTTTTTCATCTCCACGACCTGAAACTATTTACAGAACTTCTCCGAAACTTTATCCCAGTTAATAACATTAAAGAAAGAGTTTATGTAGTCACCTCTTTTGTTCTGATATTTCAGGTAATATGCGTGCTCCCAGACATCAAGGGCCAGGATCGGCTTCCCTTTGCATTTTGTTCCGGGCATCAAAGGATTGTCCTGATTCGGAGTTGAACATATTGAGAGCTTTTTGTTTTTATCAACATTGAGCCACGCCCAACCTGAACCGAACTGTGTCGCAGCTGCTTTTGAAAACTCAGCTTTGAATTTGTCAAATGATCCAAAAGACTTGTCTATTGCTTTAGCAAGTTTACCTTTTGGTTTTCCTCCCTTCTTAGGCCCCATTATCTCCCAGAAAAGGTTATGATTGTAATATCCACCGGCGTTGTTTCTAAGCGCCGCATTTTTCATATCCATTTCTTTGAGTACCTGCTCAATAGGCATTTTGCAGTATTTTGTCCCTTTTGCCGCCGCATTGAGCTTAGCAGTGTATCCTGCATGATGCTTTGAGTAGTGAACCTCCATCGTTTTTGCGTCGATATAGGGTTCAAGAGCATTATAGGCATAAGTTAGCTTAGGCTGGACAAAAGAAGCTTTTTTCGCCTTACTCTTTTCCTTTTCACCTGCACCGATATAAGTTGCTGAAACCATCAGAATTCCTGAAATAACTGCCATAAGTAATAGAATTCTTTTCATCTTCATCTCCATCTGGAAAAATTAATAAGCTTTATTGTATTCTAAGCAGTAAAATTTCTAAGTCAATTAACTGAACTTTTACTTCTTCCACCTCAGACAGGTATCGGGAGCGTCGTCTTCAAGGTAGCCGTAGTATCTGGCCATCCAGTAAGCGATAAGGTAATCAACACCTGGATAGACAAAATTAGGGATCGCGTCTTCTTTAAGCTTCCAGGGATTTTTTTCCCAAAGAAAACTGGCAGGAACTCGCTCTCCCACATCGATTGCCGTCTGAGCCAGTCCGCTGCACTCTGAATTTTCAGGATATTTCGCTGTATTATCTACTGCAATTGCAAGATATGGTGCCGGCGGGAACTGTTTGAGCTGATCTGTATGAAAATCAATAATTGAAGATGTATTATCTGCCGGGTTTGCCTGCGATGTGTAAATATATGAAAAGAAAACATTTTTGTGATCTTTAACTGCTTCCCACATCTGGTTTCTCAGAACATAATTCTGCAGATCTGTTTTTCTGAAATAATCTTCTTCAAGTCTCACCCAGTTAAAGGCAGGAAGAAACGCGATGTTTAATCCGTGATAACTGTCACCGCATTCATTTGTATTTTCCCAGGTTGCGCCCATGTCACGCCATTCCTGATACCTTCCCGCAAAATGTGTCATGATAGCCTGCCTTCTTACAGCATATTCAGGCACATCCTTTGTAACATGAAGTGCGATCTCAAAAAATGAGGCCAGCTGTATAGCCTGTGATCTGAGTGGAACATCCGGAAGCCAGCTAAGTCCGGGAATCTGTCTTAAATATTCAGGAGGGTTGGGCCAGAAATACAGGATCGTAGCATCAACCATCTCAAAAGGATTCGTATTTATTTCAAATCTCGGCGTTTCAGAGTCTTTCTGGGGAAGGACATATTCAAGCTCAAGATTAACCGGGACAGCAGGAGCACCGTCGATCACAATATTTATTTTTCTTGTCTTTTTCTCCATCAGCTGCTCAACAGTATTTACGATATTTGACCTGATGATTTCTTTGAGCTCTTCATTCTCAAGTGCATCGTAAGCCAGAGAAAACCCGAACATCACGCCCTGATACTGATCCCTGCTGATATCACCTTTCCAATGCCAGAGCTCTCCGTTATACATGTAGTTGAGATTATCTTCCGGGTCGTTTTCATCAAACATATTAAGAACCACCTGATCCGTTCCTGTTACAGGCACTGCGTAACGGGCAAGATATCCTCTTCCACCCGAGATATTCCACCATGTGTCAAGAACTCTTATCGTCTTTTCCATCTGCTCAAGAGCATCGGGAGCTCCTGTCACCATGTATCTAAGTGATTCAGAAGCGAGGTATGTACCGGTCCATATAGGTGAATCTCTTGTGCCGGCATGCATTGTCGGTATTTCGTAGGTGGAATCCGAAAAAAGTGTCCTGAACACTCCGCCGTGCGGCATGAGATGTTCACGAAGAAAAGAAATATAGTTCCTTGCACGATTATGCATGTGTCCATCACCATCTTCGATCGTATCAAGCCATTTTCCGTTCTTATCATCCCAGAGAGCACAGGTTCCTTCAAGAGAGATCTCGCCTGCTCTGCAAATATCGTAACATGGAGGCGGAGCGTCATCTATATCAGCATCTTCGTCGTTTTGCTCAATGTCTGTTGTTTCCGTATTATCATTGTGTTCCTGATCGACATCTTCCGAAACATCTGAATCTTCGTTTACCTCACCATCACTATCCGGATCTGTCTGAGTATCACTTTGGTCATCTGTAACTGTATCTGTCATCTCGTCATTAAATGAATTGTCCGGCAGAACACCTTTATCCGGCACTTCCCCTACACTGTCGATATCGTTACTTGCGGGATCTGACACTGTACATGAAAAGATAAAACAACAGGCGACTAAAACAAGATATTTCATTTTTATCTCCAAAATTACTACATGTAACTTTAGTATAATAAGCTATTTCAATCTTTTAGTCAACAGAAGATATTGCGCTGATAAGACTAGCTATTCGACCGTAACTGTTCCGCTGCCTGCTGGAGATTGCTGTGTAAGAACCACCGCTGTTGTGGCGCCGGCTGCACCTAAAACTACTACACCCGTTATTGTCCAGAACCACCATGTTTTATACCAAGGGGTGGGTTTTTCAAGGATAGTGAAAGTTTTAACATTTTTTGATCCTGGAGCTACATAGACTTCTGTCTGAAGAGGAAGATAATCTTCGTCCTCTGCTCTGACTTTAAGATAATACCTTCCCGGAATAAGACCTTCGGCAGCATAGTTCGGACTGTCAAGAGCCGCTTCCGTTTCACCGAACTGGACAACTCCTTCCTTGATATTGAATGAGAAGTCTATCGCTCCCGGAAATTTCTTATAATCAACACCGGCGAGCTGATAAGCGGCAAGTTTTATAGCATTCTGAAGTTCACTCTCGTCTCCGTCATAGGATTCAAGAACACGGTTTACAACATCAGCCTTACGGACATCAATAAGCTGAATACTGATAACAAAAGTGTTCTTCACCTTTCCTACGGCACCTGTTACAAGTTTTGAAAGGCCGAGACTTGCACCTATTTCAACAACACACTCAAGACTGTCTGTACAAGCCACTTCACTGTCCATTGCAGCTTTGCTGAGCATCGCCTTTATGTCATCCTGGGATATAACGCTTATGCCCTTGATCTGGTTCAGCTGGGCGGAAAGTATCGAAGTAAGAGAATCCGCCGTACTCTGTTCCATTCCTCTCGAAGCAAGAGGCATAACGGCAAGCTTAAGTTTTTCACCTGCAGCAAGCTTAAACATCTGTTTGGGTTTTGATATACCGAGAAGAATATCTGCAGCACCTTTGATCTTTGATTTAAGCGTTTTGAGGTCCTTTCCCTCAACACTTATTCTCTGTCCGACTGTCTTATCTGCAACATTGATCGTGTTAATTGAAAGGATGTACTCGTCTCCCAGTTTTGTTACTTTTCCAGCGAAAAGTGTCTCAACAGCCAGTTTTTTCTGAACTTCGATAAGACATTCATCACTACCCTCGCAGCCCATTTCAGTCTGAGCTTCGGCCGATTTAACGACATTTTTCATTTCGGCGCTTGTAACAACCGAAATGTTCTCCCTGTTGCCAAGTTCAAGAACCATAGCCTCCTCAATGGATTTTGCCATAGCCTCTTCAACGTCAACAGCCTCGATCTTCTGAACGAGAAGTTTGATCTTCTCAGATTTTTTCTTTTCAGGCTGTTTCTTTTCCGTTTTTTTCTCCGCTTTTTCTTCTTTCTTAATCTCTTCTTTCACTGCTTCATCAGCTAAAACAGGAAAGAACTGAAAGAAAACGAACAGAACCAGAACAACGTTTCTCATTTTATTCTCCCAAAGCATTCTTAATAACACTTTCTATTTTTTTAAGGTCGTGAGACTTCTCTCCCTGGAACTTTTCAATTATAGTTCCCTTCCCGTCTATTATTATCAGACAGGGAAGAACCGCCTTGTCTCCAAGATAGACAAGCTGATTACGGTTTGTGAACCTGTCAAAAAGCACCGGATACTTTATCTTTTTTTCCTTAAGGATCTCAATGCTTTTTTTAAATGTATCGTTGAATTTCTCAGAGTCTGTTCTAAAGTTAACGCTGAGAACCATAAGTCCTTTATCCTTATATTTCGAATAGAGCTTCTGGAGAACCGGCATTTCCTTGATGCAGGGTTTACACCAGTTTGCAAAAAAGTTGAGAACGAGAACTTTTTTCTGATCTTTCACATCCTTTGTCCCGACATAGTCGCCTAACCAGATCAGACCTGATAGCTTTCCCTTTTCCACATCGACCTTTCTCATACCGAAATCGACTATTTTGTCTCCCTTTTTCAGGCCTGTCTTTCCGTCAGCAATAAGAATAAAACTTACTGTAATAATGATAAGCATCAACGTAAATTTTCTAAACATGTTTTTCTCCGTTATCAAGCTCCGTTTCCTTAATTCCTTCAGAAGATATCTGCCAAACCTTCACTTTATTTTCATATCCTTTAAGCTCCACTTCTCTACTTTCCCCGGTCGGACGCATCTGTGCTTTTTCCAGAGTTCTTTCTGAAACAAGGACTCCTCCTATCTCAGATTTCTTTTCAAGCCTTGCAGCCAGATTAACACCTCTTCCTATCGCAGAGTACTCAATATGACCTTTTCCACCCAGATTTCCGACAAAAACAGTATCCGTTGCAACTCCGATCCTTATTTTAAGTTCCCTGCCGGTTATCTCCTGCCACATCTCCTGCATTTCGTCAACCCTCTGCTGCATCTTCAGTGCACACTTCAGTGCCTTTTCAGCGTTATCCTCAAAAGGTTTGGGAGCTCCGAAAAGTATCATGAGCCCGTCACCGTTTATCTTGTCGACATAACCATTGTAGTCAGCTGTTATCTTCATCATCTCGTCAAGATAAAGTCCCAGAGATTTCATAATGCTTTCCGCATTAAGTGAATTCGAAAGACTTGTATATCCTGCAATATCGCTAAAGAGGATCGAGATCTCTCTTCTCTGTGCTGAATCCTTTTTCAGGATCTCTCCGCCTGTATCCTTGAGCCACTTAAGTATTTCAGGTGAAACATAATTATCAAATGCGTTTGAAAGAACCTGATTAAAAAGAAAATACTTCCATCCCATGTATGAAGCGGACCCTATAAGCGTAAAAAAGAAAGGCATGAGAACTTTCATCGGAGGAAAGAACCAGAAAGACGCCCTGAACGCGGCAAAACTTAGAATAAAGAAAACCGGAATAGAAATGCCCGCAAAAACAAGATAGTATCTTGCGTGCTCCACAAAAAGGATACACAGAGCTGACAGCACCAGTATAATTATAATTGCAATCCATATGTCTGGCTGAACTATACTGATACCGTGGATCAGCGCTTCAAGTCTATTTGCGTGAACAAAGACCAGAGGTTCCATGTCTCCGGACGGTGTCGGCCCGATATCCTTAAGCGTCTTATCAGTTGCTCCGAGAAGAATATACTTGCCGTTTATTCTCTTCTTAAGTTCTGAGAACTTTTCATCACTTTCCGTTGAAGTTATGACATCCGCTATGGATATCATATCAAACTGTTCCGCCTTTCTAAAATAAGGTACGATCTGCTCCGAGCAGTCTTCAGGCCTTGCCTCTATTCCGGCAACAGCAAGAGCAAGGTCCGGAACTGACCCGTCAAAAACATTTCTGCAACCCTGAATTGATCTGTTCACTCTGTCGACTTTCGAAGAAATTAGATGAACATGTGCAACTTTCGGCTTATGTTCTGCAACCCCGGAGACAAGCGGCTGAATGTAGCTGAACTTTTTCTGAAGCTGCTGTTCTTTCGTCTCGGGAATACATTTACAGATTCCCAGAGTTTTTTGCGGTGTAGGAGGATAACCTGATGCCTGCTTCGGATCATATCTGAAGTCTGTGTTAATGTAACTGCCTAATATAGCTACGTTTTTAGCCGCAGTTTCTCCCAGAAACTCCTCTTCGGCCACCATTCTGGCCAGAGCTTCCTCGTCTGAAGCTTCCTTTCTCGAATCAAAGAAAAGATCAAAGCCTATACTCTTTGCTCCGGCTTCTTTAAGTACCGATATAAGTGCGGCATAGAGAGATCTGTCAAGAGGCCAGCCGAAGATGGTAGTCGTATACTGGTCAAGTGCGACAACAACTGTTGATGGTTCCTCCTTCGTCTCCTGTGTTATCATCATCCAGTCAAGAAACGCAAAGTCCAGCTTTTTCACGGCAGGAGTCTCTGTTATGAGGAATCCTATAATAAATAGAACTATTGCGATTGACAGTTTTACTGTCCTGGAACTTTTCATAAATTATTTTGTTATTTTATTCCAGAAGAACATCTCGGCTGTTGCTGTTGCATCGGAACTACTCTTATTGCTTGCCTTCCGTCCTCCGACGTGACTCGTCCTGATGCTTTTTGAACTGTTCTTCACCTTTCCTTTCTTTCCGACCTTGCTTCTTGCCTGTTTAAGGATCTCTGAGATCTTTTTCTTGGTCTCGGACTCTTTTGAAGCTTCATCGCCCATTCCCATGCCGCCGTTATCAGATAACATGGAAATAACATTTCCGGGAAGCATTGAAACAGCTTCGGAATAGTTGTTCTTGTTCATATTTGCATCAATTGTCTGCATATCGCTTCTTTCGAGAGCATCGTACATTGACATTACCGTCATGTTGTAACAGCTTTCGACAACACCGTTACTACAAAGATTTGCAGACTCTGTTATTGCCGATTCTCTCTGCCCCTGCATCCAGAGGATAACACTCTTGGCAACTGCATCCTTTCCAAGCTTCTTTACCTCGACTTTGGGAGCTTTCGAACTTGTAACACCCTTATAGACTTCGGCAGCCCAGGCAGGAGCTTTTTCCTTTGAGCCCTTTCTTACTTCAGCAAGAGTTGTTCCCATTTTCTTGGTGTCAGGTTTTGTGTATTTAAGACTGACGCTCTTAGCTTTGACAGCCGTTACAGGAAAAACTTTCCATGCATCTCTTGTCCTGAAAGCATTTACATCCTTTCCGGCCTTTTTCATAATATCGGCAGCTTTTAACCAGGACTGGGCAAAAGTTGAACCGATAGCTGTGGCTTCCACAGGGATAAAGAGAGCACCGTCAACTTCTATAAAAAGATTTTTAGGAAGGTTGAAAATAACATTTCCACCTGCAAGCGCACCGCTTTCAACACCGAGGAACACATGTCCGGGAGTGGTGACTATTACAGTGGCAAGTCCAACTGATTCATAAAGAGAAGCCAGAAGAACTGTAAGGTCGTCACAGTCTCCCGCATTTCTTTCAAGAGTCTCTGCAGGGAACTGTACTGTATCGACATTTGCATCAAAACTTGTACTCACAGGGTCGCTCATGTACTTAAGCGGCTTATTCCAGAGAGCTGAATAGATAAGTGCCGCATTTCCTAGTTTTTTAGTGATAAGTTCATTACCGATTTTATTCTTAAGAGCTTTTGTTGCAAGGTCACGAACTGCCTTGTTGGCCGGATCGACGAAACTTGCTATCGTTCTCGGGTTTGACCAGTCAATTGTGTTCTTTGCATGGATAACAAGCGGAGCAAAAGCATCCTTCTTCCCGTATGTGTCACCCACTGTAAAAGTTATATTCGCTTCAAGCTGTGAATACTCATTCTTGCCGTCAGGAATAGTATCAAGCTTAACATCGGCCTTTGCCGTCTTTTTTGCACCGATATCATCAACTTTCACTGTTCCTACGACTTTTCCGTTTATTTTGTAAGCTATTTCAACGTTCTTGAGTGTTCCTGCTGAAATATTCTTTACAGTTATTGAGCCGATGCCTTTCTTGCGGTAATAAGGCACAAGCGACGGGAATATCTGTCCTACTTCGAACTTCTCTACGGAAAGTTTCATTGTGCTTACTGCTGCTGCGACATCCTTCCCGAAGTTCAGTCTTTTTCTAAATGCCGGTTTTGCAAGAGCTTCCCTATATTTCTTATCAAGATTTCTGACAGCCTTATCCATTGCTTCAAAAGGATCTCCTGCCGTACCTTTAACTACAGCAAGCTTTTTCATGTTATCGGTAGATATAAGTTCGAGTACCGACATCCACTCCTTACCTTTCTGGACAACTTCTGCAAAAACAACGAGCGGGATATCACCTTTTTTAGCGGTAGCGGCGGCGGACTTTCTCTTTCCCTTGAGGATCGAGGAACTTTCTATCTCAAAGTAATTGAGGTTCATCAGGTAGCTTTGAAGAAGGTCTGAACCTTTATCCTCAATAAGTTTAGCTATTGTCTTATCCGTAGCGTTTTTCGGAGGAGTGATATAAGCCTGGATAGCTCTTGAGAACGCCTGACCGAAATCAAATTCAGCATGAATGACTCTTCCGGCATCGTAGTTCACCTGAAGACTGAGTTTTTCAGATGTATCAAGCGCATCCCTCAGCGTATCAAAGTTTGCAGCTCCTTCTCCCGAGAGAGTGATCTTGGAAAGATTCTTCTTGAACATCACTATGTTCGAGCTTTTGACGCCCGCAATAGACTTAAGAACAGAATTGATCTGATTAAGCTGAGTCTTTTTAGCAATTCCCGTAATAATAAGATCCAGATTCCACTTGCCTTCGTTGGTCCAGTTCTTTGACCAGATATCAACTGCGGCGTGTGCATGTTTCCCGACCTTTTTCTTTATCACGTTGTTAATTGCCTGGAGAGCATTGAGACCTGTAGCGGTATAGTTCTTTGAATCAGCGAAGATCACATCACCGGAATCAACTCTGATGATCTTTGTGTTGAAAACACAGAACCAGCTCTTTATCTTGCTTCCCATGATCGAGTTTGAATTTTTATCGCAGGATAACTGTGCTGAAACAAGAGCATCGGCATTAAGAACGGAAAGTTCTTTGGGAACCTTACCGCTTGCAACAAGATCAGAAAGTGCCGCAGCCTGTGCTTTTAAAGCTGTGGACAATTCAATGATACGCATATCCTTTTCGGTATATCTCTTGATCACCTCGTTCTCAACGGAAGCCGCATCATACTTCTTTCCGTCGACAGTGGTTTTCGGAAGAATTACCAGCCTCAGTCCTGAAGCTGAAACACCGAACGTAGCGAAAACGATCGCCATCATAATTATTTTTGCAAAATTTTCTTTCAAGCCAAACCTCCATCAGTCTACTTGTAAACAATTGAGTAGTATTTTATATATTATTGTAATAAATGACAAATTTTTTATACGTTAAGGATAGTTAGAAAAACAAAAAAGGGGGCGTTTCCGCCCCCTGTAAAAGATATTCGTACGAGACTACTTATTCTTCCTGCTCTTCGAGAAATTTTTCGTATTCTTCAGCTGTCATGAGTTCAGCAAAGTCTTCATCGCCTTTTGCCTGGACATCATAGAGCCATCCGTCACCGTAACAGTCGTTGTTTACCAGTTCAGGGTTGTCTTCAAGCGTTTCGTTAACTTCAGCAACAACACCGCTGATCTGATTGAAAACATCTTCCGAACTTTTAACAGTTTCGATAACGCAGTCAACGCCTTCCTTGTCAACTTCGATATCAAGGTCGGGAAGCTCAACGAAAGTAACATCACCGATGTTCTTTGCTGCATAATCAGTAATTCCTGTGCGGTACTTGTTTCCACCAAGATCCTTTACCCACTCGTGATTTTCCGAGTATCTGAGTTCTCCAATAACATTGTAATTAGCCATTTCTCCCTCCAAAGTTTTGATTTAAAAACTATTTATCAAGCATAACTATCATTTTTTTTCTTGCCGTTCCCTTCACCATCGGATTTTCAACGACAGTACCGCTGAATTCCTTTCCTCTTGCATTGACAATATTAAAGTTTTCACCAATCTCAAGTTCTTTTGTAACTCTCATAAAACCGACAGGTTTCATTTCAAGGCTCACTGCAAGAATTTCACTGGTAACTTCACCGATCTCACTGCCTCCCGTCACAACTTTTGAATGGTTGCCGGGCTTTCTTCTTCCCTCTACTTCAAAAGCATAGACAAAATATTTTCCCTTTTCTGTTTCAAGAGCGCTTTTACCAATAAATTCATGGTCATAGCTGATCGCAAACTCCCATGGAGTTCCAACTGCCGGGACTTCTGGTTTCACTTCACTTCCTGAAAGAGGGAGTCCTGCTTCAAGTCTCAACGTATCTCTTGCTCCGAGTCCGGCCGGCATAATTCCGTGTTTTTCTCCTTTTTCAAGAAGAACATTCCACAGTTTTTCAGTATCTTCGATGTCACAGTAGATCTCGAATCCGATCTCACCGGTATAACCTGTACGGCTTAAAAGCACTTTCATGCCCCCGATCTCAACTTCAGGAAGAAATCTGAAGAATTTCATTCCCTCTATCGTCTCTCTTCCGACGAGGTCTGCGATAACCTTAGGCGCTTTCGGGCCCTGAAGATCAAGCTTACCCATCTTTGCACTTACGTTCTCAACTGTCATGTCTCCGGCTACATTAGCCTTAAGCCACTCATAGTCACCGTCCTGAGTTCCGGCGTTTACAACGAGCATCCAATGCTCTTCATTAAAACGGTAAACGATACAGTCGTCGATCACTCCGCCCTTTTCATTAAGAAGAAAATTATACTGAGCCTGTCCATCGACTATCTTTGTAACATCGTTTGAAAGCATTCTCTGCCAGAAAGCAAAACTATCCTTACCCTTTACAATAAATTCACCCATGTGACAGATATCAAAAAGTCCGCAGTTCTCTCTAGTTGCAAGATGTTCAGCCTTCTGTCCTGTCTTGTACCACAGAGGCATGTTCCAGCCACCGAAATCGCCCATTGTTGCTCCAAGCGCAACATGCTTGTCAAAGAGGGGGGTTTTATTCATTTTTGATCTCCACTAAAACACAAACAAACCAATACCTGTGCGAAGTTTATAGTAAAAAAAAACCTCAAAGCAAGGATTTTTCAGTAAAT
>CAZTKP010000016.1:24273-28076 GCA_964614215.1 uncultured Spirochaetales bacterium | reverse complement strand
TCAGATTTTAAAGAACACAAAACTAAAGATATTCACAAAGGATATCTTTGTGGAAGATATGGATCAATTCCATTTTTATCAAACTTACAAGATCTTGGGTGGCTAAATAATGATAATAAGAACTAGAGATTATCAGAGAAAACCTCCTTCAAGAGACGCAAAAAAGATTTATATTTTCTGTGAAGGCAAAACAAGAGAATACGATTATTTCGAATTTTTCCAAGGTCTTGACTCAAGAATTAGTTTGATTGTTCACCCTTTGGATGGAAGTGAAAACAATACTCCAGAAGGACTTTTAAACATTGCAATGGAAAAAATGAAATGCTGTTCTTTTGAAAGAATTGATGAAGTGTGGATAGTTTTTGATACCGATTCTGATAAATACGGAAGCAGAGAACCCCAGATAAATCATTTAAGAATCTATTGCTCAAAAGAAAAAAGATGGCATCATGCAGAAAGCAATCCTTGTTTTGAATTGTGGCTGTATTATCATTTCTATCCACAAAAACCAAACTTTGAAAACCATCAAATATCGAGCATCTGGAAAACGAAGTTAAATGAAATGGTTTCTGGCGGTTTCGATTCGAGAAAGCATTCTCTTATGATTGCAGACGCAATTGAAAATGCAAAATCAAATTACAATATTAATGATAATGGAAGACCCAATGTTGGAAGCACAGAGGTTTTTAAACTTGCTCAAAGCATTTACAATATTCTTGAGAAGAAAATTGATAGAATGAGAAAAGATTCATCGATTTAATTTCTACTTCCTGAAAAATCTCTTTTTGGCAACTACTCTTTCATTTGAATCGGTATCAGTTGCTTTGATCTCAAGGAGGTGTGCACAGACAGAGAGTTCTGAGATGTCGACACTTCCTGAGTATCCTGCATTTGGACACATTGAATATCCGGGCCAGACTTTGCAGACGTCTTCCCTTGAGGTGTTAAGTGAGAGTTCACCTTTGCTGACTCCGTCTATGAAAACTTCGATTTTTGAGACTCCTTTATTGTCAAGCACCCATCCGCCGATATTGAGTGTATTTCCTGTTACTTCATCGTCACTTTTAGGAGCATCAAGATAGCCGAAAGGAGGAATTTTCTTGTCAAGATCTTCCGCAAGTGTCTTAACTGTGGTGAAACCTCCGAGAATAAGATAGGCTCTCGCATTGACTGTTCCGCTTGCGGGAAGTCCGAAGACAATTCTTGACCTTACGTTGTTGAAAACTCCGTCTTTCTGCCAGCCCTGGAACTCTGTAAGTCTGTTCTCGTAATAAATTCCCACACCATAGTTCTGTGCTGAATTCTGGAGAGTTGTCCAACCGCCCGCACTATCAAAATCTTTCTTAAAAAAGCCGTCATTTGCCGGAACATCAATAGCGATCTGTGTACCCTCTGAATCAAGAAGAACGTTGTAATTCTGCAATCCGTGAGCACCGTATGGAACATAAAGTGTCGGAAACTCCTGAAGTGTCGCTCTTCTTTCAATATCCGTCAGGTTATGGATGGTCATTTTCACTTCAACAATATTTGAACCGATCCACCTGAGTTTCTGAATATATCTCATGTCCGAAAGTTTGAACTTGTAATTAATATCATCACAGATATCAGATTCGCAGTCCTGTCTGTCCCATGCAGGATTCCACTGATAAGGCACAACTGAAGAGATCATTTCTCCGTCACTTCCTGAAATAGATTCTGTCGGAGAACCGTTATTGCACCTGTTTCCACCCTGAACAGGATTCCAGCCGAGATATGTTATGCCACCCGCACACTGAGAAGCAGTCGATGCACATGATGCATTCCACGCACAGTTCTGGGTTATTCTGTCAGGATCGTAAATTGCGATCTGAACTTCTCTTCCTGTGTCATTTGCATCAATAACATTAGAGTCCTGATTGTTTGAGAACCCTAAAAAGATTATTGACGAACCCCACTGTTCGCGGACGCCTATTTTAAATTCTCCCGCAGAATTGCTGTAAAGATAATGGTCTGTGAACGCTCCATTTGGAACGATCTGATACATGCCGTAATCTGTAACAGTCGGCAGCGGATCTTCAACAACAGGGTCAGGTGTCGGAATTCCGCAGACAGCATCGTCTGCATCACTGTCAGAAGCCTCATTATCAAAAATTTCATCTGCATCTGTCCCGATATCAGTCTGGATCTCATCTGTCGCTTCATCGTTTATTTCAGTGTCGTTTTGCGTGTCATTAAATTCGGTTTCATCAACTTTGTCATCCAGGACTTCGTCTTTATCGTCAACTGTTGATTCGTCATTGGTTGTCGCAGAGTCATTTTGTGCCTGATCCTGAGTTTCCGTACTATCATTTTTATCAAGAACATCGGAATCCGTTATATCGTCACTAACCGTACAGCCTGAAAAAACCGCAAGAAAAAATGCAATCACAAGAATTACTCTCATTTTGACCCCCTGAAAAAATTTCCGCTTTTGTGCACACGCACCTCACGTTATTTCGGAGCTAAAAATAAATCAAGTTTTTCAGGTGGTTACAGAGCCTGGACCTTTCCCTAAATCCCGAATGTAGGGGCGGATCTGCGTATCCGCCCGGGTTGATACATGGATCAACCCCTACGATTGAATGAAGAGGCCCGGGATACTATCTTCTGAACTGTCGATTTTTATCTTTATAAAGATCTTTAACTTTCTTTGCGATGCCTTTTTCCCACTCAGTTTTGAGCTGGCGTTTTGTTTTAGTCTTCCGCTCCTCAAGTCTTGCGAGTTCTTCCTGAAGCGACAGGTAATTCTGATATCTTTTGGAGTCAAGTTCTCCGCTTTTTAGAGCTGCTTCGATTGCGCATCCAGGTTCTCCGTTATGTGTACAGTCTGAGAATCTGCATTTTGAAATAAGCTCTTCGACATCATCAAAAACGTTAGAAATACTTTCCTCCTCTCCCCAGAACTGAATTTCTCTCATTCCGGGAGTATCGATCAGGAGTGCTCCGTTTTCCATTATAAAAAGCTGTCTTGAAGTTGTGGTGTGACGGCCTTTATGAACTGCGTCACTTACCTCGCTTACTTCCTGAAGTTCTCTTCCGAGAAGTGCATTAACTATTGTCGATTTTCCAACACCGGAAGAACCGAGAAGTGCAACTGTTTTTCCGGCCTGAAGATAAGGTTTAAGAGTCTCAAGATGATTCTCCTTTGCTGATACTGCATGGACAGGAACTCCCGGAGCGACCTCTTCAACCTCAAAGACAATATCGTCAATATTATCAGCAAGATCCGACTTGTTAAGAATGACCACTGGTGACGCACCGCTATTCCACGCGAGTGTCAGATAACGCTCAATTCTCCGAAGATTATAGTTCTCATCAAGTCCGCTCACGATGAACACCGTATCAATATTTGAAGCAACGATCTGCTGCTCGGTAACTCCACCGCTTTTTCTCTTGTTCGTTCCTGCAACATTACGCGAAAAACTGCTTTTTCTCTCAAGAATTCCGTGAATTACAGCAAAATCACCCTCAACAGTCACTGCAACCCAGTCACCAACTGCAGGAAAGTCTGATTTCACATCGGCATTGTGAAGAAATTTCCCTGAGATCTTAGCGTGGATCTCACCTTCTTCCATCATAACCGTGTAAAGTTCCTTCTGCTCATTTATTACTCTTGCAGGTTGAAACCCCTGCTCTTTAAATTCATGAAAAAGTGCTTCAAAAAATCCATTGAAACCATATCTTTCAAGACTCATAGTTTTTACTCCTTAAAAAACTGAAATAATTAACTTTTCAAATGATCCTGAAAGATCGGAAATAGAAACCTAGATCTGACCTTCAGGAAG
>CAZTKP010000016.1:0-24173 GCA_964614215.1 uncultured Spirochaetales bacterium | reverse complement strand
CTGTAGGTCAGATACTTCAGTCTTTCTGTAATGATATAATTCTCAAAAAGTGCTCCGACATCAGTTCTGGAATCAATTATGTTGAAATTTCCGATCACAGCATTTCGAACACCGTTATCAAAGAAATATATCTTCTTCCCTTTTTTAATTTCATTTCTGACATTTCCAGTTAAAGCAGGCAATCTGAATACAATGAAAGCTCTTTCCAGAAGATCAATATACTTCTCAACTGTTGAATTGTCTGCACCGACAAGCTGGGCAATTTCATTATAGCTGACTTCACTTCCCACCTGTAAAGCAAGAGCTTTTAAGATCTTTTCTACAAGAACCGGCTTATTTATCCTCTCAAGAGTCATCACATCCTTATAAAGATAGCTTCCTGCAAGCCATGTGAGAAGATCCTGCGCATCATCCTTGTTTGAAACTATTTCAGGGTAAGCACCGTAAACAAGACGATGTTCAAGCATTCTTTTTTCTTCAAGATAATTTGTATGCCCCACCATCTCTTCAAAAGATATCGGGGAAAGTGTGTATTCGAACTTTCTTCCCGTAAGCGGTTCGTTGATCTTTCCTGAAAGCTCAAAAGATGAAGAACCTGTTGCAACAACCTGAACATCTTTAAAGTTATCAACCATGATTTTCAGAACAAGACCGATCTCAGGAACTCTCTGAGCCTCATCAATATAAACAATTGAATGATTTCCGATAACATTTCCGATCTTTGTTGAAGTTGCATTTTCAAAAACAGCTCTTGTATCAGAATCGTCTCCGTTAAGCCTCAGGATTTTATTATCTTTCTCATAATCCTTCAGCACCATATCAACAAGAGTCGACTTCCCGACCTGCCTTGCTCCCATTATCACAATGGCCTTTCCCTTAAACATTCTTTTCTTAATTTCATCACTTAAATAACGCTTTATCATCATTCTCTCCACAATAAAACCTAAAATTATTATAATATTTTTGGAATCAAATCGCAAATTATTATAATATTTTTTGTTTCAATTCAAGAATTATTATGTTTTTTGAAGAGTCAAGTCTCAAGACGGCAACAATATTTTGAAGTCAAACCGAACAATACCTTGTATTGAATTTTTTCTATTGATTAAGATAAAAAGAAGAAAAATGTCAATAATAGTATACTTTACAATAACCTGACCAATCACAGACTAATTTTAAGTTGTTAGGACATGGTTTTAAACCAGATTTTTGTCCTT
The DNA here is from genome assembly GCA_964614215.1 of uncultured Spirochaetales bacterium. Classification (GTDB taxonomy): domain Bacteria; phylum UBP6; class UBA1177; order UBA1177; family UBA1177; genus CAZTKP01. The sequence goes on along the minus strand of CAZTKP010000016.1, from coordinate 22,956 downwards.
TATAAGAACTCCCATCTGGACATGTATATGTGCATTCAAAACCTTCCTGTTTCGAAAGAGTGCATATTTTCACACTATCAGCAGAAAGATTAACACTAAAAAGAAAGCCTAGAATTAATAATACTAATAATTTTTTCATCTTATCCTCCAAAACAATGTTTACATTTATTAAGATTAAAAGTGCCAATTAAATCTCCAGTTTGTAGATCCCAAACGTTATAAGGAGTGCCACTAAAAAGATCTTCAATTTTAAAAAACCCAATATTTGTGATTCCTATGAATTTTTTCAAGTTTGCCCTGTGAAGATTATGAGAGCTAAGAAAATTTGATTGAACCTTGTGCAGTTCATTAGTTTCCGGATTTAAAAGGTAATCAAACCCAATAATTCTAGCTTTTAAGAAAAGCTTTAAATTCTCCATAAAAAGACCCGCTAAATACTTGTTCTCCATAATTAACCTCCTATACAAATCTCACTATTGTCACTTATATCATACAATACTTCAAAAATCAACTTTTTGTCACTTATTTCATGTAGACTTATATCATTCCCTTTCTATCGTTTATCTATGAAAGATTTTGATATAAAAATCATGTTCGGCCTTCGTTTAAGGCAGATAAGAAAAGCAAAAGGCATCAGTCAGGAAAAACTCATGCTATCAACCGGAATTCACAGAACTTACATCTCCGAAGTGGAACGCGGAATAAGAAACATAAGTATCGTAAACATCTACAAAATATCTCAAGATCTTGAAATTGATATAAGAGACCTTTTCGATTTCAGCGAATTATAAAGATTTCAAATCCGCCACACATTTTTAAACACTTTTGACGGCGGATTCTTAATTATTTATTGACATAATCCGCCACTTGTTTTAATATGCTTTTGAAGGCGGATTTTTATCATGGAGGGAAAAGCTATGTTTTTCGGCAGGTTAAACGAGTTAGACAAATTAGAGAAAAATTTCAGATCCAGGAAAAGCGAACTCGTTGTAATATACGGAAGGAGACGAGTCGGAAAAAGCACTCTTATAAAAAACTTTTTAAAAGACAAGTCTTTCTCTTTTACTTTTGAAGGTATTGAGGGAAATAGTTCTGTAAAACAAATGGAGCATTTTAAAGATCAGATGTCTGAAGTTACCGGAGATTCTTTATTAGAAGACATAAATTTTTCAGACTGGAAAAAAGTTTTTAAATATTTTACAGAAAAAATAGTATCCCGAAAAAACCGGAAAAATAAGATGGTTATTTTCTTTGATGAAATTCAATGGATGGCTTCTGGCAGAAAGCAGTTGATCAGTATCATTAAATACTTCTGGGACAATCACTGGAAAGATCAGAATGTCATGCTTATTATATGCGGGTCAATTGCTTCATTTATGGTGGATAAAGTTATCAATTCAACGGCACTTTACGGAAGAATTACTGAAGAAATGCTTATCAAAGGACTTAATCCGGATGAAATTGCCTCATTTTTCAAAGGAAAGCGAGATAAGACTGAAATTCTGAATTACCAGCTAATTTTCGGCGGAGTTCCAAAATACTTTGAAGAATTAGATATCTCAGCTTCATTCTATAAAAATATCAACCGTTTATGTTTTTCACCAAACAGTCTAATGCTGAATGAAGTTGATAAAATATTTTACAGACAGTACGCTCAGGCAGAAACATATCTCACGGTTGTAAACCTATTAAAAGACGGAATTTTCTCATTAAAAGAAGTAGCTGAAAAAACAGGAAAAAAAAGCGGAGGTAGTCTTAAGAAAATACTGTCACAGCTTGAAAAGGCGGAGCTTATCGAATCTTTTGTCCCTTTTGAATACGGATGGAACACTAAATTCAGAAAATACCGCTTGTCAGATGAGTTTTTACGATTTTATTTTAAATATATGGAACCTAACATGACCGCAATAAAAAACCAGAGGAATTCAACCAGACTTTTTGAAAAAATATCCGGTGAAAGTATTAATATATGGCTTGGATTTGCTTTTGAAAGATTCTGCCTGAAACATTCCTGGTATCTGGCCGATAAAATGGGATTTGCAGATGAAAATATTTATGCTTCACCTTATTTTCAGAAAAACGATTCCCGTTTTCAAATTGATCTACTGTACAAAAGAACCGACAAGGTTATCGTTGTCTGCGAGATCAAATATTACAAAAGTCCGGTTACAGCATCAGTAATAAAAGAAGTCTCAAAAAAAATTGATTTACTCAAACTTCCCAAAGGATATTCTGTTGAAAAAGCCCTGATATCATTGCACGGACCGGACAAAGCTCTTAAAGAAAGCGGATATTTCGACCACCACCTAAATCTTGAAGACATTATCGGGTAAGATTTCAATAAATTCAAACTGTTAGTTCTTTTCCTTTCCGACCTTTTCTGTTGCCTTTGAATAGACAAGAAGGACTATGAAGATGAGAGTTGCGTAGGCGGCCGCATAACCGTAACGTTCCTGTCGCTGGAATGCCCACTTGTAGGCTTCACTGATAAGAATTTCAGTTCCGCCGTCAGGTTCTCCGCCTGAAACAAGATAGATGATGTTGAACATATTGAAAGTCCACACACTTCCGAGTATCACGGCTGGAAGAAGTGCAGGTTTAAGAAGAGGTAAAGTCACATGTCTGAATCTTTCAAATGCATTTGCTCCGTCAACATTTGCGGCATCTTCAAGTTCTCTTGGAATTGCCTGAAGAGCGCCGAGAGCTGTCACCATCATGAACGGAAATCCAAGCCAGGTATTTGTCGTCACATTTGCGGCAAATGATGTCCAGAACGAACTGAACCAGCTAACAGGTTCAAGACCGAAAGACTGAAGGATTCCATTTATAGCACCGAACTGACGGTTGAACATTCCCTTCCAGATAAGAGCAGTAATATAGTTTGGAACCGCCCATGGAATAATGAGAAGCATCCTGTAAACTCCCTTCATCTGCAACCACGGTTCGCGAAGCATGAGTGCAAGCATAAGACCGATAGAAACATGCAGGAACACGTTCACAGAAGTCCACATGATCGTAACGGCAAGCGTAAAGTAGAAAGAAAGAGGGTTTGTTATCGGGAAGTCCTTTGAAAGCAGAATGGATATGAAGTTTGAAAACCCGACGAACTGATATTCACCGCTTCTGTGAGCAAAAAACGCCACCGCAGTTCCCACGGCAAAGGGGATGAACACCAGCAGAACCATTGAGAACATTGCCGGAAAAAGATAAAGGTATGGTGTCGGAGATTCCTTCAGATTCTTTATAAAATTAGACTTCCTTGCCTGTTTTACAAAATAGACCAGAGCTATCAACCCCGCTATTAGCAGAAGAATAACAAAAACAACCGGACTCTTTGCCTTTGGAAGCGGTTTTGAAAAGATCTCATACTGATTCTGTGCTGCTTCAAGCGCCCTTTCCGGAGTCTCAGCACCGCGGAGAACTTTTCTTAAAGCTCCCGCCATCGGTTCCCAGATAACTCTCATCTTTGGAGAATTGCTCATCGGAACTGCAATTTCCGCCTGCTGTCTGAAAACGTTAAGAACATTATCACTGACAAGAGCTTCATCTTTGTAAACCGATTTCGTTGCAACCGCCTGTCTGCCTTCGACGGCTCTCACCTTTGCTCCTTCAAAAGAAGTAAGATATTCAGCGAAAGCTTTTGCACCCTTTTTATTCACTGTCTTATATTCAGAAATGAGAAAAGCCTCAACGGTAAGAAAAGGCTTTAAAAGCTCACCAGTCTCACTTACAACAGGAAGAACAGCCACAGCATAAGGCACGTCCTTTGAGATCTCACCCATGAACCACGGCCCGTTGATGACCATTGCACTTCGACCTTCATTAAAAAGCTGCGTGACAAGCGCACTGGTTGCTTCCTGCGGAACTATTTTGTCTTCATTTAAAAGCTTTCCGACATATTCGAGCGCTCTTCTGTTTCCGGGATTATTAAGACAGGCTTCACCGTCCTTCCTTGTCTTTCCCTCTTCAAAACAGAACTTGCCTTCAAACCCATAGATAAAAGGTGCTGAGAAGTAAACTGAGGATGCTTCAAAAGCCAGGCCGTACTTACCTTTTTCAGTATCTGTCAGACTTTTGGCCAGACTTACAAGCTCATCCGTTGAAGCAGGAACTTTATCAATAATATCAGTACGATAGAAAAGCACAACACTTTTAAAAGAAAGAGGATAACCCCAGAACTTTCCATCGTATTTCAACGCGTTCAAAGTTGTACCGACGGACTCTGATCTGATCTTTTCAACTGAATTGCTGTCAATATTGGAAATTATTCCGCTTTCTGCCCAGTCTCCTATCCTTTCATGAGCAAAAATGAACGCATCCGGACCGTTGCCTCTCGGAATAGCGTTGGTCAGCTTGTTTGCAAAAGCATCGTAGGGAATATTGAGAAGTTCGACCTTGTACTGATCCTGTTCTTTATTGAAATTTTCCTTAAGTCTTTCTAGTGCTTTCTGCTCACTTCCACGGTATGAATGCCAGACAGTGACCGTAGATCTTTCAGCATAGAGTGTGCTGAACAAAATAAGAACTAGAAAGAAAACAGTCCTTTTCACCTGATCGCCTCCGTGATTCTCATCTCTGTCTGCGCATCAAAAAAGTGCATTTTTTCATGTTTCACATTGAGCTGTATCTTGTCACCGATCTTAAAATCCCTGACAAGTGATGAATCAAGTTCTACAGCCAGTTTTGAACTGTCCGAAAGTCTTACATGAACAAGGGACTGTCTGCCGAGAGCTTCGACGATCTCAACAGTTCCCGAGATCTCAGGATCATCATCGGTAAGAAGAAAATCCTGAGGTCTGATACCTACAACAAGTTCTTCGCGGTACGAACCTTCTGAGAATTTCACACCTACATTCATGCCGTCAGTTACCAGAGTGTGATATTCTCCCCGTTTAATTGTTTTCATCTTTATGAGATTCATTGAAGGACTGCCGATAAAACCTGCGACAAAAACATTTGCGGGAGTATCAAAAAGATCCTGAGGAGTTCCGATCTGCTGAATTATTCCTTTATTAAGAACAACGATCCTGTCAGCAAGAGTCATCGCTTCGACCTGATCATGGGTAACGTAAATTATTGTCGTTTTAAGACGCTCATGCAGCTTTTTAAGCTCAACTCTCATCTGAGTTCTAAGCGAAGCATCAAGATTTGAAAGCGGCTCGTCAAAAAGGAAGACCTTTGGATCTCTGACAATGGCTCGTCCCATCGCAACACGCTGTCTCTGTCCGCCACTCATCTGCTTTGGAAGTCTGTCAAGAAGATGTGTGATATCAAGTAGTTTAGCAGCGGCCTCAACTCTTTTTTCTGTCTCAGCCTTATCTGTCTTTCTCACCTTAAGAGCAAAGCTCATATTCTCTCTGACCGTCATGTGCGGATAAAGAGCGTAACTCTGGAAAACCATTGCGATATCACGATCTTTAGGAGCAATGTTGTTCACCACTCTTTCACCGATCTTGACATTTCCTTCGGTAACAGTTTCAAGACCTGCAAGAGTTCGGAGTAACGTTGATTTTCCGCAACCTGAAGGACCGACAAGAACAAGAAATTCACCATCGTTCACATCAAGATCTATTCCTTTAAGAATTACAGCGTCCTCACTGTATCTTTTCACAACTTTTTCAAAAGTAACTGAAGCCATTTTTTATCCCCCGATCATCGAAATCATGTAATTATATTTATTTAGAAAAATTATTCCATGAAATTACTTTTTAGAAGTCTTTACAAAAAAAGCTCTTCCTTTATGATGTGCAGGATGTGTAAAATAATTAACATTGCGGAGACATCATGACTAAGTCACAGGGATTCCTATCAAAATTCACTGTTTTAAAAACAGCTCCCAGAGAGCTCTGGATTATTTACCTTACAAAAGTTTTCGAGATCATCGCCTATGGTGTCATGACAAGTATTTTTGTTCTCTTTCTATCTTCAGACATTGGTCTGAGCGATCAGTCAGCAGGAATTTACATTGCTGTATGGTCATCGATCGTAACAGTAACGACTATTCTTGTGGGACCGCTCACAGATTCTATCGGGGTCAAAAAGACTCTGTTTTTTGGTTTTTTATTCTGTGTGCTTTCAAGATTCCTTGTGGCCTTTAACACGGAAATATTTTCCCTTTCAATACTTGGATTCATTCCGCTTGCATTAGGTCATGCGATGATGATCCCCGTGATGACAGCTGCAATGAAACAATACTCCAGTCCTGAGCAGAGACCGATGGCATTCAGCCTGTATTACACTCTAATGAACGTCGGATTTCTTTTCAGCGGTCCGATCATAGATTTTTTCAGAAATCCTGAAAGAATGGGTGAAACAGGAGGCTGGGTCGTTCCATTTATAAACTTTCATATTTCGACATATCAGTTCCTTTTCTTTGTAGCTTTTATCGCAACGATCCCGGGACTTATTTTAGTCTCATTTTTTATGCGTGACGGTGTACTTGTTGAAGATGACGGATCTATCACAGTCAGCAAAAAGAAAAAAGAGAAGTATAGTTCATTTTCCGATTCAGTTGTTCTACCGATGAAAAAAGCAGGGAAAGACACCATAAAAACATTTGGCGAACTAATCTATGAAAAATCTTTCCAGCGTTTTCTATTACTTCTGCTTTTGATCGTGGGAGTAAAACTCACCTTCTATCACATGCACTTCACCTTTCCTAAATATGCGATAAGAATTCTCGGAGAAGGTGCAAAATTTGGAACAGTCTGGGGCTTTCTAAACCCATTTGTGATAATTGTACTTGTACCCATCCTGGGAGCTGTAACTCAGAAAGTCACCGCATATAAAATGCTTCTCATCGGAACAACCTTCTCCGCCATATCCATCTTCATGATAGCTCTTCCATGGCAGCTTTTTGAACCTTTAGTGGACACATGGCTTGGAAAGTTTATATGGAGCTGGTGGCTGGGAATTGACCCTGGTCTCGGAGCAGAAGTTCTTTCGCGTTACATTTCGATCTCATTCTTTGTACTGATATTCTCGATCGGAGAATCCATCTGGTCCCCCAGACTTTATGAGTACACAGCTTCTGTCGCGCCCAGAGGCAAAGAGGCAAGCTATATGAGTCTTTCATTACTACCATTTTTCATGGCAAAACTAATCGTTGGCGGAATATCCGGATTTCTGCTTTCGAACTACTGCCCTTCAGACACCGACTGTCAGAGCTCCTGGATGATATGGGTGATAATAGGGTCAATGGCAATTGTCGCACCAATCGGACTTTTGACACTTCGAAGAGTTATTCAGCCTAAGACATCCTGAAATTGACTTAATTTTCCAAAAAGAGTAAAATTTCCCGCGTGTGTTTATTATTCTGACAGGGAGAATTTCATGAAAAAGTTATTTTTGATCTTGTTTGTTTTTTCATTTTTGTTCATCGCAAGTTGTGGTGGCGATGACTCAGACACAGGAAATACTGGGAATACCGGCAACACCGGGGACACAGGAGACACTGGTGATACTGGCAACACAGGTGATACCGGCAACACAGGAGACACAGGAAATACTGGAGACACAGGAAACACTGGAAATACCGGTAACACAGGTGACACCGGAAACACAGGAAACACAGGTAACACTGGAAATACCGGTGATACCGGCGACACAGGCAATACTGGCAATACTGGCGATACCGGCAATACTGGAAACACCGGTGACACTGCTGTGACATACAGTTTTGATGGAGTATGGGCTCAGAAAACTATCACTACTTCCAACACTACGACAACTCTTCCAGTGATCGGGGAACAGCACAGCACTTCAGTTACTCAGGCTATTCAGATCGTTGACATGAAATATGAAGACGGCGTTGTAAAAGCCACATCAACTACATGTCACGTTGAAGTCGATACAGGATCCAGTTTTCTTGAAATGTCTTTCAGTCAGCTTTATGTGGATTCACTTGTTCCTATCAACTACGAGTTCACAGTTACTGATGAGACCGATCACTACAAACTTTTTATGAAAGACTTTGTAGATGTTACAGGAGCAAAACTTGATAATCCGCTGACCGACATGCTTCCGTTTGACAAGAACGACTCTCATGTATGGGATCAGGACGGTGAAGGAAATCCGGGACTTAGAATTGATGTTGTTGGACACATTCCTGCCGTTTTTAATGGAGATGGAACTATGGACGTTGCAGCAAAAACAGTTGCGGACATTGATCTTTCCACTATGGATGACAATACTATCTGGGGTCCCTTTCTCTGGCAGGGAGTACAGGTTATCTATCAGGCATCGAACGATGCTCTCATGAACGAAAAAACTACTGTTCCCGATCACGAAAATAGTTCAATCAAGTTTGTCAGGATCGATGACAGCTATGACTGTGCCAAGATAATCGCTGAGAAAGACACTCTTTTCCAGTAGACAGGGAATCTATTTAGATCTTACACACCGCACAAAAAACTCACTTTTTCTGTGACCGTTATCCACGCTGCCGTTATTAAAGGCAACTCCCCAGTAATAGAAAGCATGGGTAGCTCTTCTTGAAGAAGACCAGAAAGACCCGATATCATCACCTTTATAGTTCCAGACTTTTTTCTGCCAGTAAAACCCGTCTTCTCCCGGACCGCCATTTTCAGAACAGGAGCAGGCGTTGTTCATGCATCTTAAATTCAAACATTTATCGTTAACTTTGCAGGATTTTGTGCCGCTTTTGCAACCCTTTATCAGAGTCTTCAACTCAGAAATAGTCGGGAGTCTCCAGTCATGAAAACCTCCGTAATTCAGCTTAGAGCAATATTCATCAGCTTCTTTCCAGATCATTCCTTTATTTGCAACATCTCTCTGCCAGAATAGTCTGGATTTAGGATCCTCAATGATCACATCTCCATTTTTTTCTATTTCCTGATATTTTGATGCGCCATTACCCCTGTTCTTTAAGCTGCATGAAACCAAACTTGCTGCAATAACAAATATTAAAGTACAATTTAAAGTTCTAAATATAAACAAACCGCTGCCTCCGTCTTTATAACAAATTCAGGATCTTATTTTCCTTAAGATATTCCGTTACTTTTCTGATAGCCTGATGATCATCAAGCTTTGCACTTAAGGCAACATCTCCGGCATCAACAAAAAGCTCGCCTTCACGGTTAAATATCACCACAGGTTTCCCCGAAAGATTTATTGCCAGAGAATTCCTGCAGTTAACAAAGTGAACATCGCCTTTTGAATAGTTTCCATTCTCATCCTTTTCAAGGAGCTCATAGTAACTGAACCATGATCCGATATCATTCCAGCCGAAATCTCCCGCAACTGTAAAGACCGGCTTTTGAGTTGTCTCCATAACAGCATAGTCAAAAGAAATGGAACGAATTGAGTTATAATGCTCCGCAGAGATGTTTTCCGTGTTTTTTATCTGAACGACTTTCTCATATATATCCTTGTTATTATTTCTGAATTCTTCCATCATGCTGTTCATTGAGAACAGAAAGATCCCGCCATTCCAAAGATATTCTCCGCTTTCAACAAAATTCTCCGCTTTTTCCATTTCAGGCTTCTCTTCAAAAGACTTGACAGAAAAAACTCCGGCATTGATCTCATCACCTTTTCTGATATAACCGTAACCTGTTTCAGGCCTTGTCGGTTCAATTCCGATCGTGCCTATTGATCCCGGATCATTTTCAAGATGAGAGACACCCTTTTTAACAAGTTCAACGAATTTCTGAGAGTCTTTTATATAATGATCGGCAGGAAGTATCAGAACTGCACAGTCATCATCAACCCTCTTTTTTATTGAATGAAGTGCCAGCATTATGCACGGAGCTGTATTTCTTCCACTCGGCTCATAGATAACCTTAAGATGAGGATAGTTCCAGACATCACTTTCTATCGCGTCTCTCTGCTTCAGAGATGATATTATCGTAATATCCTCTGTCAGGGGCTTTATTCTTTCTATCGTTTCAACAAGAAGAGAATGTTCCGAAAAGAGACTTAAAGACTGCTTTGCTCTGCTTTCTCTTGAAAGCGGCCAGAATCTTTTTCCGCTTCCCCCGGCCATTATAACCGCAGCTATTTTCATCACTTCCTCCCGTAAATATCTTCAAGTCTTATAATATCGTCCTCGCCAAGATAATCTCCTATCTGGACCTCAACTATATAAAGTCCGTTCTCCCCACCTTCAGCTCTGTGTATCTGACCTTTTGATATTTTAAACACATCGCCTTTCTCCGCAGGCAGAACCTTGTCATCAAGAGTTATAAAACCGCTTCCGTGAGCTACTGTCCAGATCTCACTTCTAAACTTATGTGTCTGCAGACTGAGCTTTTCTCCCGGAGCGACATAGATCTGTTTTAACTTATAATCGTTGAGAAGAACCAGAGATCTCCACCATCCCCACGGTCTTTCATCGTAACTTCTTCTATTGTTGTATACCTCCTGATACAGCTCTTCGACAACCATAGATTCAATTGCAGAAATGTCATACCTTGCATACCCCGGACAGTGTCCGCAGGGAAGAAAAGGTTTTAAACTTTCGTCAATAGAATCCACATCGAAAGAGGAGATCACCAGAAGGTCAAAAAGCGGCCTGAATATGAACGGAAACATTGAAAAGGTGTGAACAATGTCGATTTCACTTAGATCGATCCCGGAATCCTTAATGATCCTAGAAGCTCCGGACACTGACAGTTCAAGGATATCGGTATCTGTAATATCTATCTGATACACACTGATCCCGCAGTTTTTAGACCTGATCTGATCCACTACACTTTTAATGAAGAACAGGCTCCTATTGCCCCCTTTTTTTATTTCGTTTTTCGAGGGAGTGAAAACAAGGACTTTCATACAATATTCCTCCAGTGGTCTTAACGGAAAAATCTTACAGCAATGGAAATATTAAGTCAAACGGATATCAGTCTTCTTTTTTTAGCTTAAACTCCATACCGTCATAGACCTCACCTTTGTAGATATAGTGATAAACAGCATAGTTCCGCATAACTTTCTTCACATAGTTACGAGTTTGAAAAATGGGAATATCCTCAATAAATTCATCGAGTTCCATCTCAGGCTTCTGTTCAAGCCACTTTGAGATCCTTCCCGGTCCCGCATTGTATCCACCTGCCGCAAGAGCTATGGAGTTGTTAAATCTTTTCAGCAGGTTAGATAGAAACTTCACTCCGAATCTTACGTTGGTCAGCGGCTTTTTAAGGTTACTCGCCGTAACCTTCCCGTACTCCTCACTATTAGCCAGAAGCTGTGCAGTTGAAGGAAGTAACTGAAGAAGCCCTATTGCATAACTTGAAGAGACTGCTCCCACATTGAAAAGACTTTCCTGCCTCGCGATCGAGAAAACAAAGAAGGGAGAAACACCATAAAAATCACAGTGTGAAACGATCTCTTCCTCAAATCCAACCGTATACTTCATTTTAAAATAATCTCTCGTATCTCCTGAAAAGTTCGAGATAGATTTGAGCATTCTGGCTGCAAGGCTGTGATCTCCTGTCTGGGCGGCACAGTAGCTGGCAATAAGCCTGTCTATCTCTGAGCCTTTATAACTGATCACTGAAGAAGAAGCCCGAAGCAGTTTTTTTACTACGTTCTTTTCCTTCATTGCAACTGCGGCAACGATCCACTCTGTTTCTGAAAGTATTTCGCTGTCCTTAAAACGGATACCTTCATCCTGCTCTTTATCGCTCTTTTGGGTATCAGCAGGTTCTCCGCAGCATATTCCGGCTTTTCTGACCCTTCCTGCGGCAAGAGAGCCGTAAAGAGTTGCAGGGTATTTCCTGCTCATATCACAGAAAATGTTCGTTGCAGCCTGTTCCTGTCCGGTTTTTTCAAGAACTCTGGCCTTCCAGTAAACAGATCTCTGATAAATATAGCTTCTGTCCGATGTTTCCTTAATTATCGCATCAATAAGACTCATCGCCCTTTCATATTTTTTCTGACGGTAGTTTATCCAGAACAGCAGAAACTTCGCAACGTTGATCTTCCCGGCATCAGGATAGTTATCAACGTAGGCACTGTACATCACATCAGCTTTTTCAAATTGACCGTCAAGCCTGAGCATGTCTGCAACATTATAGAGGAAAAAAGCCGCACTTTCGTCATCTATTGAATGAAAATGATCGTGTGCTTTAAAGTAAAGTTCTATAGCTTTTTCATTGTCCCCCAGTGCTGAACTGCTGTATCCGTAACCTTTGTAGAACTTATATCTGTCACCATCGCGGAGGTTTTCGTTTTCCAGATTTTCCTCCAGTTTTTTATAGATCGCAACCGCCTGAGAGTGTTTTCGTTTTTTTGTATATGCCATTGCCCTGTAAAGATGTGCTCTGAAATGATAGCTGTTTGAATATTTTTTTGCAGGAAACCAGTTATCCGCCATTTTTATTGTCTGAGAATACCTTACCTTTCTGTAACTATGCTCAAGTTTCCATATTTTATAGTCGTAGTAGGCACTTCCTTTCAGTTTTGTTGAGTATTGATCAACCTCCTGAGCAATAGAATCATAAAAATATTCAGGAAACACCACTTTAAGGTCCAGAAGATAGGCCAGAGCCTTGTCGGGACCTTTCTTAAGCAGTTCCTTTACATACCATGTCGTTAGTTCCGTACTTGAGGACTGCCTGTAATCCCTCATGAATTCATCAATATTCCCGGACAGATACAGTTTCTTGAGATAAAGATTGAACAGCCTTCTTGAATAGTTTTCCGGCAACATGGAAAGATAACTTTTCAGTTCCTTAAGTGTCAGTTTTCTCCACTTCTCGGTAATGAAATGATAGATCCCCGCAGCCCTTTTGTCAGTCGGAATATAGTTGATGATATCCTGGTGAGAGTATTTTTTTTCCTCTTTCTCATCAAACGATTCCAGAAAAAGTATCTTACAGGACAGGATATCACCGTTTTTACAGAAATCGTACTTTTCATCTTCTGTAAACTGTGAGTAATAGACCTTTTTTCTTTCGAGATGATCGCCGATATCACTTCCTTCAAAATCAAGAAATAGCGAACCGGGAAAAAGGAACCATAAAATTGAAGTTAAAAGCATAGGCTATTTAATGAGTCCGATCGATGAGTTCGTCTGAATGGCAAGAGCTGTTGCAAGCTGAAGCAGCAGCTTAATACCTAGCGACGGGTTATCTGTTATTATCTTATCAAAAACCTCTCTTTTCAAAACAAGAAAGGTGGATGTTTTATCAACGAAAAGATTAAAAGCAGGTTTTTCTCCGGTAAGAAATGCAACTTCACCGATGTGACTCCCTGTCTCAAAAGTCTTTATGTGCCGGCTTCCCTTCAAGGCAGAGACTCTTCCTTCAACTATAACAAAAAGCTCCTCATTCTCTGAACTTGTTCTGGAAACGACGTCGAATTTATTGTAAGTCCTTATCTCAGCATTCTCCATAACAGTAAGGAGCTCTTTATAATCAAGGTTCTTAAACAGATCAATATCTCTAAGTGCTTCAAATTCTTCAAGAAGTGTCCTGGTACCCGTCACTTCCTCATCAGTAACACCGAAGGCACTGAGCATCAGAATAGTTACATTATCGTCCGCTCCGCCTTTGTAGACAATATCAAGCATTGAATTAACACACTGTGACAGATACTTATCCTCCTTCTCGGGCTTACCTGAGCGGTCGGTAAGCATCGATTCTATATCTTCCCAGCTTTCATCAAAATAGTTGTGAAGACCATCCGAACAGATGAGATATCTGTCATCCGGAACGATCGTGAATGTGAGCTTTTCCGGCTCGACATACTCCTTTACTCCGATAGCTCTCGTAAGCATACTGGAAAAGCCGGGATCAAAACCTTCGCCGCTCTGACCATATTTCATCCTGTATTCATTTGCAACTGTATGGTCCGTTGAAAGCTGCGTTACTTCATTTCCCCGGATCATATAAAGTCTGGAATCACCGGCATGGACCATAAATCCGGTGCTTCCAATTGTAAGAAGTACCGTGAGAGTCGTTCCCATCTTGCCGTCAACATCCCGCTTTTCAGCTTCACGAAAAACTTTTGTATTGGAGTTTCTGAGAGCATCTGCAAGCATATTTAGAACCTGATGCCTGTTCTCATTACTGTTATTGAATCTAAAAGCATCTATAACCGTTGAATTCTCTCTGACGTACTTTTCGATACATCCGACAGCCATTTCTGAAGCAACTTCACCGAAACGTTCGCCACCCATACCGTCAGCAACCGCATAAAGCCCTATATCCGGCTTCTCAATAAAGGAATCTTCGTTGTTTTTGCGTTTTTTCCCCGTATCGGAAATACTGAATGAAAGAAACTTCATGTTCCCACCCTTAAAATTCGCGTAATAATATAAAAATCACGCTCTAAAGTCAATTTGGCAGGTATTATGCTTAGCTATTGTTGCAGCATACTGCACCCGCATCCGTCTGAGGAAGATTTTATAACTATTACATCCTGATCATCTACGACACTATCATCATCTTTTTCAGCATCATTTTCATCAATGTCAGCAACATCTGAATCAACAAAATCTGAATCATCATCGTTCTCTTCAATTCTTACTCCACCACACATCTCAGGTGTCGGATTTACACATTCAGAGTTACAAAATGATTCAGGAACTAATTTTAAAGGATAAAAACTATTTGTGCCGTAAGGTTCATCTTCATAAATATCACCAATGTATGCAATATTCTCAAAAACATAATGCATCATTAGATACTTAGGTTTAACTTTATATCTTATTAGAAAAGTATCTTCACATATCCATGTTATTTTATCACAAGGAGTCATGCTTTCAGCTACCAAATGTCCATTTATCAACGGAAAAGAGCCGTCAGCTTCATCAGGAATCAACTTCCAGTCAGTAAAAACATCTTTTTCACTGTCATACACTGTTGCGATCTCTGTGGTATTCGGAATATATTCCAGATAATCATCCAGCTTATCAGTTACAACAACTCTCTTTTCTTCATTCTCGCCCCAATTCTGAACTTTTATAAAATAATAGAATTCTTTGTCCTCATCATAACAGTAATAGTCATTGTGAGGTTGATAAGACGCAGGGCAGGCACAGTAATGCTTTTCTCTGTCGTGTGGGAAATTGAACTGTGACTTTTCAGGGTCACTTGCTTCAGGAGGTATATCAAAGTTATTAACTTTCTGATCAACTGAAAGAACAAAAAAGTTCGTGAAAACGGCGTCCTTATTTACAGAAAAGATCACATCAAGAGACGTGTTCCCTTTTTTCAAATGTTCTTTCAACCCGTCGTTATCCTTACTATCGAGGAGAAATGTATCAACTTCAATACCGTAATTCATGTCAGCATCATTAATTCCGGAAAGACACTTAATGCTCTGCTCACTCTCAACTTCGGCATCCCAGGTTATAATTGAAGATACTGAGTTAAAAACTTCGACATTATCTCCTTCCAGTGGATTACATTCATTATATAACCTGAATTTACTATCAACATCCGGTCCCTGAATAAATATATTTTCCATAGGAAGTGATGGTTCGACCAAACCAGGATCTCCTTCAGCTATGATAGAAGTAAGTCTTACTACAGGGTCCTTTGGCAGTTCAAAACTTTTAACAGGAACAGTAACCTCATCACCCTGCATAAGACTGAAACCTTTATAAAAATAGATCTTTTTAGGTCGAATATTTTGTGAACGATAAACAAAAAACACTGCCCAGGCACTCATCATCATAGTTTTGCATTTATAAATATCATGATCTGTACACTCAAGACCACTGAAAATATAGTCACCGTAATAAACTCCGCTTTTAGACTCTCCGGCAGAGATGTTCTTTTGTGAAATTTCCCTGAAAAAATCTGTTATATCGACTCTGTAGGTGAAATACCCGAGAGGGACATCATCTTCAACAACTCCTGATTCTTCAGTTGTACAACCAATCTCAACGGAATCAGTAAACTTTATACTTTCAAAATTAAAAGACTGTGCATCTGTAAGAAGTTTTCCCGTCGGATCTCCCGTAGCATTTATCTCCTGTTCATGGCTTACAGTTTCTTCACCGCTTTTCACATATTTAAAGTTCACAATATTATCAGTTGGTTCATCCATTTTATCAGGATCTACAGCTCCCATCCATACAAGGTAAGCTTCCTCAATTACTGCATCTGGAGGAATATGAAAATCTGTTAAAGTGAACTTACTTGATTCAACACATGTATCAGCCTGAGGATTTTCATCAGATTCTCCAAACAGCTTAATTTCATTGGTAATATTGGAGTTATACATAACAAAGAAATCCCGACTGCCATCACTCCAGCTCAAGTATGGTTCACTTTCAAGAAGGTTCCCTTCAGTTTTTGCCGACAGATTGATGCAAATTGTCACTATTAGGAAAAATACAAAAATTTTTCTTTCCAAAACATCCTTCCACTCATATTTTTACAAATCTGTCAAAAATTCTCAGTCCGAATCCACCTTCACAAAAAAAACATCACTGCTGCCGAAACGCTTATCTTCTTCCAAAGAACCGCCTGTGTGACCTGTAATGTATAAATTATTTTCTTCATCGGCTGTAATGGAACTGCACCTCTCACTGTATTCAGAGCCAAATTGTTTTGTCCACACTTTTTGCCCGTCAGACATCCATTTTGTTAAAAAGATATCTTCACTTCCTGCAGCAACATTTCCATCAAGAGGGTTTGTTGTCTCTCCTGCGACAAAAATCTCTCCTGATCCACTAACTACTATTGCCAATGCAATATCATTGTTCTCTGCACCCCATTGTCTGGTCCATTCCCTTTTCCCATCATCACTCCATTTGGTTAAAAAAGCGTCTCTTTGATCCCCGGCATTAACATATCCATGAAGATCTCCTTTGGTTCCACCCGCAACATAAATATTACCAGAACTATCGATATCAACAGATTGCCCCTCATCATCTACAGCCGTTCCCCATTCCTGTTTCCATTCAAGAACACCTTCCGGATTTATTTTTATCAGAAATGCATCATAACCTCCGGCATTACCAACTCCCAGAAAACTTCCTGCTATAAAAATATTACCCGAAAAATCAATAACTACCGAGTTTCCATAATACTGACCATCACCCCACTGCCCGGTCCAGACTTCCGCTCCCTCATTTGTCAGTTTTGTTAAAAAAACTTTCGGTTGATAATCTTTAATGTAGCCTGTGACATAAACGTTTCCTGAAACATCTATCGCTAGAGATAACCCTCTATCCTCTCTAGTTGAGCCAAATTGTTTTGTCCATTGAATTTCGCCATCATTATTAAGTTTCGTTAAAAAGACATCATCAAATCCAATATTTTCATTTTCCGGAAAAGAACCAGAGGTATAACCGACTACAAAAACATTACCAATGGGATCTATTTTAATATCGTATCCTTTATCGTATTCCTCGGTACCCCACTGTTTTGTCCACTCTTTATTTCCTTTCTTATCCCACTTAGTTAAAAAGATATCATCATGTCCAGCATTCTCTGTTCCATCAAAAACACCATATGTTTCTCCAAGCATAAAAATGTTGCCAGCATCATC
The DNA here is from genome assembly GCA_964614215.1 of uncultured Spirochaetales bacterium. Taxonomy (GTDB): domain Bacteria; phylum UBP6; class UBA1177; order UBA1177; family UBA1177; genus CAZTKP01. Next base: position 5,493 of record CAZTKP010000016.1, on the reverse strand, counting down.
CACAGCAATACCACCACCCCGATCCTGCTCACCAGTTCCCCACTGCCTTACCATCTGAAAAAGACTTACACATTCTGAACCATTCCATTCAAAACAGCTGGCACATCTGAATCTACATTCAGTTTCACTTTCAGATTTGTCGTAATGAGTTTCACTATTTTCAGGATCCCATCCGGAGCCATTCCAAACCTGATTATAATTTGAGACTGTATTCCAAATTGTATTATCCGGTTTTTCAGAACAAATAAATTCATTTTTACAGACTTCTTCCGTTATCCAACCGCTACAGTCATCTCTACATTCTGCAAAACCTGATGTACCTATTCCAAGGGTGCTGCAAGCTTTTTCTCTACTGTCACAGACTTCACCTTCTTCAATCAGTTCATTTCCACAAACTGAAACAGAACTAATATCATCTGAATCATCATAATCACTATCGTTGTCATCAACTTTAATTACATCCTCATCTAAATGAGAATTTTCCATATCTGAAACATTGAAACTGCTCTGACAGCCTGATGCTATTACAACAACAAAAGCTATAATTATTTTTTTCAGACTCATCACACCCTCTTTAAATATCTTCATTTTAGAACACTTACATATTATTTATTCTTCAATATATTTCAAAATCTTTCTAAAAAATCTATTTTCGCAAATCCTTGACCTCAATTCACATTGCCTGTAGCTTATTTACAGACTTTCAGAGGTTTGTTTTGACAAGAAAGTATATTCCGATAGACGGGCAGGAGCCCGAAAGCAAAAAGAAAAAGAAGAAAAAAATCCGCTTTCAGGATGAGACTTTCGATGAGATCCTTGCAAAATTCAATCAGAAGGTTCTTGAGAACAGAAAAAAGAAACCTCAGAATATCATTCCTGCCAGACAGACAAACGGTTATATAAACATAATTCCCGATATTGAGAAATACTCTTTTCCCATGCTTACAGACGAAGAGAAAAAGAGATACGATGAACTTAAAAAAATAGTTCTTTCAACAAATAAAAAAGTTCAGAAAAATGAGATCAACGAGGGCGACATTGAAAAAAAGTATCGTGAACTTCTCAACGATGCACAGTGTGAGGCCGTTTTCAATCTTGAAGGACCTCAACTTGTAATTGCGGGAGCAGGGAGCGGTAAGACAAGGACAATTGTTCACCGTGTCGCCTACATGCTTGAAAAGGAGATAAGACCTGAATCCATTCTTCTTCTTACATTCACAAGAAGAGCGGCCAATGAAATGAGGTCACGAGTTCAGAGAATAACAGGTCACGACAGCGTCAATAGAATTACAGCAGGGACTTTTCACAGTTTTGCGAACCTCATGCTCAGGATCCACGGGCATTTTCTGGGTATTGACCGCAACTTCACTATCTGCGATCAGGTTGATTCGGCCGACATCATCGACCTTATAAAAAATGAATTAAAACTTCCGAAACGTTCAAAGCCTTTCCCTAAAAAAACCACTGTTGCAGAGATCATAAGTCGTTCAAGAAACACCGAAAGACCGATCGGGGAAGTTGTTGATGCACAGTATTCAAAGTATCTTGATTTTGCGATGGACATTGCAAAGATCGCTGAAAGATACTCAACTTTTAAAAAGGAAAAGAACGTTCTTGACTACGACGATCTGCTTGAAGTCTTTTTAAAAGGTCTGCAGGACTCACCCCAGATGCTTGAACGCATTCAGAGTAAATACAGATACATCATGGTAGATGAGTTTCAGGACACAAATCTTGCTCAGGGTCGTATTGCAAACCTGCTTGCAGCAAAAACAAAAAATATAATGGTTGTCGGAGATGATCTTCAAAGTATTTACGCTTTCAGAGGCGCTAATTTTGAGAACATCCTGCGTTTCCCTGAGAACTGGCCGGACTGCAAAGTCACAAGACTGGAACAGAATTACCGTTCCAGAAAAGAACTGCTTGATCTTACAAACTCTATCGTCAAGAACTGTTATGCCGCTTACAACAAGGAACTTTTTTCTGATCTTGCCGATGGACTTGTTCCAACTGTAAAACGTACTGCGACCGCGGAATATGAAGCCAGCTATATTGTTGATATTATTGAAGAAAGCCTTGAAAGAATCCCTCCAGGGGAAATTTCTGTTCTCTACCGCTCAAGTCATCACGGCAACTTCGTTCAGGCCGAACTTCTTAAAAGAGGTATAGATTTCACTGTTTACGGCGGCATAAAGTTCATAGAAAGAAGACATATCAAAGATATTCTCAGCTACGCACGAATTGTTCAGAATCCGCTCGATGCCGTAGCAATGAACAGAGTCCTCAAACTGATTGACGGAATTGGTTCAAAAACTGCAGGAAATATCGTAGAACTTATTTCCAAAAAAGGTTTTGAAGCACTTAAGCTTTTTGAGAAAAAGAAGTTCTTTACCCAACTTAAAGAAGTTTTCGGAACAATTTTTCAGGCAGGACAGCCCGATCTCAGTCCGCTTGAGACGATAGAGATCATCTGCAGACATTATACTCCTATCCTTAAAGAGATAGAAAGCGATTATGACGATAGACTTAAGGATATTTCCGTTTTAAAGCAGATCGCTTCGGGATACCGCAAACTTGAAAGATTTCTTACGGATTTTTCTCTCGACCCTCCTTCTTCGCAGTTAAGCTCCGGTGATGTTACAGATCCGGAAGAACTCAATGAAACCGTGACACTTTCTACGATCCACAGTGCAAAAGGTCTTGAATGGCATACAGTTTTTGTTGTCCATCTTCTTGAAAATTTCTTTCCCTCGGAAAAAGCTCTTTCAAAAATAGACAATCTGGAAGAGGAAAGAAGGCTTTTCTATGTAGCATGTTCAAGGGCGAAAGAGCGACTTTTTCTTACTTTTCCGGCAGCTGTGAGCTTTTATAACGGAATTCTTTCCACACCAAGCAGATTTATAGCTGAAATTGACCGAAACCTATATGAAATCAAGGATTGAACTAAATCTGAACTCTCTTTTTCCAGTGAGCTGAGTTACCTTGAAGATCGTAACCTATTTTTTCACCAATTCTTTCTATACTTTTTTCAAGAGCAAGTCTTGATTCATCGGCATTTTCATTGATCGCGGGCTTATCGTTGTAAAGCTGATAGCCAGATCTAAACTTCGTATCGGTAACATTGGGCATAAGAACATTTGCTCCGGCAAGAAGTCCATGCTCTCTTCCATGAGCGGAAAGTGCCTGAAGTGCGGTTGTTGAGGCAATATTTACATCTTTCAGCACAAGTCTCGTCACTGCGATCATCTTAAGACCTAGCGTCACGGCATCTTCCTTCTGCTTCTCACTGTAATCACCAACCTGTTTTCCAAGCGGAGTTTCGTTATGAGGAATGTAAGGGCCCATTCCGATCATATCGATATCAATTTCCTTAAAAAAGAGAATGTCGCCTGCAAGATCCTCCATCGTCTGCCCGGGAAGACCCTGCATTACGCCTGTTCCGACCTGATAGCCGGCCTTTCTCAGCCTTTTCAGACATTCTAGCCTGTTATCGTAGTCATGAAGCTCATCATCCGGATGGATTTTTCTATAAAGCTCTCTATTTGAACTTTCAATTCTTAAGAGATACCTGTGAGCGCCGGCCCTTCTCCACCTTTCATAGGTTTCAAGTGTCTGCTCACCAAGAGAAAGTGTTACACCGAGAGTGTTTCCAGTCTGCCTGTGGATCTCTTTTAAAAGTGCTTCGACTGTATCAACGAATTTTTCGTCACTTCTCTCTCCGCTCTGCATTACAAGGGAACCGTAACGATGCTCCTTTATCCAGACAGCTTCTTTAACCACTTCATCAAAATCTATAGTAAAACGCTCGACGTTTCTGTTACTTTTTCTAATTCCGCAGTAATAGCAATCCTTTGTGCAGATGTTACTGAGCTCGATAAGTCCTCTCAGCCAGACAGTGTTCCCCACATTCTTAAGTTTCACCTGATAGGCCGCTTTAAAAAGCCTTTCTATATCGGCAGGATCTTTCAGCGAAAGCAGTATCACAAGATCATTTTTTGAAAATTCTTCTTTAGTCAGAATGCTATCAAGAACAGACAATGAACCCTCCAAAAATAATTCCTGAAAAGTATATTAAGTTATTTGGGAAAAATCAAAGAGAAGATTCTACTGACTGTCCACATCTGGAACAGTGTCTTCGTCTGGAACAGTATCTTCGTCTAGAACAGAATCCTCATCAGGAATAATATCGTAATCTGTTTTCAGAGGCTCATCATCGGAATCTGAAGCCGATTCATATGAATCATCAATTTCATCCTGATCGAAGTTTTCATTGTCTACGTCACTATCACCTGTTCCGCAATCTTCTTCAGAAACGTAATCCGGACATTCTTCAGGGCCTCCGGGACCGGTATATTCCCAGCAGTTAACTTCATTACCTTCCGGATCATAACACTGGCAAAGATGTCTAAATTTACTATTCCCATAAACAATAACTGAACCATCATCTCTAGTATTAAGATATTTCAGTATAGAATCTCCGTTTTCGTCAATATCATTTCTAAACATCATGCTGAGAGTTTCTCCCGCATATCCGTAATAATTATCCTCAAAGCAACCGAAAATACCGCCAATAGGTATGTCAATATCCCCGCGACTTTCATATCTTTCGGTTTTTGAGACTCCGAAAAAACATATTTTTCTAAGTTTGGGAGATTTAATAACTCCATCTTCATCATATTTTATATCATACAGCTGATTAGAAAGAACCACTTCGGCTCCTGAATCAGTTTCATTTAATCCGCTACCTTTAAAAAAAGGAATAAGCTGCTGATTAAACATAAAAAAAGCACCGTTCAGGTTCATCACCGCAGTTCCTTTGGTCTGATTGATATTCTCAATACTGAAATTCGTCAGTTGAGCAGAAAGAACCTGATTCTCATATTTAACATAAGTACCTTCTGAAAATTCAAGAACTCCTGTTTTTAATTTAAAAACTCCATTGACTAGAGTAGCCTGCTCAAGATCACTTCCATCGTTGTATATCTTTCCTATCATCTTAAGATTCGCCCATGATTCCCAATCTTTATCAGGTTCCATCCAGGCACTGTCAAGAACACATATGTTTGAATCATCATTATATTCAGCACTGTCATCCGGGTAATAACTACTGTCTTCTTTTTCGAAAGTTTCTTTGTCATGCCATTCGTAACAGCTCGTTAGAAAAGAAACCAAAATAGCTGCAAGAACCAATCTCATCTGTTTCTCCTACTGGACATCCTCATCATTTTCTTCATCCACATTATTATCACTTACTTCATCGTTATCGTTTCCCGCAGGGTTACAGTGCTCTTCCGGAACGTAATCAGGACACTCTTCTGCTCCTCCCGGACCATCGTACTGCCAGCAGTTAACTTCATTTCCTTCCTCATCGTAGCACTGGCAAAGTGGTGTAAAATCCTCATCTCCGTAAACGGCGACTGTATCATCACTTCTTGTGTTAAAATATTCAAGAATTCGACCTTTATCTTCCGTCATTTCGTTCTTGAACATCAT
>CAZTKP010000015.1:19340-28182 GCA_964614215.1 uncultured Spirochaetales bacterium | reverse complement strand
CCTGGTGCTATTTACCACGTTATTAACAGAGGATGCAGGAAAGAAAACATCTTCTACTACGATTCTGACCGTGAGAATTTTCTTTCAAGGCTTACTTTTTCATCACAGAAATATGGAATAATAGTTCATGGTTACTGTCTGATGGATAACCATTTTCATCTTTTGATAGAAACTCCAAATGAAAAGCTCTCAGAATTTATGCAGCTTCTTCAAAGTGGATATGCAAACTGGTTCAAAGTCAGGCATAAGCTTGTTGGTCCACTATTTCAAAGTCGTTTCAAATCAGTTCTAGTTGAAGATGAAAGCTATCTTGTGACTTTAAGTGCGTATATTCATCTTAATCCTGTGAGAGCTGGAATGATCTATAATCCGTCAGATTATGATTGGAGTACCTGTGCTCTTTATCTTAAAAATGAAAAAACAGAACTTGTTGATCCTTCGATGGTTCTTGAATATGCCGGAGGAGTTGATAATTACCAGTTTATTCTGAATGAGATGATTAATGATCCACCGCTTAAAGAAGCAATTTACGGCAAGTTTTCTATACTTGGCACTGCTGCATTTAAGGAAAAGGTCGCAAGGCAGATTGATAGCAGTGAAATCAATATTCAAAATCAGCCGGATATAATAAAAATAACAAGCTATGATCCAGTTAAGATTCAAAAGGCAGTTATGGATGTTTTGAAAGTTGATGAAGAAGCTTTGACAGAGAAAGGTTATAACAATATTGCGAGAAAGATGTATCTATATTTTCTTAAAAGATATACCACTTTTAAAATATCAGAAATCGCTACGATGGCATGTATGAGACAACATTCAGCAGGGCAGTTTATAAGAAAATTTGAAAAGGATCTGGAAGACAGAAAAATGTTCAGAGATTTAGTTGATAAAATTGAAAAGAAATTGTTCAGGGAATAAAACTTAGTATAATTTTGCCGACCTGACCCCTATTTTTGGTTTTAGAACAGGAGGGAAAAATGGAAAAGAAGTATGCACTTTTCGCATTTAATGGTGAACTTATGTGTTTTGTACATGTGCTGTTAAACGCAAAGGATATGTTCTCAAAAGGATATAAGGTTAAGGTTGTCATCGAAGGTTCAGCGACAAAGCTGATAAAGGAGCTTGATCAGCCTGAAAAGCCGTTTGCAAAGCTGTACCAGGAAGTTAAAGAAGCCGGACTAATTGATGGAATATGCAAAGCATGTGCAAATAAAATGGGCAGTCTTGATGAAGCACAGAAACAGGGACTTAGACTGCTTGATGATATGTCCGGTCATCCTTCAGTAAGCGGCTATCTTGCTCAGGGATATGAGATCCTGACGTTCTAAAGGTCGAAGAAACTTTTTTTAGTTACATTGTGTTTCAGTGTTGTATTAATTGATGAATCGAATAAGATTATATCAGATTTAGATAACAGCTAGGGACTTTTATGAAAACAATTTTTAGTTTCTTGATTTTATTGTTTATCTTTTCCGGTTATCTGGGAGCAGACACGCCGATAAGTCCGGAGTTTGATCTCGATGACATGGTCTTTGGTCAGACAAATGGTATTCAAAGTGATTCTACAATCGCTTTTGATGGTACAAATTACATGGTTGTGTGGAAAGATGTGAAAAGTGATTATTCAGGTGAGCTTGTTTATTATTTACACGGTGCAATTTTAAATAGTGAGGGTGACATTATTAATGCCTGCGGGTTTAGAATTGCCTCTTCAAGTTATGTTTCAAATCCTGCAATTGCGTTTGATGGGGAGAATTTTCTTGTTGTATGGTACTCTTCGTCTTTATCTGATGGAAGCAGTATAAAGGGTAAGAGGGTTTCTAAAAATGGCGTTGTTCTGGATAAAGAGGAATTCGATGTTGATGGCGGAAAATGCACTCCATCTGGAGACGATAGATCCCCTGATATTATTTTTGATGGTGAACATTATTTTGTCGTTTGGTCTTCACGGGAGAAAATATGTGGAAGAAAAATAACAAAAGAAGGGAAGAGAAGTCAGTCCTATACGATCAACCTTGAGAAAAATCTTTTAGAGTCGGCTCTTTATTATTTTAAGAATCCGGCCGTTTCTTTTAATGATGACTACTACATGGTGGTTTGGTTCGATTATAATTATCACCAATCAGTTGTTGTAGCAACAAGACTTTTAAGGAAATATCCACTTGGAGAAAATCCTGTAGTGGATAAAGAAGGGATTATAATTGATAGTTGGGGAAAAGGATTGTATTCCTCTCATCCCGATATAGTTTACGGTGGTGATCACTTTTTTGTAGTATGGGCGGGATACCATAATTCTGAAGTTGATATTTACGGCACAAAGATATCCGATAAAGGTAAGATACTTGATCCTGATGGAATTAATATTAGCAAAGCCTCTGGTTATCAAACTAATCCTAAAGTTGTTTCCGATGGCAGCAATTACTTTGTTGTATGGGAAGATAACCGCAGTGAAAGCTGGTCTGATATTTATGGAGCACGTGTTACCAGAGATGGATTCGTGATGGACACAGGAGGTATAAACATAAACAATAAGCCAATTGATAAGAAAAATCCGAATGTAGCTTCTGACAGTAAAAATTTTATGGTGACTTGGGATGACAACGATGATGTTTTCGGAATTAAGCTGTCAGATAGTGGTGGTATTTCAGGAGGAAATACTGCAGGGGACACAATTAAATATAAGTCTGAAACTTTGATCAGTTTATCAATTTCCAATCAGTCAATGCCTGAGGTTCTGTTTGACGGAACAAATTATTTTGCAGTCTGGATTGATGGAAGGGATTCGAGGAATAGTGTTTATGGTGTTAGAATTAGTCCTGAAGGTGAATTGCTGGATACTGAAGCTATTTTTATTGGTTCAGATGCATACAACGGAAAAAAGCCGGGAATTGCTTTTGACGGAGAGAACTATCTCGTTGTCTGGTTAGGTAATGTTGATATAGATGGTTATGCCGAGACATACCTAACCGTTCTTCTGGGAGCACGAGTTAGCAGACAGGGTGAATTGCTTGACAGAATTCCTTTAGCTATAGACCCTTACGTATATATGAATCCAAATATTCCTGGGCCGGATGTTGCATTTAATGGGAAAAATTTCATGGTTCTTTATAATTATAATCACAGGTATTATGTAGAGGGTGAATGGCATGATCCCGGTCACTGGACTACAGATGCAAAGTTAAAAGGAAAAATTATCAACAAAAACGGTTCTGTTCAGGGAAATACATTCATAATGGAGGATGTAATTGCCGGTGGAATATCCTGCGGAAAGTCAAACTGTCTGGTCGTTTTCAGGCAAAACAGTATTAAAGGAGCTTTATTCTCATTTGATTTCTCCAGGATCAGCACAGAGGATATCCCGATATACGAAAAATGGTATTTAGGCAGTCACGCTGTTTTATTTAATGGTGAGAACTATGTTACAATATATCATTATGAAGATTATTATTATAATGACATCATGTTTTCAGAAATTACTGAACAGGGTGAAATTATCAGGTCAGACATAAGTGTAAATAAAGGGGACTACGCCTTTGATTCCTGGGATATCACATACGATGGTGAAAACTACTTTTCAGTCTGGTCTGCTGAAAAGGAAACCAGTACCTTTAAAAACAATATTTATGGGAACATTACAGCAGAAAATGGTGATGTTTTATACAGCAGGGACTTAATATTTTCGTCTGAAAGAACAGAGGAGCTTGCGCCGTCTGTTGCTTCTTCCGGCAAGGGAAGATCTTTAGTTGTTTACCAGCGTTATTATAACAGGACAGGATATGATATTTACAGGATAGGAGCGAGGTTGTTTGATATAAACGCTAATTATCCTGATGAGCAGATAGAAGTGCCGAATGATTATACGATCTCTTTTGTTGATACAGATTTAATTGCAGACTCACAGGATGATGATTATTTAGATGATTCACAACTTGATGACTCTGATATTATTGAAGAAGAGGATCTTGATTCGATAATTTCTGAAAATAAAGGTTCAGGGTGTTCAGTTTTATCCATTTTTTAATGTAAAAAATTCATTCAAAACCTTGTAAATAATCGCTACTGACATTATATATAGACCGTAGCTGTTAATTTAGAACTTAATGGGGGAATAAATGAGTGCTGATAGAGGTCAACTGGGGATAATTGCTTGTAATTCCGGGAGAGACTTCGCGGAAGGCGTTGTAAACTACCTCAAGGACAAGTATCGTGATGAGAACCATCTTGAAAGGTTCCGTTATATCAAGACTACAGAAACTCATTTTGCAAACGGAGAGATAAAGACTACGATCGATGAACCCATCAGGGGAATGGATGTCTACATTATTCAGCTTATGGACGACCCGTTAAGTACATGCAGCACGAACGACAACCTCATGGCACTTGCAACAGCAGTGAACGCGGCTTTTAACAGTGATGCGGGAACTATTACCGCTGTTATTCCACAGTTCCCCAATGCGAGACAGGAAAGAAGAAAAGGCAGAGAAAGTGTTACGGCTTCAATGGTCGCATCTTTTATTGAATCCTGCGGGGCACAGAGAGTTCTGACTATCGATATCCATGCTGAAGCCATCGCAGGTTTCTTTAATAGAACGAGACTTGATAACCTTCATGCCTCAAGACAGCTCATGGACGCTATGATGCAGAGAAAACTTATTGATGAAAATACAGTTGTCGTAGCACCTGACGTCGGTTCTGCGGAAACTGCAAGATATTATTCAAGAGAGCTTAAGACAGATATGGCCCTCATCATAAAGGAAAGGGACTATTCAAAACCTTCTACCGTTGTTGAGACCAGACTTGTCGGTAGTGTTAAGGGAAGAAATGCAGTTATAGTCGACGATATGGTCGCAACAGGAGGAACTCTGATCGCAGCCTGTGAAAAGCTTAAGGAGTTCGGTGTAAAGAACATAGATGTTTTCTGTACTTTTCCTTTCTTTAACGGAAAAGCTGTCGAGAAGCTTGACAAGGCTTACAAAGAAGGGATCATCCACTCGGTTACAGGGACTAACGCCGTATGGAGAGGAGAGGATTTCAATAAAAATCACGAATGGTATAACGAAGTTGATATTACGAGGCTTTTTGCGAAAGTTATCTATCATATTAACCATATGAAGTCTATTTCAAACATTCTGGAATCGTAAGGGGGGAAAACGATGTTGAGAATTGAAAAGGTTGCCGGAAGAGAAGTTTTGATGGAATCCGACATTCCGTTTCTCAAGAAGTTTAAAGAGGGGAAAGTAAGGGAAGTTTATGAGATCGGCGATTACCTGCTCATAGTTGCAACGGACAGGATCAGTGCTTTTGATGTTGTGATGAAGACAGGAGTTCCTGAAAAAGGCAAGTATCTTACGAAGCAGTCAGCTTTCTGGTTCAGATTTCTTAAAGAGAAGGGTTATTCCACCCATTTCATTACTGATGACCTGAACGAAATAGCTGAAATTACCGGAGAGAAGAGACTGCTTGAACTTGACTGGCTTAAGGACAGAGTCATGCTCGGAAAGAAAGCCGACGTTATAATGGTCGAAGCCATCGCCAGATTCAAGGTTTTCGGTTCGGCTGTCGCGGCACTTAAGGAAAACACATGGATCTGGGATAAAGTGGAGACCGAAGGTGAACCTGTTGCAGGTGCTGTGATAAAGAACGGTCCTGTTTTCACACCGACAGAAAAGTCAGAAACAGATGACAAGATAAGTTTTGACCAGATGGTTAAGATCGTCGGTGACAGAGATCTTTCTCAGAAGATCAAGGATACCACAGTCGAACTTTTCAGACTGTGCAACGACTACGCAGTTAAGAACTTCGGTTTTGAAATTGCCGACGGTAAGGTCGAATACGGAATGATCGACGGAAAACTTTCGCTCATTGACGAAACCTTTACAAGTGACAGCGCCAGATTCATTCCGGATAAATCAAAGGAAGTTTTCAGAAAATGGCTTACAGATAATGGTCTTAAGAAAGTTGAAACTGAAGTGCCTGAAGATATTTCAATAATGGTTTCAGATCTTTACAGAAGTCAGTGCACTGATATGAAGTTGTTATGAACAGATAGTCCGGAGAGAAAATGAAGTTTAATTATAAGAGCCTGCTTGTGTGGCTCGCGATCATAGTTGTTGTGTTTTTTCTGATCAACATCTCGCAGCTTACGGGGAGTAAGAACATTGCAGAGATAAATATGACTGAATTCCGTTCCAGGGTCATTGCCGGCGAGATCGAGAAAGTTATTATCGACGGTGTTGAATACAGGGGAACGATGAAAGACGGAAAGGATTTTATCGTTATAGGCCCGAGCGGTGAAAGGACGATGGAGTTTCTTGCGCAGAATAAGGTCCCTACGACCTACGTTAAGCCTGATGATGATTCTTTTCTGCAGGCACTGCTTGTTTCATGGCTTCCGATGCTCATTTTTGTCGGAATATTTATCTTTTTTATGAGACAGATGCAGGGTGGAAGCGGCAAGGCCTTTTCTTTCGGAAAGAGCAAGCACAGAGTTATTTCCAAAGACAAGAATCCCATACGTTTCAAGGATGTCGCGGGTGTTGATGAATCAAAGGATGAACTCTCGGAAGTTGTTGATTTTCTAAAAAAACCTGCGGCATATACGAAAATGGGTGCAAAGATTCCGCACGGAGTTCTTCTTGTGGGACCTCCCGGAACAGGTAAGACACTTCTTGCAAAAGCCGTGGCAGGTGAAGCGGATGTTCCTTTTTTCATTATCAGTGGATCTGACTTTGTTGAAATGTTCGTCGGAGTCGGAGCAAGCAGGGTGAGAGACCTTTTTAATCACGCAAAGGAAAAGGCTCCGTGTATTATCTTCGTTGATGAGATAGATGCCGTCGGAAGGCAGCGTGGAGCCGGTCTCGGCGGCGGTCACGATGAAAGAGAGCAGACTCTTAACCAGCTGCTGGTAGAGATGGATGGTTTCGGTACAGATGCGGGCGTAATTGTTATTGCAGCAACTAACAGACCTGACGTTCTTGATCCCGCACTTCTTCGTCCCGGACGTTTTGACAGGCAGGTTTACGTTCCGATGCCTGACATAAAGGGCAGGGAGCTCATACTTGAAGTTCATGCGAAAAATATACGGACCGATGATAAGCTTGATTTTAACGAGATAGCAAGAGGTACTCCCGGCTTTTCAGGTGCCGATCTTGCAAATCTGCTCAACGAGGCAGCTCTCATTGCCGCTTCAAAGAATCTCAAGAATGTTTCAATGGAAGAGATCGAGGATGCCAGGGACAAGATACTTATGGGTAAGGAAAGAAAGACGATGGCGCTAACTCCGGAAGAAAAAAAGGACACAGCTTATCACGAAGCCGGCCATACAGTTGTCGGTTTCTTTTCTGAATTTGCCGATCCTATCCACAAAGTATCTATTGTTCCGCGTGGCAGGGCTCTCGGAGTTACCCAGCATCTTCCTGAGCGGGATAAATACAGTTATCACAAGGCTGAACTTGTTGACAGGATAAAGATACTCATGGGCGGTAGAGTTGCCGAAGAGGTCTTTATGGGCGGAAGGATAACCACCGGTGCCGGAAATGACATTGAAAAAGCGACACAGCTCGCCAGAAATATGGTAATGGTCTGGGGAATGAGCGAAGATCTCGGTCCTGTTCATTATGGCGAGAACGAGCAGCAGGTATTCCTGGGAAGAGAGCTTGGAAAGAGAACTCAAGTGAGCGAAGCGACTTCTGAAAAAATAGATGACGAAGTTCAGAAACTCATCGACGAGGCCTACTCCGAAGCTAAAAAGATCCTCATTGATCATAGAGATGCTGTTGAAAGACTTGTTGAAAGACTAATGGAAAAGGAAACTCTTGAGAAAGAGGAGATAATTGCGACAATTGAAGGCAGAGAGTATGTAGAGCCTGAAAAAATAGAAGAGACTGAGCCTGAATCAGACAAGAAAGAAGAACAAGATGAAAAGATCCAGTAAAATCTTTGTTTTAGCGGTTTTTCTGCTAGGCGTTTCCTGTTCCACTGTACCTGATAAGTCAATTTCACTTGACGGAAACTTTTCATGGACTGATGAAAGTTTTGAGCTCAATACTCAGAATCAGCAGTTTTCCGCAAGCGGCGAAGTCACGATGTGGATCGACAATGAGAGATATCGCGGAAAATTCAACGGTGATTACGAGATACTTTCATCATCAGGTTCCAAGTGGCGCATCATCATTACCGGGCCTTTTAATATTGCCGTTGCGACAGTTATAATCAATGGAATAGCCTCACACGTCTATCATGACGGCATCTGGGAAAGCAAACCCTGGCCGGAGATCTCAGGAGGTCTTTTCAATGCTGATGTGGATGGAGATATGTTTTCAGTGATCCTTGACGGAAGGTTTTCATTCAAAGGTCAGTGTGCTGAGTACGGAAAAGGTAAGCTTTGCCGAATGAATGGCATCTACTACAAAGTGGTTGATGACAAGGTCGTTGAAATGCTCAGCGGTGAACTTTCTGTCGTTAAAAAAGAAGGTCAGTGGATAGGCACGAGAAACGGCGAGTATGCATTCATATTTGAGAGATCATCTCTTGATAATACAGTCACTTTAAAAGAATCACTCTTCCATCTTCCTGTAGAAAAAAAGGATGCCTTTGATGACATCTGATCGCAAAAAGATCTGCTACATTGTTGATTTTGACGGAACGATAACGATGGCGGATTCTCTTGTCCGCGTTTTTGATGAGTTTTGTGTCGGAGACTGGTGGGAAGTTGAGCATGATATGCGTGCGGGAAAGATGACGAGAACTGAATCTCTCAGGCGTGAAGTTGACCTCATGAGGGTTGATGAAAAGACGGTTTTTGAGTTTCTGAAAAATGATATGAAAGTTCGTGCCGGTTTTG
>CAZTKP010000015.1:13056-19240 GCA_964614215.1 uncultured Spirochaetales bacterium | reverse complement strand
AGCGATACTGAGCAGACAGATGATGACAGTGGAAGCACGGAAAATGACAACGAAACTCAGACCGATCAGGAGCAGGAAGACAACGTGGTAAGCGATGATGACAGTTCCGGTTCAGTCTGCGGAAACAACGTAACTGAATCCGGTGAGATCTGTGACGGAAACGTTGTTGACTGTGTAGATATCGATTCGGCAAAATATACCGGAGGAAAGGCCCGGTGTAAGAAGGACTGTACGGGTTACGATGACATTACCTGCGAAATGGCGGATGATTACTGCGGTGATGAAAACGTTGTTTATCCTGAAGTCTGTGACGGCGGTTCTGTAAGCTGTACTTCAATAAATCCTTCAATGTATTCAGGCGGTGATGCCCCGTGTAAAGATGACTGCACAGGCTACGATGTCAGTGATTGTGAAATAGTTCAGGCCCAGTGCGGAGACGGCAAAGTTGAGGGAGCTGAAGTCTGTGAAGAAGATGATCTTGAGGATTGTGTGAACATTGACAGTTCAAAGTTTAGCGGTGGAAAAGCCCGCTGTGAAAAAGACTGTACAGGCTGGGACACGATCACCTGCGAAGAAAAAACAGGAGAACTGTTCTCAGACGGTTTTGAAAGTGGTGATTCAGCTTGGGAACTCACGGGAGATTTTGAGGTCGGATTTCCGAGCTATGATGTTAATGGTGTTACACTTACGGTTGCTAAAAGCGGGTCGTGGGTTTTAGGTACAGTACTGGATGGAAATTACACTAATGAAATAATCAGCGAGGCTTTCACAGCTTCTAAAGTTGATATTCCGGTTTCCGGAACCCATGTTCTGAAGTTCTGGGCATATGCCAATACAGATTTTGACTCAGATGGAACAACTGGAGCAAAAAATTACTTTGACGGCATGACAGTTGTTTATAAATTTGGTGATGAAGTTCCAACCCAACTTGAATTGACGGCAGAAGATCCGGATCTTTTAGGAGATTTTAAAGGTTACGAAAACTCGGCCTATAAGGCCCTGATCGGAATTCGCGGAGCCAGCTTAAACAACACATATTCACTTTTTACAGCAGACCTTTCATCTCTTGCCGGAAGTTCTGTTTATATAGGATTCACTTTCTATTCTGACACCGTTCAGGGCGGCGACGGATCTTTCCCAGGTGTTTATATTGACGATATCGAGATCGTTGAAGAGTAGAGAAGAAGAGAATATGAGATCAATGAAATTTTTATTTTCTGTGTTTTTATTATCAGCTTTCAGCCTATTTTGCTCGTGTTCCTCTAACAGCGATTTACATGATTCAGAGCAAGATGAAAATGACGGTTTTACGGATGTTGATGAAATAATAAATGATAATGACTGTGACTATGAACATGAAATATGGACTGATAGTGAAGATGGATCTCTGATAGCAGTATGGGCTGACGGAGTCAATTCCGATAGAGGTGATTCAGTTGCTGTCGATAATAAGGGAAACATTTACGTCGCGGGAACAGTGTGGGCACACAATGGCAATCAATTTCCATACAGGGTGTTTTTAACTAAATTCAATGCGGATTTGTCAATAGAGTGGACAGTAACCTATAGTGATAAATATTCCGTTCTTTCACCATTGGTTGTAATTGGGAAAAACGGAAATATTTATTTTGCAGGACAAACAGGGAATGATCTGAATGGATATGAAAATAATGGATCTGTCGATATTTTTCTAAAAGTTTTTGATGAAGATGGTAATGAACTGTGGGCAAAACTATATGGAACAGAAAAACCGGATGTGATAAAATCAATTATTTTTGATGATAAAGACAATATATTTATTGCTGGATATACAATAGGAGCTTTTGAGGGGAAAGAAAATGGTAATAGTGACTGCTCTTTAGAGCTTAGTCTTAACTGTGAAGACATTTTCTTTTTAAAATTGAGTCCCGATGGAGATGTTGTGCATACAGAACAGTATGGATCAGATCATCACGATGCTGCAAAGGCAATGGCATTTGATAGCAAAGGAAACCTTTTTGTTGTCGGATACACAAGAGGTGAGCTTGATGGTAACTCTTTCACTGTGAATTACTGTGATCCTTATCCGTGCTCTGACGTTTTTCTTTCAAAGTTTGATAATAAACTAAATAAGTTGTGGACGAAAACCTATGGAACTGAAGGTGAAAACTATGCAGAATCAATTTACATTAGCAGTGATGATGAAATTTATCTTGCCGGCAGATACCTTAGAATAATTGATAATGACGGCGTTGAAGGGTGGTCTGGTCCATTTGCCAGTCCTGCAATTTTTGAAAATACTGATTCTATTTATGCACTGGGAAGTAAATATTTGAAAACTTTGGATGACAACATACCAATGGATACTTTAGATAACGATTATACCTGGTACACGGATATTGCATTAGATAGGGTGAATAACAGATTCGTAATTACCGGGGCCAGCAGAGTTGATCCATGGTTCTGTGGGGCTGAACCTGAACAATACGATACCTTTTTGAAAGTCTGGGATAAGGATATTGTAGATCAGTAGTTTTATTTCAGTGACATTCTTTAAACTACCTTTTCCTCTCGACAATAGAGTTCACTTGTGTTAAAGTTCACAGGTTTTTTAATGGAGAAGATGATGACAACTGGAAAAAGAGCGATACTTGTAATTCTTGATGGTTTCGGAGTTAGAAAAGACGATAGTTTCAATGCTGTGAAAATGGCGAATAAGCCTAATATTGATAGACTTTTTGCTGAAAACCCTTCTACTGAGCTTAACGGTTCAGGTCTTGCTGTGGGACTTCCTGAAGGACAGATGGGAAACAGTGAGGTCGGTCACATGAATATCGGTGCGGGAAGAGTGGTCTATCAGGATCTTACAAAGATCGATAAGTCCATAAAAGACGGTGACTTCTTTACAAATCCGGTTCTGCTCCAAATATCTGAAAAGATTAAGGAATGTGGCGGAAAGCTTCATCTCATGGGACTTGTTTCTCCAGGTGGTGTTCACAGTTCCATGGATCATCTCCACGCACTTTTAGAATTTGGTAAAAAAGAAGGAATTGAAGTTGTTCTCCACTGTTTTCTTGACGGCAGAGACACACCTCCAAGAAGTGCTGTAAACTATATCCGTGATCTTGAAAAGAAGATGAATGATGAAGGTCTCGGGAAGATCGGAACTGTTTCTGGTAGATTCTACGCAATGGATAGAGATAACCGCTGGCAGAGAGTTGAGCTTGCTTATAACGCACTTGTTTTGAGTGAAGGACTAGAAGCTGCAACAGGACTTGAAGCAGTTGAAAAGGCTTACGAGAGAGATGAAAACGACGAGTTCGTTAAACCCACGGTGATAAAGGATGAAAACGGTAATGCGGTCGGAACGATGAAAGACGGTGATGCAGCTGTTTTTTTTAACTTCAGATCAGACAGAGCAAGAGAACTTTCAATAGCGCTCACTTTTGATGATTTTGACGGATTTGAGAGAAAAAAGAGAGTGAAATTCTGTTCGTATTCGACAATGACAAGATACCGTGCGGATTTTCCATTTAAAGTTCTCTACGACCAGGAAAAGCTCGTTAATATTCTCGGAGAAGTTATCAGTAAGAGCGGAAAAACTCAGCTGAGAATTGCTGAAACTGAAAAATATGCTCATGTAACATTCTTTTTTAACGGTGGAAAGGAAAGTGTTTTTGACGGCGAGGAGAGAATCCTTGTTCCATCTCCAAAAGTTGAGACATACGACCTTAAACCGGAGATGAGCGCCTACGAAGTTACAGATCAACTGCTTGAAAATATTGAAAAATACGACCTCGTCGTTCTTAACTTTGCAAACCCTGATATGGTCGGACACACCGGAGTTATGAGCGCAGCAGTAAAGGCGATTGAAGCAGTAGATGAATGTGTCGGAAAGATCCTTGAGAAAGCAAAGGAGGAAGACAGAGCAGTCCTTCTCACCGCAGATCATGGAAACAGCGAGCAGATGTTCGATGACACGACAAATTCACCTCACACGGCACACACAACCAATCCAGTCCCGTTCGTGATCGCCAACTATCCCGTCACAGAACTTCATAAAGGTAAACTCGCTGACATCGCCCCGACAATACTAAAGATCATGAACATAGAAATTCCAAAAGAAATGACAGGAAAAGTCCTGTTTAAAAATTTTTTCTCACCCTCGTCTTGACTCTAAAATTTAATGCTTATATATACCCGTGTTCGAAGTGTCTGTAGACACTGAAACGTTAATTTTACTTAACTTTTTTATAGGAGGAGACAATGAAACTCAGACCATTGAATGACAGAGTTATCGTTAAGAGAGTAGAGAGCGAAACAAAGACAAAGGGCGGAATCATAATTCCTGATGCTGCAAAGGAAAAGCCGATCGAAGCTGAAGTTATTGCAGTCGGTCTTGGAAAAATGATGGATAACGGTGAGCGTCAGAAGATGCAGGTTGTAGAAGGAGACAAGATCCTTTTCAGCAAGTACAGTGGAACAGAAGTTAAGATAGACGGTGCGGAACATCTTATCTTAAGAGAAGATGATATTCTTGCAGTTGTTGAATAAAATTAATAACTTAAATTAAATAGGAGAGAAAAATGACCGCAAAAAATATTTACTTTGATCACGAAGCAAAATCAAGAATACTCAAGGGTGTTAACAAACTTGCAGACACAGTTAAGATAACACTCGGACCCAAAGGCCGTAACGTGGCAATAGAGAAATCTTTCGGTGCACCTAAGATCACAAAAGACGGTGTAACCGTTGCAAAAGAGATCGAAGTTGAAGATAAGGTTGAGAACATAGGTGCACAGCTTGTTAAGGAAGTTGCTTCAAAGACAAGTGACATCGCAGGTGACGGAACAACAACAGCTACAGTTCTCGCTCAGGCAATTATCCGTGACGGTTTCAAATACGTTACAGCAGGATACAGCCCGATCATGCTTAAGAGAGGAATTGACAAGGCTGCCGCAGCAGTAGTTGAAAAACTTGATTCCATCACAAAGAAGATCTCAACATTTGATGAGATCGCAAGCGTTGGAAGCATTTCAGCGAACAACGATAAGGAAATTGGAAAGATCATCGCCGAAGCGATGGATAAAGTTGGAAAAGAAGGCGTTATCACAGTTGAAGAAGCTAAAGGAATGGAGACATACCTTGAGACAGTTGAAGGTATGCAGTTCGACCGCGGATATCTCAGTCCTTACTTTGTTACAAACGCTGAGAAGATGCTCGTTGAGATGGACAATCCTTTTATCCTTGTTTTCGATAAGAAGATAACAAGCCTTAAAGACCTTGTTCCTCTGCTTGAAGGCGTTTCGCAGCACGGAAAACCTCTCCTCATCATTGCTGAGGACGTTGAAGGCGAAGCGCTTGCAACACTCGTTGTAAATAAGCTCAGAGGCGTTCTTAATATCGCAGCTGTAAAAGCTCCGGGATTCGGTGACAGAAGAAAGGCCATGCTTGAGGATATCGCAATTCTCACAGGCGGAGAATTCATCAGCGAAGAGATCGGCAAACAGCTTGAGAACACAACAGTTCAGATGCTCGGAACAGCAAAGAGAGTTGTTATTGATAAGGAAAACACAACGATCGTTGACGGTGCCGGAGACGAAGCTGCAATTAAGGCAAGAGTTGCTCAGATCAAGGCTCATATTGAAGAAAGCACATCAGATTACGATAAGGAGAAACTTCAGGAAAGACTTGCCAAGCTTGCAGGCGGTGTTGCAGTTATCAACGTAGGTGCAGCAACAGAAGTTGAGATGAAGGAAAAGAAAGACAGAGTTGATGACGCACTTCACGCAACAAGAGCTGCTGTGGAAGAAGGTATCGTTGCAGGTGGCGGAACAGTTCTTCTGCGCTGCAAAGATGTTCTTGAGAAAGTTGAAGCTGAAAACGATGATGAAAAAGTCGGAATCGAGATCATCGCAAAAGCTCTTGAAGCTCCAATCCGTCAGATCGCTGAAAATGCTGGTGTTGACGGAAGTATCGTAATCAACACTATCGTCAATAATAACGATGAAGGTTTCGGTTTTGATGCTGCAAAAGGTGAATACAAGAACATGATAGAAGGCGGAATCATCGATCCTACAAAAGTTACCAAGAACGCTCTTCTTAACGCTGCAAGTATTGCTTCAACACTTCTTACAACTGAAGCTGTTATCGTTGAATCTCCGAAAGACGATGCTCCTGCTCCTGCAATGGGCGGCATGGGCGG
>CAZTKP010000015.1:0-12956 GCA_964614215.1 uncultured Spirochaetales bacterium | reverse complement strand
AATGCCTGTCATTATGGCAATTTGCCTAATTGTCAAAGGTTTTTGTCTGTAAGTTGCTAATAAAACTAATGTAATTTGTTGGTATGAAAATTGCATCATACACATGATTTTTGTTGTTTATTGAGGAATCGGAGAACATGAAAAGCAGAATGATTCTCAATTTTGGATTATTTATTTCAATATCCCTTGCAGTAGCCTCAAGTTTGGGATTTGCCGTAAATTTTCTTGTTAAAGATGCGCAGGTCTTTGTTCCTATCGGGAAAAGCTACTACAAAGATAGTGACGAAGGCATGAAGAAAGATCAGAGCGAAAGTTTTTATTTTGGTAAGAACAGCAGTTCTGTTGCTTCAAATAACATTTTTGATGCTCAGAAGAGGGCGATCACCTTAACTGAGTCCCAGGTTGGAAATGTAGCGGAAGAAAATGAAGTTCCTGAAGTGAACAGGGGCGATATTCTTTTTTATTTCGAAAATCCGGGAAAATGTCCGGCAATGAGTGACCTGGAGATAAGTGGAACAGTTGTAGCCGAAGAAATGGATAAGTCCGTTGCAATTCTAAAAGATGGAAAAGGTAGAACTGCCGAGGTTTACATTACTCAGGTGGGATCTATCGTAAAAGATAATATCTCTCTTGAGCTTGTCTGGAGAAATTTTGTTATTCTTAAAACTCAAAGTGGTATTAAATGTCTCGGAGAAGGAGTCGGTGAATCAAAGTCCGGTCCAGTCGAGACACCAGCTTCTCCAAGACGCGCGGCAGCAGAAGAAGAGGATGGGCTTGAAGTAAGGAAGGTCGGAGAGAACCAGTATGTTCTGAAGAGGTCAGATCTGATGAAACTGACTGGAAATCTTAATGCTCTTGCAAGACAGGCAAGGATAATTCCTGCCAGAAAGGAGAAGGGCTTTAAAGTCTTTTCAATAAAAAAGGACAGTCTTTACAGAAAGATAGGTATCGTGAACGGAGATATCATCAAATCAATAAACGGAATTGAACTTTCAAGTCCTGACAAGGCACTTGAGGCTTATTCCAGACTTCAGAGTGCGTCCAAATTATCGCTGGAGATAAAGAGACGCGGACAGAATGAAACTTTAGAATATACAATAGAATAGGAGACTACAATGTATCCAGTGAAAACAGCTTTTCTAGTTATCTGCATTCTGCTCTTCACAGGTGTTTACGCGGAGGAGGAGAGGGATGTAAAGATGCCCGTCAACATTAACAAGAGGATAAAAGGTTTAAAGAGCAAATTTAAGCCGAACCTGAAAAAGGTTAACCTGAAAAAAGACAGTAAGGAAGCTAAAAAGGAAAAGGATGAAGATGATGTGAAGAGAGAAAGTCCGGGTAAATCACCGAAGGTAAGAACAGTAACTCCTCCTAGAAGAAAAACGATCCTTGACAGGGAAAAAGATCCTGAAAATGCAGGAAAGGATGAAAAGGAAGAAGTGAAAGTAGAGGTGAAACATATGGCTCCGCTTGATCTTAATACCAAGATCAAACTTGATTTTGAAGATGAGGAGCTGATAAATGTTGTGAAGACTTTTTCAGAACTAATGAATAAGAATTTCATAATTACAGACAATCTCAGCAAAGCTAAAGTGACATTGATGGCTCCTCAGAAGGTTACTATCAGGGAGGCTTACAATACCTTTCTTGCACTTCTTGCGCTTAATCATTACAGCGTAGTGCCTGAGGGAAAGTTTATGGTCATTGAGAAAGAGAAGTATATTCCCGGACTTAGAATTCCCATCTATAAAGGAACAAATACTCCGGATAGATTTCAGATGGTTGCGACTATTATCAAGTTTAAGCATGTTGATGCGAACGATATGAATAAAGTTCTTAAGATATTTGCAGATAAAGGTGGAACTCAGCAGGTTTTTGACGATTCGACACTCATACTGATCGACTATTCTGCCAATATTAGAAAAATGAGAACAATAATTGAACAGCTTGACCAGCCTTCTGAATCAGATTCTGCGAAGCTGTATTTTCTAAAATTGAAATATGTCGATGCAAGTGATGCAAAGAAGATCATAGACGACATTTTTAAAGATTTTAAGAAAAAGAAGAGAAGATCAAAGAAAAGCAGTGGTGACAATACCCCCCAGATAACAGGAGTCGGCGGAAAGAAAAGACTTCCTACGCCCAAAAGCATGAAGAACAATAAAGCTGCCGGAGAAGAAGAGGGAATAGACGGTGAGGATATGTACCTTCACCTTGTTGCTGATGAGAGAAGTGAGCAGCTCATAGTTCTATGTACAAAGCAGATATATACTCTTTTAATGCAGATAGTTCAGAATATTGATAAAGAAGTTGAGGGTGAAGGTGAGATACATGTTGTAAAGCTTCAGAATGCAAAGTCTGAGGACCTTGTAAAAACCCTGAACACCCTTTCCAAGAATAAGAGAAGTAGCGGAAAGAACAGCAAAAAAGGAGCCGATGTCTTTGAAGGAGAAGTCCAGATATCCGCCAATGAATCAACAAATTCTCTTGTTGTTGTTTCATCGCTTAAAGACTTCAGAAACCTGAAAAATGTTATAGAGAAACTTGATATCAGAAGAAAACAGGTCTTTGTAGAGGCAGCAATTCTCGAGGTTAATGTCGATGACAGCCTTGAGTATGGAAATGCATACACAGCTGGTGGTTTGGAGGTAGATGTCGCAGGTGAAAGTATCCCGCTCTTTTTCGGAAAAGCTCTTGATGCAAGTATGGTCCCAGGTACTGTCGCAGGTATGGTGGGCCCGGACATATCCGGAACTTCAGGTATTCCCGGACTTTCTCTGACCGATGGAATACCGTCTCTTGGAATAATTCTCAATGCTGCTAAGAGCGATAACGCTGTTAATGTTATGTCGACACCGCATCTTCTTACAACAGATAACGAGGAAGCCGAGATCACGGTCGGTGAAACGATCCCGTTCCCGTCAGGAAATATAATCAGCGGTACGGCTGGAAGCACTGTTACATATACTAGAGAGGACGTTGCTTTAAAATTGAAGATAAAACCTCAGATAAATGAGAGCGGGTATATGACTCTTGAAGTAAATCAGGAGGTTACGGAACTTGGAGCTCAGACTCAGTACGGCTTCAGAACGACAAAAAGACAGGCGAAGACCATAATAAATGCCGAGAATGAACAGACAATAGTTATCGGTGGATTGATGAAAGATTCTATAACAGATTATGAAAACAAGGTTCCTATTCTTGGTGATATTCCGGTCCTTGGAGCACTTTTCAAGTATAAGAGAACAGTCAAGAAAAAGGTTAATCTGCTTATTATTCTGACGCCTCATGTTATTGAAAGTAAAGCGGATTTCAGCAGAATACTTAAAAGAAAGATCGAAGAGAGGGAAGAGTTCGAGAAGAAGTTCTACGGTGGAAGAAAATCTTTTGAGGAAAGTGTGTATCTTGAAAAGAAAAGAGGTCCGCTCCTTGCAATTGTTAAGGCTGTCAACGATGAAAATGAGAAGGAAAAAGAAGAGCTTCTCAGGATAGAGGCCAACAAAGTGAACAATGAGCCGATCATTATTACTCCGGATGGAGAAGTGGAGAAAGTTAAGAAGGAAAAGGAGCCTGAGTTGAAGGAAAATGATTCCTATCTTGAAGATCTTTCAGAAAGAGAGGACGAGCTCGTTCCGGAAATTGACGGAGAATGATCATGACCAGAAAACTTATCGGACAGATGCTTCTTGATAAGAAGTATATTGAAGATCTGCAACTGGAAACAGCTTTGAAAATACAGGAGTCCGACAATCGGCTTATAGGAGAGATCCTTGTTGCAGAAGGACTTCTCAGTGATGAAAAGCTGACTGAAGTTCTCAGTGATCAGTTGGGCATTGAACTTGTATCCGAAGAGGTTCTTAAGAAGGTCGATCCTAACATACTCGGTAATTTTCCGATATCCATTGCAAAAAAGTTCGGAGCTCTGCCGCTCTGTCTCGACGATGACCTTCATGTTGTAATAACGAAAACAGACCCGCTTTTGATGAACCAGCTTTTTATGATCTACCGTAAAAATGTTGTTCCTTACCTTTGTCCTCCTTCAAAGATGACAGAGCTTATAAACCATGCGTACAGTAAGATGGATAGTGACGAGGAATCTCTGAACGCTGAAGAATTTGCGGATATGGCCGGGGAGGATATGGCTATTCCCGACCTTATCGATTCGAACGATGAGGCTCCTATTATCCGTTTTGTGAACAACACCATTGCAAAAGCAGTTAAGGAAAAGGCGAGTGACATTCACTTTGAATCTTTTGAAGATGAAGTCATTGTCAGGTTTAGAAAGGATGGCAAACTCTATCCTATGCAGAAAGTTCCTAAAGCTGCTCAGGCGGGACTTATTACGAGAATCAAGATCATGAGTCGTCTGAATATTTCGGAAAAGAGACTCCCGCAGGACGGTAATATTAAAGTTAAGATCGCAGGAAACGATATTGACTTCCGTGTATCTACTCTTCCAAGTGTTCACGGTGAATCGGTCGTTCTCCGTATTCTTGATAAAAGGTCTCAGAGACTTTCTCTTGATGATAGTGGTTTTACGAAAGGTGATCTTGAGAAGATGAGAAAGATCATAAAGATGAAACACGGTATTTTTCTTGTTACAGGACCTACTGGAAGTGGTAAGACAACGACGCTTTATTCTGCTCTTACCGAGATCAATTCTCCCGATGTCAAGATAATTACGGAAGAGGATCCTGTTGAGTACCAGCTGAAGGGAATAAACCAGATCCATATAAATTCGAAGATAGGACTTACCTTTGCGAGTGGACTGAGATCAATACTCAGGCAGGACCCCGATATAATCATGGTCGGAGAGATCAGGGACAAGGAGACGGCAGATATCGCTATCAACGCATCTCTTACCGGTCACCTTGTTTTCTCGACACTTCACACAAACGATGCTCCGACGGCTTTCACCCGACTTATTGATATGGGAATAGAGCCTTTTCTTATCTCTTCGACAGTTGTAGGAATTCTTGCCCAGCGACTCGTGAGAAAACTCTGCACAAAATGCAAAGAAGTCTATTACCCGGAGCCTACTGTTCTTGAAGAACTGGGCCTTAATCCGGATGAATATAAGAATCATCCTTTTTATAAGGCTGTCGGATGTGAGGATTGTGCTCATACCGGATATACAGGCAGAACGGGCATCTTTGAACTTGTCCTGATGGATGATGAACTTAGGAAAGCTGTCGTTAACAGACAGGATGCCGGAGATATCAGAAAGATCGCTGCGGCAAACGGAATGCTTAACCTCAGAGAGGACGGTGCGCTTAAAGCAATTAGAGGAATAACCTCTCCGGAAGAAGTGCTTCTCAGGACTCAGGAGGATAACTGATGCCGCTCTATGCCTATAAGATTATAGACTCCAACGGTAAGGAGATAAGAGGTAACATTGAATCTTCCAATAAAGCCGCGGTTAAAAGTAAATTTCTTTCCGAGGGATATTACATAACTGAAATAAGAGAAAAGGGAAGCAGAGACAGTTTCAGCTTCAGTACCCTGAAAAGTCTTCTGACAATCGGAAGGAAGAAGGTGTCTCTTGATGAAGTCTCTTCAATGACAAGGCTTCTTGCAACTCTTCAGAAGGCTAAGATACCGCTTGTCGAATCGATTGCGGCAGTTGCTGAGCAGCAGGAGAACCAGACTTTAAAAGAGGCTCTTATCATTATTAAGAGTAAAATGAACGAAGGTTACAGTTTCAGCAGGAGTGCCAGGGAATTTCCTGATATCTTCGATGATCTTTTCTGTAATATGATCGCGGCGGGAGAGGAGAGCGGAGCGACAGATAAAGTTCTAATGAGACTGGCCGGTTTTATGGAATCTCAGGTCGATCTGAGAAATAAGGTGAAGGGAGCAATGACCTACCCCGTTATTCTGATGTTCGTTGCCATACTTGTTGTCGGGGTTCTTTTTACGGTTGTTATTCCTAAACTTTCAAAGATGTTCGAAGATATTGATATGGCTCTTCCTTTTCAGACACAGGTCCTTATCTGGCTTTCCGGTTTTATAGGGAACTGGTGGTGGTTGATACTGCTTCTGGGAGTAGGCTCTTTTATTGTTTTCAGAAAGTACATATCTACTGAAAAAGGAAAGATCAAATGGAACGGCTTTCTTATTAAGATGCCGGTTTTCGGACGTATTAACAGAATGGTCGCTATCAGCCGGTTTTCAAAGACGCTTTCAACACTTCTAGAATCCGGAGTTCCCATTCTGAAGGCTCTCGATATTGTTAAGATGGTCATTGATAACAAAGTTCTTGAAATGGCTGTTGCCAGTGCAAGAGAGAATATTAAGGAAGGAGAGTCCATCGCTGTTCCACTTAAAAGAAGCGGGGAGTTTCCACCTATTGTCATACAGATGATATCCATCGGTGAACAGAGCGGAGAGCTCGAGGAG
This sequence comes from uncultured Spirochaetales bacterium, assembly GCA_964614215.1. Taxonomy (GTDB): domain Bacteria; phylum UBP6; class UBA1177; order UBA1177; family UBA1177; genus CAZTKP01. The sequence goes on along the minus strand of CAZTKP010000015.1, from coordinate 6,557 downwards.
ATGCTTGAAACTCTTTCAGATAGTTACGAAAAAGAAGTTCGTTATACACTGGACAGGCTTACAGCAATGCTTGAGCCGATCATGATCGTTGCTATGGCGGTTGTTATCGGTTTTATTGTTTTTGCAGTTGTTATGCCGATCTTGAAGATAAACGATGCTGTTGGATAGATAATTTTTGGAGGTTTAGTTATGAAAAACTTTATTAAAGCTTGACTTAAAGAGAGCAAAAGAGGCGTTTCAAAGGGATTCTCACTTCTTGAGATCATGGTCGTTATCACGATCATGGCAATGATCATGGGAGCGGTAAGTGTCGGTGTTATGACCTATCTTGATAAATCTAAGGTCAAACAGGCAAAGATGGATATTCAGACAATTTCAAATGCGCTCGATCTTTATAAGACAGAGTTCGGAAGATATCCTGAAAGTGATGACGGTCTCAGCAGACTTGTCGAGGAAAAGATACTCAAGGAAAAGAAAGTTCCCAAGGATCCTTGGGGACACGAATAGATTTATATTTTTCCCGGATCCAACAACGATGACGGATTTGATCTCTATTCTTTCGGAGCTGACGGAAGAGAAGGCGGAGAAGACGATATAACAAACTGGGACGGTGACGAGGAATAGACCATGAGAAGGTCCGGATTTTCAATGATAGAGATGCTGGTCGTTGTTGCGATCATTATTATGCTTGCATCTTCGATAGTTGTCGGTGTTGGAAGTTTCGGACGTTTCCGTGCATCATCTGATCTTGGAAACTTCAATGCGTTCTTAAGATCTCAGTTCATGACATCAGTTAGAGACAGACTGTATATCCGTATAGCTGTCAGTATGAAAGACGGAACTTACTGGGCGGAAAGCAGTGAGACGCCTTTTTTTCTCTCTTCAGGGGAGGATACACTTGAAAAAAGAAAAAGAACGGAAGAACTGCTTGAGAAAATGGAGGAAAAGGATTCGGATCCTTTCGAGAATATGGGTATGGCTCTTGGTGCCGATAATATTTTCGAAAAAGCTAGGCTTATGGGAGATGAAGAGGATCTTGACAACAGTGACTATTACAATTACGAGAACTTTATTCCTGACAGGAGGTCGATAAAAGCAGTGCTGAAACCTGAATTCCAGGCAGCTTCTGATAAGAAGAAATTTGATAAAAATCTTATAGTTACAGGATTTTATGCTTACCATACTCCGGAGGTTGTGACACCTGAAACTCTTGAAGCTGAAAAGGACGAAGATAAGGAAAAGGATACAAATCTCTATATCTATATTTTCCCGGAAGGACGTATAGAGCCTTTCTATCTTTCTCTTGGTCAGGATGATGAGGGCGAGCTTGACAGTTTCGCCTATATAACGTCCGATATGTTTATGAACATAAAGATAAAACCGGGAAGTTTTGAAGAGGATCTGGTCGATTTTTCTGACCTTTTTGAAGATCAGGACGCGGAGGGCAAGTCATGAGAAAAGGCTTCTCTCTCATAGAAGTTCTTGCCGCCACAGCAATTCTGGCAGGGGTGCTTTTCGCGGTAACTAGAATAATATCAGCTAGTTATCTTTATGCCTCAAAGGTTGACAACATCTATCTGGGAACTGAGCTTGCAAGGTTGAAACTGCACGATATAGAGCTGAAAATAGAAGAGGACGGACTTCCGGAGATGGAGTATGAGGAAGAAGGTGAATTTGAAGAAGATGCCTATGAAGGTTTTAAATGGAAGTATTCGATAAAGAAAGTATTTATCCCTCTTCCTGATTTTACCGGTTCAAGCGACGGAACCGAGGGAAAGCAGGAAGAAGCTGCATCGATGCTGTCTCTTGCTAAAGGAAATATTGAGGATTTCTTTAAGGAGAGGATCAGAAAACTTACTCTGATCGTTTTCTGGGGAAAGGGAGAGAAAGAATCTGAGAAAGTGGAATTTACAGTTTTTCTTACAACGGAAGGCACAGTGAAACAGTTTCAGCAGTATAGGGGAGCTCCGGGCGGTAACACCGGAAGTCCTGCGTCGAGAAGCAAGCTTTTTCAGAATCCGGTTAATAAGAACCTTTCAAACCCGGCTTTAAACAGGGGTAGATTTAATAAGGGAAAATAATGAAGGAAAAAGGCTTTACACTTATTGAAGTTCTTGTTGCCATGAGCATTACGGCAATACTTATAGTCTCGGTGTATTTTTCTTTTTCAAACATACTTATAGGCAGGTCAAGGCTTCGGGAAATAATGAATCGGGAAAGACAGATATACTTCACTCTTGATATGATAAGAAACGACATTAAAAATGCATATCTGACAATGAATAAAGGAGTCCCGGAAGAAACGCACAAGACTCTGTTCAAAAATGTCCCGGACAGTCCGGTTTCCCATCTGACCCTTACTACACTGAACCATGTACGTATGCAGGCTGATGTAAAGCAGTGTGATCAGACAGAGATCGAATATTTCGGAGAAATGGTTGATGATGAGAACGTTCTTTTCAGAAGGGAGAGTCCGTGGGTAGATGACTTCCCGGAAAGAGGGGGTAACGTCTATCCGGTCTTCAGGGGTTTTAAGGAAATAAAGTTCGAATTCTGGAAACCGCTTAGCAAGGAGTGGGTCGAGGAATGGAATACTGAAAGTGCGGACAACCTTAATATGCTTCCGACAAAAATTAAAATTACGATAATTGCGGAAGAAGGGGATATGGGAGAGCCGGACCATAAGGTAGAGACTGTTATCAAACTTAAAATGACAAATGCAATAAGTTTTTAGGTGAGCATGAAAAGTTGGTTGAAGAAAATTTTAAGGATCAGAAGCAGGGAAAAGGGCGTTGCCCTTGTTATCGTTGTTGTTATGATCGCGATCATGCTGCCTATTGTTACAGATATGAACTATGAAGCAAAGACAGAGTTCGATCTTGCAATGAACTATAAAAGAAAGGCCGAGGCTCAGGCTCTTGCTGCAAGTGCCGTGAGTTTTGCAGTCATTATTTTTGATCTTCAGAAGCAGGTGGAATCCATACTTAAGAAGTTTAACATGGGACAGTCCATAGAGATATGGGACATTGTTCCTTTTGACACGCAGCTGCTTAGAAGTTTTACAACGGCAGGGCCGATGGCTGATGTTGAGGATATAGTCGGAATGAAAAATCAGGGAGGAGAGGATAGCGTTGCAGGTTCAGCCCTGAATGATCAGACAGAAGAGACCTATACGGAAACAGGTGATCCTATTTTCAAGTTCCCCGGTGATTTCAGGATAGATTTTGAAAGTGAGGATACAAAGATAAATCTCAATCAGCTCGCCTATGGAAGTAAGGCGGCTATTATTAAAATGCTTGAAGGAGTTATCGAGCCTGAATTTTATGATTTTATCTTTCTGGAAAACACTTCAAGGGCTGAATACGTTGATCGCTCGGAACTTATTCAGAATATTGTAGACTGGGTTGATGTGGGAGATGACAAGTACACTGATGGGGAAAAGTATATCTCAGGCGGTGACGAACAGTCGGCCTATGATGATTTCGATCCGCAGTACAAAGTTAAAAATTCCCGTTTTGATACGAAGCAGGAACTTCTGATGGTATATGGTGTAACACCGGTTATCTACAGAATCCTGGATCCTTACACAACGATCTATTCAACAGGCAAGATAAATATTAATAAAGCTTCCCATTTTATGCTTGAAGCACTTATAAGAGCGTATGCTGTCGATAAGGCTGCGACTGTGTTTTATAATGAGGACGCAATGAGAGAGTTTCTGGGAAAGATCCTTGCAAAAAAGGCAAAGGACGGGTTTTCAAAGGTAGCTGATTTTACCCAGGCATGTCTTGAAGAAGGTGTTGAGCTTAGCAAGGAGATAGAAAAAGTTCTTGATGTGGCCGGCAGTGTTTACAGGATCAAGGCAGTGGGAATAAAGGAAGGTATTGAGAGCTGGGTTGAAATGGTAGTCGATAAAGAAGGAAATATATATTATTACAGAGAAGGCTGAGGTGTAAGGCATGAGATTCGCATCGTGCAGGTTTTTAAAGGATAAGGTGCTTTTCTGCTCTTTTGAAAAGGAGTATAACAAGGTTGAATTTGAAGATATGCTTGTCCTTGATATGGAAGCCGCAGTGGAAAAGATCAGAGAGTATGACTATCTGGACCTTGTGGTCGGAGCAAAGGACATTCTATACTATTCAAGGAATTATCCTCCTGTTAAGGCTTCATACCTGAAAAAGATAGTTGCACAGGATCTGGAGACAGATACCCCTTTTAAGGAAAATGAACTGATAGTTGATGTAAATAAGTTCCAGGATCATGAAGAGACTAAGGTTTTCTGCATAAGGAAAGACTCAGTTGAAGAACTGCTTGGAAAGTTTGACGATATGAGTAGGGAAAAGTTCAGAAGCATTATTCCTGAAAATATTCTTTTCTTTGATCCTCAGGAAAACTATGAGAAGTCAATATTTATAGGAACAGACTATTCCGTTATTGTTAACGATTCAGGTCAGATTGCAAGAACTGAAGGTCTGGATAAAGTTTTTGACCAGATCAGAGATGTTCTTGGAGATGACAGCGATGAGGAACTGAACAAATGGATCCGTGCGTCCGGAGATATCAGTAAAAGTTCAAATCTTTCCGATATTGAGATAAGGATAAGCAAAATAATTAGAAATTTCTTCACTGAGATCATGGGTATCTTTGCTCCTTATGCCGGTAAGCCTGGAAAGACAGTGATCTTTGTTGACAGTCCGATGCCTTTTGGAACTAATAAGATCGTCGAAGCTTTAGATGGTTCGGCATTCTCAGAGGAGCCGCTTATCTATGTGGGTGCTGAAGAAGCTTTAATACAGATCTCCAGCATTGCGGACAATGTGCCGGATATTAATTTCGCAGTGGGAGAATATGCTTATCGAGGAGGCTTCAGCTTTCTTAAAAAGAGGATAATTCTTGCTGCTGTTTTCTATTTGATCGCCCTTGTTCTGCTTGTGGCCGGTATGCAGGTCAGAAAAGGATATCTGGATGAAAGGATCGAAAGAGGCCAGGAAAGGACGGCGAAGGTTATGAAGGAGGTTCTTGGGAAAAGTTATCCTTCTGCCCGGCAGGCTCTTTCTATCATGAAGAAGACCATAAGAGGAGAAACTGCAGGAATAGATAAAAAAAGCGTTTATCCCTACAGTGCTCTTTTTATAATGGAAAGAGTTTTTCCTCATGCGGTATTTGAAGGGAGCACCGTAGAGATCGGAGACCTTTCGGTCAAAGAAGAGGGGAAAATAAGCCTTTCAGGTCTAAGTGACACTCTGGAAGATATAAATAAACTTACTGAAAACCTTGAAAAGGATGAGCTCATATACAACCTTAACAGAGGGCAGATAAATTCAAGAGGCAGCAAGAACTCTTTCAAAATAAGTTTTTCTTTCGGTGAAAGCAGCAAGAGAGAGACCGGGAAAAAAGCCAAAAAAGGAAAAAAGAAGGCAAAGTCTGAGGGAGATAAGTCATGAAGGAAAAGATATTAAACCAGCTTTCCAGTTTAAGTGAAAGAGAAAGGACGATACTTACTTTTCTCGTTACCTTTGTGATGATCTTTGTTTTTGTGGGGGTCTGGTATCTTATGGAACTTTCTATCGATTCGGCAAAAAGCACAATTACTGAGCAGGAAAAAGTTCTACAGAAGATGTTATCCATGAAGAAGGTATACAAAGCTGCACAGATAAAAAATGAGAAAATGAAGAACAGTGTAGAAGCTGGAAATGTAAACCTTAATTCAGACATAAGTACGGTCAAGGAAAGTGTCGGAGTGGAGATCAGAAGCCTTAAAGAGCTTAAGCCGAGAAAAAAAGAAGGTATTATAATTGAAAGGACCGAAGTGAACATGAGCAACGTGTCTCTGGAAAGTGCTCTTGCCTTTCTGTACGGTATCGAAAATAAATCAAGATACGTTTTTATTGATTCTTTGAGCATCAAGAACAGATACAACAAGGATAGTTACTATGTAAATGCTGTTATAGCCGCTTTAAAGAAGGGGACTGAAAATGAATAGACTGATGGATTGGTACAGAAAACTGAAGGATCTGATAGGTCACGGCAGGACAGGGGCTTTTATCAGGGGATTTCTGTTTATTAACGGCTCGGTTCTTATCGGTATCTGGCTGGGAATGAAGGTCTTTCTGCCGGATGATTTCATTCTTGCTAAAATAAATGAAAGGCTGTTTGTTAAGGATATGGGACTTGTTGCTGAAGATGTGGACGTTTCGATCCTTGGAAATATATCTATCTATGAGGGTGCTCTTACTGAAAAAGGGGAAAAAACGACTAGTTTCTATGAACTTCAGTTCAGGCCTTCTTTTTTTCATATGCTGTTCGGTGAACTTTCAGGCACAGTTGTTCTCAGTGATATAAACAATCAGGGAGGAGAGCTGGAACTTAGTTTTGAAACAGGTGAGAATCCCTGTTATTATATCGATCTTGAAGAGGTTCCTCTATCAGTATTTAAACCTTTTCTGAAGGATATTTCACTTATCGGCGAACTTAGCGGTGAAGCGGAAGTCTGTAATAATGAAAAGAACTATGACGGTTTTGTCGAGCTTGCAGGAAAGGATATCGTTTTCAGGGGA
>CAZTKP010000014.1:11828-29484 GCA_964614215.1 uncultured Spirochaetales bacterium | reverse complement strand
AGATAATGTCCGTTCAGATCAACATTGAAAGTGTTGCGGTAATATTCATATAGTTCCGGGGAAGGCAGGTGGAACGAACCTGTCTCGATAAAAACCCTTGCCGTCCAGAGAAAATGACTGGCATCAACAACATGCGGAACACTCTGAAAAACAAAAACTGCGATGAGGGTTGAAAAGACAAAACCGAGTAGAGGAAAGATATAGTATCTGTTTTTCACCGCGAACTGAAACACTGCTGAAACAGGTTTAGCAGCAAAAAAGGCTATCAGCAGCAGAGCAACTGAAGATCCCAGAAAAATGTAGTGGAACTTAGGATAAAAAGCAGTAAAAACTGTCCAGAACTTTCCTTTAGTTCCCCAGATAAAGAACACTAGAAAGAAAATTATAGATGTAATTATTCCAAAGACTTTTTCTTTTTTCATTCTACACTAATATTTTTCAGAATAAAGCCCATCTGCTCAGCTTCCTTCACCGCAGGACTTTCCTTTATTCTGGTCTTCCTTTCTTCGATCTCGTTGTTCCTGTAGATCGAAAGCCCTTTTTCTCCCTCAAGCACCACGTTCAGACTCTTTTTACCTTTAAAAAAACCATCAAACTCATTTTTCAGCCTTTCAACAACCTCTTTTCTGGCAAGATCAAGGTTCACATCAACGGAAATAGAAACTTTCTGCTCATCTTCCTCGTAAGGCAGGTTAACAAGGGCTCCCGAAAAAAAGGAATCTGTTTTTTTCATCTGATCTACAAAAGATTTCCAGACAAGCGGAACTTGCTCCGGTTCCGTTTCAGGTTCCGTTTCAGGCTCAGGGTTAGGTTCCGGGTTTGACACGGGTTGCGGTTTAACAGGAGTTTTTTCTTCTACGTGAGGTTCAGATTTTTTTTTTTCAGTTCCGGCCACTTCTGAAATATTTTTAGCGATCGTCCTGAAATCCGCCATAGTCGGAAAACCGCAGGCTGTAATAACAGCGATCTCAAAAACCATAAGAGCAAACTCGGATATTCTGATCTTTTCGTACTCATCATTCCAGAATCTGAAAAGTCTAAGCCAGTCAGGAGCCGAAGCCTTAGCCGAACATTCCCTTATCCAGGCTTTCTCCTCTTCCGGAGCCTCAATAAAACTGTCGTTCCGGAGCTCACTGTAAAGAACTACGTGATGAAGCATCTGAAGAATATCTCTAAACGCCTTTTCAACCGATTTTCCATTTTTATAGATGTCCCTGACAAGCCCTAGAGCCTCTTCGGAATTTTTCCCGGAGATCTTTTCTATTATGGATCTCAGCACTTTCTTATCCGAATTCCCGAGAATAAGGGAGACTTCGCTATCACTTATTTTTCCGTCACCGAAAGTCACCAGCTGCTCAAGGATCGTCTGGCTGTCTCTCATACTTCCTTCACCTTCTCTTGCAATTGAGTAGAGCGACTCCATATCGTACTCTAGACTTTCACTGTCAAGAATTTTTGCCAGTTGTTTTGCAACATCTTCTATTGAAAGTCTTCTGAGATCATATCTCTGACAACGACTGAGAACAGTTGTAGGAATTTTCTGCGGATCAGTGGTCGCCAGAATAAAAAGGGCATGTGACGGCGGCTCTTCAAGAGTCTTCAAGAGAGCATTGAACGCCGATTTACTAAGCATGTGAACTTCGTCTATAACATAGACCTTATACTTTGATTTTACTGGAGAATATGTGATGTTTTCCTTGATGTTCCTTACATCGTCAACAGAGTTGTTGGACGCCCCGTCTATCTCCACGATATCAGGACTTCTGTTCTCCATAATCTCAATACAGTTCTCACATTTATTGCAAGGTTCACCGTCGCCGGCGGGATCAAGACAGTTGAGACTTTTAACCATAATTCTGGCAAGAGATGTTTTTCCAGTACCTCTTATGCCGGTAAAAAGATAAACGGGCGCTATCCTGTTTTTTGTGATAGCGAACTTTAATGTTTCAGTTATATGGTCCTGACCGATAACATCTCCGAATTTCTGGGGTCTCCATTTTCTTGCTACAACCTGATAGCTCATTCTGTCCTCGTAAAATTTACCGCTTTGTCATTATATAAAACCTTGTAGTACTGTAAAGAAAAAGAAAAGGTCTCTAATCCTTCTTGTCCGAGGCACATCTGAAGCCTATGTCTGAAGAGAAATCATCAATTCTGCAGGAACTTCTGTATGCTGTTCTTGATCTTCTGCCATCATAAAGATAGGAACCTCCTCGACAGACTTTATACCCCTCATAACCTGCTTCAGGCTCTTCAGGGCCTGCACAGTCCCTTCCTTCAGCTGCTTCATCTTTATAAAAAACACTGCTGTACCAGTCACTTACATATTCGGCAACGTTTCCGGCCATGTTGTAAAGACCGTAAGGAGAAATACCCTTCGGCAACGTTCCTATAGGGTAGGTAACGTTGTTTCCGCAGCCTGCAGAAACAGTTTTCATTATTGCGTAGTCACAATCGGGTTCAGGAGAGTTGCCCCAGGGAAATATCTGAACATTTCCTGCTCTTGCCGCTTTTTCCCATTCAGCTTCTGTCGGAAGTCTCATCTCCACCCATTCACAGTAGGCTTTTGCGCCATACCAGCTCACACAGTTGACAGGATGATTTTCTCTGTCAGAGTTATCAATGTTGCATCTATAAGAATCGTCTGTTGTCTGATAATGAGGCTTTTCCGAATCGTTATTGTTACAGTAACCTGAAGCTATGCACTGTTCATACCTTTCAGTGGAAACTTCAAATTTGTCAATCGAATACTCCGAAAGTCTAAGTTCGTGAACAGGAACATTATTCTCTTCGCAGCTGCCTTCTTTTTCCAGATCACAACCCATGAGAAACTCGCTGTCAGGAACAACGGCATAGTTAAGGAGACAGTCACCTTCATTCACCCACCTTCCATTTTTACAGATCTGTTTCTGAACTCTGTTAAAATCGTCTCCGCACATTGTAAACTGCTGGTCTCCTTCATAAAGAATCGCGTCTCCAGAAAAACAGAAGGATTCCGGAATGTTATCGTCATCCTGCTCTTCAGCATCATCGGCAGTCTGCGTATCACTGACCTCACTTTCATCACCAGACGCATCATTAACCGCGACTGTATCTGAATCATTGTTCTCGTTGTCAGGAGAGATCTGCTCTTCAATCCCGCATGAAACAGCCAGAAAAAAGATCACCGACAGTATTAATAATTTCATTGCTTTTCTCCATTATCAACAAGCTTACAAAGTTTTTTCAACAGGTCCTCTCTTTTTACGGGTTTGGAAAGATAGTCATCCATTCCCTCTCTGATAAAAAGCTCCCTTTCAGACTTCATGGCATAGGCAGTAAGTGCAAGTATCGGAGTGTGTTCATCCCTTTCCTTTTCCATCTCCCGAATCCTTTTTGTCGCTTCTACACCGTCCATGACAGGCATCTGGATATCGAGGATTATCGCATCAAATCTCTCAGCCTTGTAAAGCTCAAGTGCCTCAAGACCGTTACGGGCAGATTTTACATAGCAGTTCTCGTTTCTAAGAAATCTAATGACCAGCTCTCTGTTTACATTGTTATCCTCAACAAGCAGAAACTTCTTTTTCTTCAGACAGTCACTTCCGATAACAATATCTTCTGAACTTATCTCTTCTACATCATCATCGTTCAGAGATTCCAGAGGGATCTGAAAATAAAAGGTCGTACCTTTATCCGGACTGTTAGGATATGCAGAAATATTGCCACCCATCAGCTCAACGATCTTCTTTGCTATTGACAGTCCCAGCCCGGCACCTCTGTGTTTTTTACGGAAACCCGAATCAAGCTGAGTAAAATTTTCAAAGAGATATTCTATCTTATCTTCAGGAATTCCCATGCCTGTATCGATCACTTCGATCCGCAGGTACTGTCTGTCACTTTTTTCAGGAAAAGAGATCTTTGCATTAACATCTATCTTACCTTCCGTCGTGAACTTTATTGCATTTACGACAAGGTTGTTAATAACCTGTACGAGCCGGACACTGTCCGCATAGATCTTATTCGGGACAGCTTCATCTATATTCAGGTTAAGCCCCAGCCCTTCACTTTCTGCCTGAGTTTTCAGATTTCCGATAACGGATCTCATCATCTTGCGGAAATGGAAAGATTCAGGCTCTATCGGGATAGAATTTGCTTCAATAACACTCAACTCCAGAATATCATTAATGATTCCCAAAAGAACATCCGAGCTTTGACTGGCATAATCTATATACTCTTTCTGTTCTTCGTTTACCTGAGTACCGTCAAGAAGGGTCAGCATCCCCTTTATTCCGTTAAGCGGGGTTCTGATCTCATGGCTCATGTTTGCAAGAAACATATTTTTTGCCTTGTTTGCTTCCTGGGAAACTATCTTTTCCGCCTGCTCTTTTTCAAAGTCCTTTTTATAGATAAACTGTGATACTGCTCGCCGGAAGACCACCCTGTTAATAAAAACAGACATAAAGGTAACTGTAAAGAAATCAAGCACATAGCCAGTAAAGGCATTAGGCTCTTCAACAACAGTATAAAGATAAAGCAGCGTCGTTACGGCAAGAAATATCGAGTGAAAAAGATATTCGGAAGGCTTTATTTTTAAAGCTGTAGCTGCCGCAATGACAACAATAAAGAACGTTGTGCTGTTTCCATGCATCAGGTGACAGGCAGGAGAAGTAAAAAAGGCATAGATCATCGTTGAGACAAGAAAAATTCTCCAGTAAACGGACAAAAATTTGTTTTTCTTATTCTCTGTGACCTTTTTTCTATTAAGTTTACCGACAAAAGCTATGGCAAAAAAAAGAACGATAAAGACAGCATGAATTATTGAGATCTCAAAAAAACCTTCTTTGCTGAACAGTTCTTTATGAAATAAGAATCGTTCTATGTCAAGAAGAATAAGCGGTATATGAAAAATTGCGACCGCCAATGAAACATAGAGGGCAACAATATAGTTGTCAAAATCGGTCTCCGTTCTGAATTCTTCTTTAAATTGAGGGTTTAGCTTTGAATAGTCGTAATCTTTCATGGTTTTCACTCATTATAAAGGGAGTTAAAAATGTCTTCGTATTTTTTCAGCACAAAACTTCTTTTTATTTTTAAGGTCGGGGTAAGCTCTCCTTCCTCCACAGTAAACTTCCTATCCATAACGTGATATCTTTTTATCGCCTCGTGAGGCTCTATGGTCTTGTTTACTTCAAAAACTTTCTTTCTGATCATTCTGACCACTGCCGGATGAGAGACAAGGTCCTTTTCATCTTTAAAATGGATCTCATTGCTCTTCGCGTAATCCGTCAGCACTTCAAAGTCAGGAACAATAATGGCGGACAGATATTTTTTTTCATCTCCTGCTATGCATGCACTTTCAACAACTCCTGTGGATTTCAGTTTCGCCTCAATTTTCTGAGGAGAGATATTTTTTCCGTTAGCCATAACTATCAGATCTTTTATTCTTCCCAGGATCTTTATCTTTCCATTATCCGTCCAGGCCGCTATATCTCCTGTTCTGAACCACCCGTCTTCAAAGACTTCGGCTGTCTGCTCAGGCTTGTTATAATACTCCTTCATTACCGTCGGACCCTTCACAAGAAGTTCCCCCGCCTTCGATATCTTAACCTCTACTCCTTTGAGTGGAGTGCCCACCGTTCCGACATCTCTATCTTTTGGGATGTTGCAGCTAACAACCGGAGAACATTCGGTAATTCCATAACCTTCGACGATCACCGTTCCCAGAATATTAAAGAACATCGCCACCTCTTTCGTTAAGGCTGCCCCTCCTGAAATAAAAAGAGAGATAGAGTTCACCGTCTTTTTTCTTATCCCCTCAAAGACCAGTTTCCTGTAGAACAGATACTGAAGGTTAAGGGGAAAAGGCATCGGCCGTTCTTTTTCAATATACTTGTAAACGCTGTGTCCGACTTTCATTCCGCGATTAAACAGATGCCTGACAAGTGGTGAGGATTTCTCAACTTTTTTGAGAACAGAGCCATAGATCTTTTCAAAAAGTCTAGGAACAGCACAGGTGATATTGGGTTTAAGATTCTGGATATAATCAAGAACCCTGCCCATTTTTGAAAGAGGTATTACCGTTCCTCCCGTCATAAACACGACGTGAATTACCGTAAATTCATAGGCATGACTTAAGGGAAGAAGCGAAAGATATCTCAGATGATCCATATCACGAACAATATCGAGCAGCTGAGTGCAGTTTGAGATTATGTTACCGTGAGTAAGAACAACTCCTTTGGGCTCACCCGTAGTCCCCGAAGTATAGATAAAAACTGCGGGGTCGTCCTTTTGTGGACGGTGTCTTGCGGGCGGAACTGCATCTCTGGTTCTATCCAGAAAGAACTCGTAGGCTGAAATATTCTTGTAGGGAACGTCCTTCTTCGGGTCCAGATCAAAAAGAATCGTTCTGTAAAAGTTCTTTTCAGCATAATCCGCTATCTTTTCATAAAGCGCCAGCTTTGAAACAAAGGCGAAGACGGGCTTTGAATCATTGACAATATAGTTCTGCTGCTCAATACTGGCTGTCGCATAGAGAGGAACTGCTACGGCACCGACAAGAAAGACAGCCGCTGCACTGACATACCATTCGATGCGGTTCTCCGAATAGATAACGACCCTGTCTCCCGGCTTCACTCCCGCTTTAAGCATGGATCTTGAGAGAGCTTCCACGTCATCTTTCATCTGGTCGTAGCTGACATCCTTTACGAGACCTGACTTCTCAAGAACGGAAAAAGCTGTCCCGTATTTGTTTTTCAGAAAGTTATTCTCGTAAATATCGTAAATGTTATCGTACATTTTCAAGTCCTCTGTTGACACCTGTTACAGAAGTAATAGAATTATTGGTGCCTGCTTGATGCGTAGCTGGGAGCTGATAAGTTTTTTCCTTGAGAAATATTAGGGGAAGATTCTTATGCCGTGACGGATTTCTAGTAGCGGCTCGGTCTACCCCACCTGTGAAAACAGGATAAAAACTTGCTTCTGTAAGTACGGTCAAAGCGGGCATTTTTCTATATTAATCCAGTTAGTTTCTTTAAGCTTCTTATCTCGAAACTATTCAGAGGTCTAAGTTCTCCCGGTTCCAGTTTTCCACAGAGAATTCCGGCAAAAGATGTTCTTTTAAGTTCTTTGACCCTGCACCCTACGGCCTTAACGAGCTCTTTCACCTCTCTCTTTCTCCCTTCCATAAGCGTCATTTCGATCTTCGCCTTATTACCGAAACTTTCAAGGACTACAACCTTATCAGCCTTCATGACAACCCCGTCGATCTCTATTCCCTTCTCGATCTTTCCAGCTTCTTCTTCGTCAAAATGCCCAGTAATTACAGCTTGGTATCTCTTTTTTACGCCGAAAGAAGGGTGGGTAAGTCTGTGGTGAAGTTCGCCATCAGTTGTAAGAAGCAGAACGCCTGTCGTGTCAAGATCAAGCCTGCCTACGGGAACTGCAGTTGAACCGTCAGGCAGAAAATCAGTAACAGTTTTTCTTCCCCGGTCATCACTTGCCGCTGATATTACATTTTCCGGTTTATTCAGCAGATAATACTCATATTCCTGAGGAATTTTTAACCTTTTTCCCTCGTAGACAACAACGTCCTTTTCCGGGTCGACCTTATCACCAAGTACTGCAAGACGGTTGTTTATTGTAACTTTTCCTTCATTGATGAGCTCTTCAGACCTTCTTCTTGAAGCAACTTTGCAAAGCGCCAGGAACCTGTTAATTCTGTAACTAGTCATAGATACCTTTGTTCATGCAGCATTTTTTGAATTTCTGTCCACTTCCACACGGGCACGGATCATTCCTTCCAACTTTAGGAGCCTTTCTCTTTACCGTTTCACGGTTCATGTTCGTCGTGCTTCTCTGTATCTGGGCTTCCTTTTTCTGTTCTTTTTCCTCGAACTTCTCGATTGCCTCTTCTGTAACGACCTGAACAGCAAAAAGTCTTTTTACGGATTCGTTATAGATGCTGCTCATCATTTCTGTGAACATCCTGAAGCCTTCACGCTTGTATTCAAGTTTCGGGTTTTTCTGTCCGTATCCGCGAAGACCTATACCTTCTCTGAGATGGTCCATGTTAAGAAGATGCCTTCTCCAGTAAAGATCCAGAACTTCAAGAACAATGTGTCTTTCCATTTCACTGCTGAGCTCATCTGTATACTGTCCCATCTTGTTATCGTAGACTTCAAGAACATGATCGTAGATCTTCTGGGCTATTTCTGTCATCGCCTTTTCAGCCTTCATTGACGAGTAAAGTTCTGTGTCAAGAATGCTTTCAAGCTTTCTGTCCGATTCAAGCGTGGTAAGCTGATTGACCAGCTCCTTTATTCCGTCAAAATCCCACGAAGCGGGAGTGGACCGCTCAGGAATAGAGATCAGAATTATCTCATTAACGATCTCCTCGATCATGGAATAGATGACCGCCTTGTTCTTCTGTCCGCCGGTAAGAATGTCACGTCTCATCGCATAGATGGTCTTTCTCTGCTGATTCATGACATCATCGTATTCAAGAACGTTCTTTCTTATTCCGAAGTTGTGTCCCTCAACCTTTTTCTGGGCATTTTCTATTGACTTGGTTATCCACTTGTGCTCGATAGGCTGATCTTCCTCAATTCCGAGTCTTTCCATGACGTTAGACAGTCTTTCACTTCCGAATATCCTCATGAGATCGTCGTCCAGACTAAGGTAAAACCTTGAAGATCCAGGGTCTCCCTGCCTTCCGGAACGTCCTCTAAGCTGATTGTCTATCCTTCGGGATTCATGCCTTTCAGTACCGACTATATGGAGTCCGCCGGCTTCCAGAACCTCTTTTTTCTCTTCTTCACAGGTTTTTTTGAACTTATCAAAAATCTCTTTGTACTGTGAACTATTTTTATCAAACTCGTCCAGAACTCTTTCGGCTTCGGCATCAGCAAGTTTTTCAGGGTTTCCGCCAAGAACGATATCTGTTCCTCTACCTGCCATGTTCGTTGCGATCGTGATCGCACCCTTTCTTCCAGCCTGAGCAACAACTTCCGCTTCCTTCATGTGAAACTTTGCATTAAGAACGTTGTGTTTTATTCCCTGTCTGGTAAGCAGATGGCTCAGCCTTTCAGATTTTTCAACGGAAACCGTTCCGACAAGAACAGGCTGTCCGGCATTCTTCTTTTTAATGATATCCTTGATAACTGCTTTTTCCTTTGCACTCTGACTTTTATAGATCTGGTCCGGGGCATCATCCCTGATAACAGGTTTATTTGTCGGTATAACTGTAACACCGAGGTTATAAATTTCTGCAAACTCTCTTGCTTCGGTATCTGCCGTACCTGTCATTCCCGAAAGCTTATCGTACATTCTGAAAAAGTTCTGATATGTAATCGTTGCGAGGGTCTGGTTCTCTCTTTCGACTTTAACGCCCTCCTTTGCCTCAAGAGCCTGATGAAGTCCGTCACTGTATCTTCTTCCTTCCATAAGTCTGCCGGTAAACTCATCAACGATCATGACCTTATCGCTTCCGTCAATGTTTTTGACAACATAGTCAACATCACGGTGGAACATGAAAATGGCTTTAAGCGCCTGCTGCACATGATGAACAAGCTCAAGATTTTCAGGAGCATAGAGATTTTCTATGCCGAGCATGCTTTCAACCTTTGCGATTCCCTCCTGAGTAAGAACGGCATTCTTTGATTTTTCATCTTTTGTAAAATGGGCCTCGTCTTTAAGCGTTCTCACAACTGAGTTCACTCTAACATAAAGATCCGTACTGTCATCACTCGGCCCTGAAATGATAAGCGGCGTTCTGGCCTCATCAATGAGAATGGAGTCGACCTCATCCACGATCGCGTAACGAAGATCTCTCTGAACATAGTGGGTAATGTCATACTTCATGTTATCTCTGAGATAGTCAAAGCCGAACTCACTGTTCGTTCCATATGTTATGTCGCATTTATAAGCAGCATCCCTGTCTCTTTTTGCCATACCGTTGACAATTGTTCCGACAGAAAGCCCCAGAAAACGGTATATCTGCCCCATCCATTCTGCGTCTCTGGCTGCAAGATAGTCATTTACGGTAACAAGGTGAGCGCTTCTTCCTTCAAGTGCGTTGAGATACATCGGGAGTGTTGCCACAAGTGTTTTACCTTCACCTGTTTTCATTTCGGCGATCTTTCCCTGATGAAGAACGATGCCACCGATAAGCTGAACGTCGTAGTGTCTCATTTTGAGCGTTCTGACACCTGCTTCACGTACAACGGCAAAGGCTTCCGGCAAAAGAGATTCCAGGCTTTCACCATTGGCTATCCGCTGTTTGAACTCGGCTGTTTTAGCCACAAGGTCCTGGTCAGAAAGTTTCTGTACCGAACCCTCCAGGCCGTTTATCTTATCAACATACGGAGAAATGGATTTCAGATATCTATCGTTCTCTGTTCCGAAGACTTTCCTGACGAAGTATTTAAACATTAAACTGCTCCAAAATGATCAAAAGAAAAAAATGGTGAATTAAAGGTCAAAAAGATTTCCCAGCTGAGATTTTGCATCGATCTCATCACTTCCGTCCTCTCCCTCGTTCTTTTTAAACTCGAACGAAGAACAAAAGTTGGATTTATCTCTTTCGCGGATAAAGGCCCGTGCATTTTCACGACATTCGTTTGTGTAGTTAGGATCGTGAAACCTGCAGTTAAGACAGCAGTGAAGGTCAGCATAGCAGTGCGGGCAGACATCCTGTCTACCGACTTTTCCTCTGATGTCTTCAAGCTCTTCAAGCTCTCTTTTGCAATTGTGACAAATATACATAGACATGTTATCCTCCATACTAGAATCAAATTTCGCAATATAATATAGTTAATATAAGGGAAAAATCAAGACAAGGCCGCGGTTACTTCTATTTGACAGAACTTATCCGTCAGGTTAGACTTCCAGGAACTTTTTTGAGGGTGCTATGAAATATCTAAGCCTGATCACTCTTATTTTTCTCCTGATGGTTTCCTGTGACAACTCGCTGAAAAATCCGGAAGAAAGTGATTCCGACATAGAAACACAGGATGCCGATGAAACAGAAGTAAATGATTCAGACAATCATCAGAAGCTCGAGCTTACAAAAATAGTTTTGAGAAGGGAAACTCCCGAGTTCAAAAACGGAGAAGATCTCATTATTCAAAACGTATCTCTAGACATTGAAACAAGAGAAGTTCTGAGAGACTTCAATCATGTCGACACGTCATTTACAATGCATGCGGATGACTTGGATTCATTAATTAATTCAATAAGTTCTAATCTTTCAGATGAACTTTGTGTCGAGTGTATGAAATCAGGAGAACAGACTAAACTGGTCCTTACAGGCGATGAGTGCTGTATTGAAGATGAGGACATTATTGAAGATATTGATCACTATCTCATGATACCGATCCATTCGATGCTCTGGCCTTTCGAACCTCAAAACGAACCGCATCCGGTAGGACACACTTCTCTCAGTTTTCAGAACTATTCAGAAGGATATTTAGGAGCCTATTTTCATCATGGAACGGATATCGTGCTTTCAAATCCTGAAAAAATGTACAATATTTACGATGGTCGAGTGACTGAGATCGGATACTACAGAACAGAGGAAGTTGGAGAAAGTCCTTATTATTTTCAAGTGGTTGTGCAGACAGTAAATGGACTTACAATTCAGTATCATCACACTGATGACGACTCTGTTCCCGAGGCTGTTTATGACCTTGAAGGAACGGATGAAATTCTTGCAGCCGGAGAGCAGGTTGGAAAGATCGTCTACTGGCCGACACCGGATTCTTTCAGTCAAAATTTCTTTCACCATGTTCACCTAAATGTGATGACCGAAAAGGAGATAAAGCTAAACGGACTTGAGCTTATGATCCCGCAAGTTGATTCAACTGATCCTGAGATAGAAAGCATCAGCCTGATCGATGCCGAAAGAACAAAAACTCTGGACTTTGAAGAGGTTTCAGAACTCTTTCATGTTGTTGTAAAAACTCACGATTACACCGATTCAGATCCCTGGCCAAACCCTGCGAGAAAGATAGATATCTCAATTAAGGATAGCGATGGAAAAACTGTTTTCACACATAATGGATACGATTTTATCGCGATGATGCACCCCGAAGAATCAACTGATGTCTGTGTGTATTATCTCTGTGAAATGAACGACACCGGCTACACCTACGGAAACTATCAGGAAAGAGAGTTCTACATTGTTGCGACAGCCTTTGACAAAAAAGGTGAAAAAACGGAAGGCATCGATCCGACAGAATTTGAATCCGGCGACTACACACTCGTCGTAACTGTCTGTGATGAATCAGGAAACTGTTCAGAAAAAGAAGAAGATATCGGGTTTTAGAAGAATTAAAATCCTTGCAGATTTAACGCGCCACGTTAAATTTACAAACATTTTTTAGCAGACATTCCATTTTGGAAGGAGCAAATTTCTTTATGGGCGTTTTTTCAGAATATTCAACAGAGGTTCATTTATATAGTAATTACTCTTCCCTATTTTCACTTTTGTAAGAATTTTTCGACCTGGCTCTATGCTTGAATCTGTTTCCGAGAGGGTGTTTAAATAGCCCGCAGCTGTATGTCTGTGTATTTTAAGCTCTTTTTCAAGAAATGATATTTTTGTATAGGGGTGCTTAAAAAGAATGTTTATCAGATCATGACTGTAAAATGCATGACTGTTCCGAATATCTTTTTTATAAATATCCATAAGGTTTTTTATTTTATTCACAACTAAGATCGTCTCTTTTGATGTCTGCTCCACTCCTTTCAGCATCCATATTATCCACTCTTCCCAGGCATTGTCGGTTCTAACTTTCTGGAGTAGCTGATAGTACTCGGCACGATTTCTTATTATGAAACTGCTAAGATAAAGAACCGGAATCTTAAGAAGTTTCTGCTGAACAAGATAAAGCATATTGATCAGACGCCCTGTTCTTCCATTTCCATCATAAAACGGATGAATGCTTTCAAACTGAAAATGAATTATCGGCATTTTAATAAGACTGTCGATATCATGAAACTTATGATCATTGAGATAGCGTTCAAAATTATTAAGTAACTCAACAATATCTCTGTAATTCTGTGGAGGAGTGTAAACCACTTCGTTTGTTGTCTGGTTTTTTAAAATTGTACCCGGGAGTTTTCTTATCGGATGATTCGGCGCGATAATAGACTGAATTTCTTCAATATTATTTACTGTCAGTATTTCATTTTCACGAATTATTTCAAGACCCCGCTTCAAAGCCTTTGAGTAGTTTAGAGCTTCTTTGGCTGATGGAGATGCTATTGAATAATCAATTGAGGCTTGATACAGCTCATCTTCCGTGGTTACAATATTTTCAATCTCATTGCTGTCTTTAGCTTCCTGAAGAGCCAGCGTGTCTATCAATATCTGAGAGTTGGGAATTTTTGATATCTCACCATTTAATTCGCCAAGAGCACGGCTTGCTTTTGTCAGTATTTTTAAAATGTTGACCGTTTCGCAGTCAAACTCTGGCGGCAGCATTGCCAAAACATTTTTTGTCATTCAATCCACCTCCAACTAACCGAAATCTCAGATAGAATAATCTAATTTCTTTAATTACACAACTTTTTAGACGCTTTTCATGTATAAAAAATCCGTTTTTTTATACACGTCGCAGACTTCATGTACAACAAAACCTATTTTGCTATACACATTATAAGCTTCATGCACAACAAATGGCGTTTTCTTGTGCACGCTATACGCTTCATGCACAATGGGGTTTTTGATGTTTTTTCGAATTTTTTTTGATTTAACGACCTTACTTAGCTTCCTTTTTCCAGTATTCCCAGTCACCTTTTGCCATATCTTTCATGACATTGTAGACAGATCTGAGCCAGAAGTTTCTGTAGCCGAATCCGCCCGGTTTTCCTTTGACGTAGGCAGAAAAAAGAACGATTTTCGTATTAACATCAAAGAAGGTGACGTAATAGTGAGCCAGTTTATCAAATTTGTTCATCTGATCGGCAATAATGACAAAACCGATGCCTTTTGTTCCTTTTGTGTCATATTTTTTGACCATACTTGCAACGACCGGAAGTCCGAGCGGTTTAGATTTTGTTAACGCTCTGAGGTTATTGGGATCAGCTTTCGCGTTGATCTTCAGCACGCTGTCAAGCTTATACTCAATGAACTTTCCGCCCGTGGCTTTTGAGAGGTCATACTTCTTTCTCTCATTTACAACAACCGAGTTAAACGCCTGAAAGTACTTATCTCTGATCTTGGCCGTATCCATATCCTTTCCAAACCCGTGACCGTGATCACCGATGAGCCTCACCCTTGAATAATCAATTCCGAAAAAAGTGAGCGATTCAGCTGAAAACACATTTCCCGCCTTTGCATTCACCCCGAGAACATTGACCGTACATCTTTTTTCCGCTCCCGCCATGAGAGTCAGACTGCTCAGAACTATGAGCATCAAAATCAGCTTTTTCATGTATTCCTCCTGAATTAGTTTCCCCTGTCACACGCACTAATTTTAACAAATTTAACAAACAAATCAAACCTCACTTTATTTTTAAATTTATTTCTGATATGTTTTCCGGTGTTGTTTTTGAAAAAGGTGTTAAATGGACGCAAAGGAAAAGGCCCTGAATACCCCCATGATGCAGCAGTATCTGGCCTTTAAGAAGAAGTACTCAGATGCAATTCTGTTCTTCCGTCTGGGCGATTTTTACGAAATGTTCTTCGAGGATGCTGTCGAGGCTTCCCAAATACTCGGAATAACTCTCACGAGCCGTCATAAGGATGCTGATATTCCGCTTGCGGGAATTCCTTACCACGCTGCCGATCAGTACATAAAAAAATTACTTGAAGCCGGGAGAAAAGTTGCAGTCTGTGAACAGACCGAAAAGCCCGACAAAAAGAAAAAGACCGTGGCAAGGGATGTTGTCAGAATTCTCACTCCGGGAACTGTTGTCGAGGAAAGTTCTCTCAGTGAAGAAAGCAGCAACTGGCTCATGGCCGTAACATTTTCAGGACTTAAGGCATCTCCTGTCTGGGTCGATGTAAGCTGCGGAAACATCTATTACTCACAGTGTCAGGAAAAAGATCTGGACGACCTTATTCAGACCGTCGGACCAAAGGAGATCGTCCTTTCACAGAACACAGATTCAGTAAAGGGAGACGTGATCGACAAAGAGGAGTTCGAGCTTTGGGTTCCGTCAGAAAATGCTTTGGAACAGCTTGAATTAATTAAAGAAACAGGGTTAAACGCACAAGTTGGAAAAACATTTGAAACGATAATTTTCTACCTTGACACACTCTATTTCGGAAAGTTCCCGCCTCTCCGCAGACCTCTCCAGTGGCAGAACGACGACTGCTCGTCACTTGACTACAACACAACCTCGCATCTTGAGCTTGAAAGAACTCTCATCGGCGGAAAAAAGGAAGGTTCGCTTCTTTGGGCTATTGACAGAACTCAGACCCCCATGGGAAAAAGACTGCTTTCAAATATCATAAAAACTCCTCTTAAAAACAGGGAAAAGATCCTTTCCAGACAGATGTGCGTAACAGAGTTCATTGAAAACCCTTCCTTTTTCAATGAGATCCGTTCAGATCTCTCCAAAGTTAAGGATTTTGAAAGAACTCTCAGCCGCATTCTCGTAAAAAGAGGAGGCCCCAGAGAGATACAGATGCTGGCCGATTCAGTGAAAACGGCTCTCGAAATAAGAAAAAAGATACTGACAGCTCAGCTGCCTTTCTTTGACAAAGAACTTCCCCTTGAAATGACTGAAAAAACTGTGCTGAACTGGGGAGAGCGTTTTGTTGAGGAAGCTCCTTTCAACTTTAAGGAAGGCGGATTTGTGACAAGCTCTTTCTCTAAAGAAATTGAAGAGTTAAGTGACCTTATCTCCAACTCCAGAGAACATGTGGTGGCACTTGAGCAGAAAGAAAAGGAAGCAACAGGGATATCGACACTCAAAGTCGGCTTCAACCGTGTTTTCGGCTACTACATCGGCATCAGTAAAAGATTTTCCGACAAAGTTCCGGAGCATTACATTAGAAAACAGACAACAGCGAATGCTGAAAGATACTTCACGGGTGAACTGAAGGAACTTGAAGAAAAAATTCTCGGAGCAAAGGACAAACTTACTGAAATTGAACTCGATGTGCTAGAAGACACCGTGAATGAGATTGAGAATTTTGAAAACGATATTTTAAGCCTTGCTGCCTTCATTTCCTACGTCGATCTCTTTTGCGGGTTTGCAAAAATGGCTCTGGACAACAACTACTGCAAGCCGGAAATTGAAGAAGAGGAAGGCATTGAAATTATTGACGGAAGACACCCTGTTGTTGAAGCTTCCGTACCTCGTGGAACATACGTGCCTGCAAGTGTAAAAATCGGAAAAGGTGACAGAAGATTTTCCGTGATCACAGGTCCCAACATGGGCGGTAAATCGACTCTGATGAGAATGACCGCTTTAACCGTCCTGTTAGCTCAGACAGGCAGTTACGTTCCTGCAAAAAGTGCAAAGATCGGCATTGTTGACTCAATTTATACAAGAGTCGGTGCAAGCGACAACCTTTCAAAAGGTGAATCTACCTTCCTTGTTGAGATGAAGGAAACGGCGACGATTTTGAATCGGGCAACATCAAAAAGCCTTATTATTCTTGATGAGATCGGTCGCGGAACTGGAACTTACGACGGCATCAGCCTGGCAAAAGCGATAGCAGAATATATCATCGAAAATATAAACGCGACAACTCTTTTTGCCACACATTACCATATCTTAACTGAACTAACAGAGGACTTTCCAACGGCCTGTAATTTCCATATGACAGCAAGAGAATACGGTGGAAGGATCCGCTTTATGTATCAGCTCAAGGAAGGCGGCAGCAACCGCAGTTTCGGTGTTGAGGTCGCAAAGCTTACAGATATGCCGAACCCTGTGATAAGAAAGGCGGAAAAAATATTAAAAGACATGGAAAAAACAGATAGAAGAATAAGGTTTGAAAGAGGAAGTTCTCTTCAGACAGACATATTTTCAATGGATTCACAAAGCTCTGAACATCCCGACCACATAAAGGAAACTCTTGAATTAATTGAGAAAACAGATCCCAACAACCTTACTCCCCGACAGGCACTCGACGTTATTTTTAAACTTCACCATATTAAAAATCAAGAAAGGAGATGATTATGATCAAAGTTGGAGAACACATTAAGGCAATTATGCCTTACAAGCCTGGAAAACCTATTTCTGAAGTTGAAAGAGAACTTGGACTCACCCACACTGTTAAGCTCGCAAGTAACGAAAATCCACTTGGACCGAACCCCAAAGTTGTAGAAGCGATCAAAAAAGCGGCGGAAGAAGTTAATTTCTATCCTGACGGAAACGCTTTCTACCTCAAAAACGCGATCGTTGACTATCATGCACAGAAGGGTGAAAAAATTGATTTTGACGGAGTTGTTGTCGGAAATGGATCAAACGAAGTTATTGATATTGCTATCAGAACCCTTGTCGGTCCAGGTGAGGAGCTTCTTGTTTCAAAGCAGGCTTTTATCATCTACGAACTTATTCCTGCAGCAGCGAACATAAAGACAGTTCTTGTTCCCCAGACAGCTGACTACAAGATAGATATCGACGGCTACATCAACGCGATCACGGATAAAACCAAACTCGTCTGCCTTGTAAATCCAAACAATCCGACAGGAACCTACTACACAAAAGCTGA
>CAZTKP010000014.1:0-11728 GCA_964614215.1 uncultured Spirochaetales bacterium | reverse complement strand
CAGCTACTTATTGAAAATGGCGCAGGAACTGTCATCAACGACAACTCTAAAAAATCTCCGCTTCACTATGCTGCGGAAAGCTGCTCAGTCAAAAACGTGAAACTTCTCCTTGAAAAAGGCGTTGATCCAAAATGGAAAGACAACTACTCAAGAACCGCCTTTCTTTCCCATCTGGCGAGTACGGAAAAAGAGTGTCCTGAAGTTTTTGATATCCTTATAAAAGTTGCAAATATCAACGACCGTGACAAGGATAGAAAGACAGCTCTCATTTATTCCGTGGAAAAGAACTTTGAGGAATACACTAATAAACTCATTGAGTTAAAGGCTAATCCTCTCGCAAAAGATTACAAGGGAATGACAGCTCTTGACCATGCTCTTAAAAATCTGGAAGATAAGAAAACCTCTGAAGAATTTGTCGAAAAGATCAGAAACTACACATCCGGAATTAAGCTGAATCTTTAAAAATCTCCGAATATCTTTATTGAAATTATTAAATCTGATACCCTTCTCATGATGTAGAAACAAACTGTCTCATGGAGATACTAATGAAAAGGGTTTTTTTAGTTTTGCTTTTAACACTTTTTGTTCTTGCAGGTTGCGGAACAGATGGCAAAGATGGTGTTGACGGCACGGATGGAACGAACGGTGTTGATGGTAAAGATGGAATTGACGGAACTAACGGCGTCGACGGCGAAGATGGAAAGGATGGCATCAACGGAACCGATGGGAAAGACGGAACTGATGGAGAAGATGGTGCCAACGGTATCGACGGCGAAGATGGAATAAATGGAACTGACGGAAAGGATGGTGATGACGGTGAAGACGGAACTAACGGCGTTGATGGCAAGGACGGCACCGACGGAGAAGATGGTATTGACGGTGAAGATGGTGAAGATGGAAAAATCCCTTTTGGCTTTGATCTTATAAAACCCGAAAATAACAAAACTTTTGCGACAACATCCTATGCCACCTATACACTTGCAGAAGATGTTCAGGAAGTGAGATTTATCAGAACAAGAATCTCCGGGACAGGCCCTGAAAGTGACACAGTTGTGCTTACTGGCGATGATGCTCTTGCAGGATATCATGAGTCAGTTGAAATTAACGGAGCAGAACTTACAGAAGAAGACATTTACAACCTGCAGGTTGAAGCTCTGGATATGGATGGAGACATTGTTGAGCTTACTCCGGTTTTTAATCTCACTGTTGACAACACAGGGCCTGAGCTTTTAAAAGCTGAAGCTTTTCAAGGTGTTTTTGGAGCCTGGAATGATGGTGATCGACTTGTTTTCACTTTCAGTGAACCGATGGATACTTCAAACCTTTCAACTATTAATGATGTGCTGGCAAATATTCCTGACGTAGAGTCATCCGGGGACGACTTCTCAGGCGACCTGCTTGTATGGAGTGCGGATCTAAAAACTCTGTCCATCACTTTTAGCGGCTTTGTTGGCGGAACTCCTTTTACTGCAGGAGCTGATGACAGCTCTTACTGCTCCGAATTTATCCCATCAAGTGATGTCCGGGACTATGCAGGGAACAGTGACGAAACGGCTGCAGGCGTAAAACTTATCTCAAAAGGAGATGTTTCAACACCCCGAATTAACATTTACAGCCCCGCTGACAATAGTTCAATGCCTATTGATCCATTTATTGCGTATGAACTTTCTGAAGACCTTATGGAAGCTAAACTTACTGTCACCTACTTAGAAAAAGGAACTCCGGAAGAAATCGTTGAGAGGGAATGGAGCCTTGATGCTTCACGACTTGTAAAAGGAACTCACTCCATAATCTTTTCATCAGAAGGTATTCCGGCTCTTGTTGACGGAGCATACTACTCAATAGAGATTGAAGGGAAAGATGGTGCGGGAAACAAAACATCTGACAAAATTTCTAACATTGTAGCAGACGACACAGCTCCAGCACCTCCGGAAGCTTTCAACATATTTATAAAAAACTACTCTGGAGAGCTTGTTGTTGAAGCCGGTGAAACTATCGGTCAGGCGGGAGATTATTTAAGGCTTTATGTCGACGGAGTTCTCAAGGAAACAGCAAAGTTTCCGGGACCTTACGGCAAAACTGAAGATCATGTTGTCATTTCCGGACTCTCTCAGATCGATGCCAGTGCAGCGATCCAGTACAGCCTCATTGATAAAGCGGGCAACGAATCAGAACTTGTATCTGACGGAAGCATGCTTCCAGCACCGACTTCAGGGGATATTGCAAATCTTGGACTTCGTTCCGGAACAACTGATTACCAGCTGGCAGCATCCGGAACTCTTTCCCCATCAATGAGCCTTTTCACTATTCTCAACCTGGATTCCGATAAAGTCTTTAATACCGGCTGGACTGATATTGGCGGTGAATTTAATTCTTCACAAAACTCCATTCCGGTATCTGAAATTTCCTCAGGAACTGAAATACATTATATTTATCATGACGGTGCTACCGGGCACTATTCATATTATTCTGATAAGGACGGAGAATTAGTTAAAATTCAATCAATTCAAATTATTGATGATGATTTAAACAGCGGTATCTCTCCAAATGATCAAATTGAAGTTACAATGACGGGAGGCGTCTACATTCCTGCAGGATTCTCCAACTTTTCATATGGAACAGCACCGGACACTGCTGGAGATTATCAATGGGCTGCAGCGCTAAGTGATCTCAATATAGCGCCAGTTTCAACAGGAACAGCAAACAGTATTTCCGCAGCTGGATTCTGGACTCCTGAAAGCGGATTTTCTTCTGGTTTTTACTATCAGTATGATTCCGGCAACAACAAGTTTTTGACCTCCATGAACTTTGCCAGCTGGACTGGAGGACCAATTGATCAGATAAGGTTTGAGATCAAGCCAAATGGAACGAACTATGTTCTCTCATCTGATGGAGATCACTGTCTTCTTCCTTCATCTCAGATCGAACCGAATGGAACGACAGGCGGACTTACTTCTCCAGATTTTTAGATCTTTTTTCCTATATAGAAAGTATAACCGTAATATTCCTTGTATTTATGATAAAGCTCAATTTCATGGCGCTTAATTTTATTCATATTTACAAATCCTTACCATTCTAACTTGAAATCTCTGCATTAAAAGTTGAATTTTCAAGTTTTGCGCGTATCATTAATATAGTCAACTATTTGGAGACACTAAATGATTCAGAGAACAAACTTCCTTAAAAAATTAAAAAAAATGATCGGTCAATTTCCTGTTACTGCGATTTTAGGTTCAAGACAATGTGGAAAAACAACTTTGGCAAAACAGATAAACAGTGATCATTATTTTGATCTTGAAAATCCCAGGGATATTGAAAGACTTGCTCAGCCTCAGCTCGCTCTTGAAACACTTGAGGGAATTATCGTTATTGATGAAATTCAGAGAAAACCGGACCTTTTTCCTCTTTTGCGGTTTCTCGTAGACGAAAAAAAGAATCAGAAATATCTGATCCTGGGATCTGCTTCAAGAGACCTTGTTTCAAAAAGTTCAGAAACTCTTGCAGGTAGAATAGGATATCTTTATCTGGACGGCTTTTCAACCGAAGAAATCGGTACTGATAAATGGAGGAAACTGCTTCTCAGAGGCGGCTTTCCAGACTCCTTTCTGGCAGATGACGACTTGTTGTCATATGAGTGGAGGCAACAGTTCATTACAACTTTTCTTGAAAGAGATATCCCTGCTTTGGGAATTTCCATTCCATCCATAACATTGAGACGTTTCTGGATAATGCTGTCCCATTATCATGGACAAACTCTTAATTACAGCGAGCTTTCCAGATCCTTTGGTGTTTCAGATACAACGGTCAGAAGGTATATTGACATTCTATGCGGAACATTTATGGTAAGACTGCTTCCGCCATGGTATGTTAACATCTCAAAAAGATTAGTCAAAGCACCAAAACTTTATATCAAAGATAGTGGAATCTTTCATACTCTTCAGACCATTTCCAGTCAGGAAGATCTTATGGCAAACCCGAAAAAAGGAGCTTCGTGGGAAGGATTTGCTCTTGAAGAAACAATACGGGTTCTAAACAAAAAAGATGGCGAAGTTTTCTTTTTTTCCACACACAGTGGAGCAGAAATTGATTTATTCTGGATGGATCATGGCAGGAATTACGGAGCAGAATTTAAGTTCAACGATTCACCATCAATTACAAGATCTATGACTTCCTGCATTAAAGACCTTGATCTTGAAAAACTCTTTGTTGTTTATCCTGGCGATAAGGAGTATCTTCTGAATAAAAAAATTGAGGTGCTTCCAATTGAAAAGATAAGCTCTATCCCTGAAAAACTCTATTCCTAGATCTTTTTCCCGATATAGAAAACGTATCCGTAACAATCTTTATACTTATGGTAAAGTCTTGTTTCATGTCGCTGATTTTCTACAAAACCTTCCGCAGCTTCATTGCCTTCATTCTTTTTCAGGAAGTCGATCTGAGCCTGAACCTGGGGAGCATAAAAATGCTCTGTCCAGCAGATCTCAGGCAGAATAAAACTTGCAACTGGCACATAACCTGCGTCCTGCATCTGCTTTAATTTATTGGGGATTGTGTCAATTTCAGGATAAGCATCCATCCAGAAATCTTCTATCTCCTTCGGTCGCTCGTTCGTAAACCACGAAACCTCGGAAACTGCGACATACCCACCTTTTTTAAGAAATTTCCGCCACTCTTTAAGCCCTTTCTCAAACCCGATGTTGTAGATAGCACCTTCTGAGTACATGAGATCCAATTCCTCTTCACCAAATTGAAGATCATCCATTGAACCCTGAACACATTTCACCCTGTTTTGCAGGCCAAGTTTCTTTGCATTCTCATTGAATTTATTAACAAAAAGTGGGAAAAGATCTATGCCCGTGATCGTGCCCGGAACAGTTTGCGCCATTATCATTGTCTGACCGCCTGATCCGCATCCGATATCGGCAATTTTTGAGTTTTCATTAAGACCTTCAATAAAACTCAAAGCCTTTTTAGTAACTTCAGGACTACCAGGCCCCTGTCTTTCCAATGTTGAGTAATATTCAACTATTATGTTAACATCAAAATCATGTATGGAACTCTTATCCTTACTCATCTTATCCCCTCCTGGAATTAATATAACGCTAAAGTAGAAATACCATAATTGTATTAATTTATCAACCTGTTTTTTCCTGTTTTTAAACTTAAACTCCATATATTTATCTAAATTTATGGAGTGCTGCTCCACATATTTTGCATAATTTATGGATTTAGATATAATTTATTCAACAACTGTTACTTAGTTTCGGAGGAGACAAATATGATCAAAAGAATTTACAACTCATTTGACGGTCTGATAGAAAAAAAGAAAGTTCTTGTCATTTATGGAGCAAGACAAGTTGGAAAAACCACTCTGCTTGAATATTATCTCTCCTCTACAGATAAAAAATACCGCCTTGAAAGTGGTGAAAATATAACTGTAAAGCTCCTATTCAACTCTCTTGACTTCAATTCCCTTATCGAATATGCCACAGGCTATGAGATATTAGCAATTGATGAAGCTCAGGAAATTGAGAATATTGGTAAAGCTTTAAAAATTATTGTTGATCATGTTCCTGATCTGTCAATCATTGTCACAGGGTCTTCGTCTTTCAATCTTTCTCAAAACATTGGAGAACCTTTAACTGGAAGAAAAATTACAAAAACACTTTACCCCCTTTCACATAAAGAGTTGGCCATACAAATTAACCAGTACGACCTTAAAGAAAAACTTGAGGAATTTCTGCTTTTTGGAATGTATCCTGATGTTTTTACAGCAAAAACAAAAGAGAAAAAGATTCAGATACTTAAAGAACTTACTGACTCTTACCTGCTAAAAGACCTCTTTATCCATGAAACCGTTAAATCACCTAAGCTGCTCATAAAACTTTTAAAACTTCTTGCATTTCAGGTAGGTAGCGAAGTTTCACTAAATGAGTTAGGAAACACAATCGGAGTTGATACAAAAACCGTATCCAGATATCTCGATCTCCTGGAAAAGTGTTTTGTTATTAAACCTCTCGGGGGGTTTAGCGGAAATCTCAGAAAGGAAGTAACTTCCAAAATGAAGTATTATTTTATTGATAATGGAATAAGAAATGCTCTTATCTCTCAATTCAATGAACTTTCAAACAGAAATGATACCGGAGCGTTGTTTGAAAACTTTATATTCATGGAAAGGTTAAAAAAGCACGAATATGAAAATTATTACGGGAATCATTACTTTTGGCGAACATACACCGGTCAGGAAATAGATATTATTGAAGAAATTGATGGCAAACTTTCTGCATTCGAATGTAAATATTCTGAAAAAAAGACTGTAAAAATACCAAAAGAATGGCAGAAAAACTACCCGGAAAGCACATTTTCCATAGTTAACAGAAAAAATTATCTGGATTACATTTTGTAGATAAAAATTTAAGTTTCAAACTTCCTCCGGAATTATTTTACCGTTACTTCTCTCGATCATGTCGGTGATGAATTTTTCGACAGAGGCGACAGGAATATTCAGTTTCATTGTCTGTCCTGTTTCATTGTAGAGAGTTTCACCGATATCTATCATTTCAAACTGGTTTATATGGTTCATGGCAATTCCTGTCAGATCAAAAGGAACTTCCAGAACTACTTGTTTTTTAAGGTGAATTATCACCGGCGCAACCTCATCGAGCACTGTTCTTGCCGACAGTCCATATGTTCTTGTCAGCCCGCCGGTCCCAAGTTTTGTGCCACCGTAATACCTGATGGAAGTTACCAGAACATTGAACAGCTCTTTCCTTAAAATCTCGTTATAAATAGGCAGGCCCGCCGTTCCTGAAGGCTCACCGTCATCGTTGTATCTGAATTTTTCAGTCTTCCCTTCTCCAAGGTTGTACGCATAGCAGATGTGAGTGGCGTTAAAATGCTCTTTCCACAGTTTTTTTACCGTTTCTTCAGCTTCCTCAGCCGACTTTACCGGAAAACACTGTGAGATAAACCTTGAGCCTTTTTCTTTAATTTCAAATGGTCCGAACTCTTTCCTAACAGTGAGAAATCTTTCGATCATATCTCGTCGATAACCTTTTTGACAGCCGCCTTTATCCTCGGAATAAAAGGACGGTAAAGCAGCGGGATCTTTACAGAAACATCAATGTTGCCCGCATTGACCGAAATAAAACCGGCAACAGTCCTTCCTGTAAAATCGAGACGTCCGTCAACGATCTCTTCCGACAGTCTAATGTTTTCAACGGCTATCTTTCCCTGGATCTTTCTGTCAAAGTTGCTTTTCAGCCAGCTCCAGATCTCCTCATCCGACTTGTCTTTCTGAAAACTCATCGTTATCTGCGGCATTGTGTCCTCTTACTTTATCTTATTGAGATCCTTGATCTTTTTGTTTACAAGATCAAAAATAGAATTTTTTGTGAAACCACCGTTCTTAAGTTTTCTTCCTGCAGGGACTCCCGTCAGGATCTCTATTCCCTCACGCACATTCTTTATTGCGTAGATATGGAATTCTCCTTTTTTAACAGACTCGACAACGTCGTCTGAAAGGTTGAGGTTCTGAATATTCTGAATGGGGATGATAACTCCCTGATCACCAGTCATGCCCTTTATTTTACAGATCTCATAGAAACCCTCTATCTTTTCGTTAACTCCGCCTATAGGCTGAATGTCGCCCAACTGGTTAATTGAACCTGTAACAGCTATCGACTGTTTGATAGGAACATCCGAAAGCGCCGAAAGAAGAGCGTAAAGCTCCGTTGAGCTTGCACTGTCTCCGTCAACTCCGCCGTAACTCTGCTCAAAAGCAATGGAGGCACTAAGCGAAAGATGCTTGTCCTGAGCAAAGGTGTTGCCCATGTAACCAGCTAGTATCATTGCGCCTTTGTCGTGTATTGCCCCTGAAAGACGGGCCTCTCTCTCGATGTTGATTATTCCGCGTCTTCCTGCAAAGACCATGGCTGTAATTCTCGAAGGAATTCCAAAGCTGTAATCACCTATCGAGTACACGGCAAGACCGTTGATCTGACCTTCCTTGGCTCCTTTTACGTCAATAAGGATCTTTCCTCTTTCAATTGATTCGTAATAGTGCTCCTTAAATCTGTCGTGTCTGGTCTCTCTATTCGAAAGAGCCTTTTTCACCAGAGTTTCATCTACCATCTTCTTCTTTTTCTTTTTAGCAAAAAAGGCTGATTCCACAATAACTTCAACAATATCGCTTGCATGTATCCTGTATTTTTTCTTATCTCCCGCCTTTCTTGAGCTGTAGTGGAGCATTCTCCTTATTGCACTAAGATCGAAAGGCAGATCGCAGTCCTCGTTGACAACTCTCGAAATAAATCCTATCAGAGCATCCGTGGACTTGGCCGTAATGTCAATTGATGAGCCGAAGTCCGCCTTTACCTTGAATATCCGCCTAAAATCAGAATCATGATTGTAAAGCAGGTGATAAAGATAGTCATCACCGATAAGAATAACCTTGATATCCAGCTCTACCGGCTGAGGATCCGGAACAATGTTTATTCTGTACTTAAAGTCGATATCAACATCTCCGACCTTGACCATCCTGTTTCTGACAGATCTTTTCAGCGCCGTCCAGGCATAGTAGTTCTTGAGAATATCGCTTGCCTGAATGATCAGAAATCCTCCGTTTGCCTTGTGAAGTGCACCCGGTTTCATCTTTGTAAAGTCCGTAAAAAGAGAATTATGGAACTCTTCATACTCAAAAAACCCGATAATGCTCTGAAAAGTAGGAGCCGTCTCATATATCACAGGTGCTCCGGACAACCCTTTGTTATTTATGAGAAGATTGACTTTATACTCCTTAAAATCCGGTTCCGCTATTTTCGAAGGATCGATCTTTCCCTCTTCCAGATCACGGTAGATAAAAAATTCGTTGTAGTTATCAACAGTATGCTCCAGAAGACCGAGAAGGTAGTTCTCAACCTTGCTGTTTTCAGGATACTTGTGTTTAATTTCTCTGAGTGGTTCAGTAACGATAAGCCGAACCATTGTCTGTCTGAGATTTGTCAGTTTTTCCTTATACTTCTTCTCCAGACGACGCTCTTTATGAAAGTATGCGATAAGTTTTTCCTGAAGAAGTTCCTCGTTTCTTTTTATTATCTCTTTCTGCTCTTCTGAAAGGGCCTCGAACTTTTCTCTGTCAATAATATTTCCATCGACCAGAGGGTTGATAACCAGACCGTTCTGTGTTGATTTTATTGAGAAACTCAGCTCTGTCGCCTCTTTTTCGATCTCCAGATAGTTGTTCTGGCTTTCATCCTGATACCATCTTGCCACCTCTCCCTTCTGGATCTCAAAACTCTCGCTCTCCATCTGTCTGGGGATCTGAAATATAAAGGTCGAAAGAAGATCGTCCATATCCTTAACGAACTTTTCTCCCTTTCCGGCCTTCATTGAAATAAGTGCAGGCGAATCAGGATCCTCGAAGTTGTGAACATAGAGAATATCATCAGGAACTGGCATTTTCGCCGCAAGACATTCAACATGCTTCTTCACGTTCGATGTCTTTCCTGTTCCGGCATCACCTGCAACGTAGATATTAAACCCTTTTTTGTTTACAGTCAGACCAAAGTCCATAGCTTCAAAACCACGTCTCTGGAAAACAAGCTGTGATATGGGCTCTATCTCTTTTGTGGTTTTACCCTTGTACTTTTTCAGATCCGGATAGTATCTCAATTCCTTAGGATCGATCTCATTAAGCTTTTTCGGCATGGTCTACTCCTTTATCTTATAACCAGAACGTATAACTTCATCCTTTTTTAAGAGCCCTGTCTCGACCGTTTTCTCAACACTTGGCGTTCCACCGCTCTCAAAACTTACAAGAGCTGTAAGAAGAGATACTTTAAAAAAGTAAAAATCCTTTATCGATCGATGCTCTTTGTCAACTTTGAACGTGTTTGTCATGGTAGCCAGATACAGAAACACACAGATACCGGCAAAGACTACCGCTCTGAAAAAATAAAGCGTTGCGGCACTTATGGTTCTTGAGCTCAATAGACGGCTCTGCATTTTCCATTTACCTTTTGCATAATCCTCCGCCGCCTTTGACATATATTTCAGAAAATCCTGCTCTGTTATCAGGTAGTTCTGAATGAACGGCTTATCAACAGAAAGGTAATTTGCTCCTGAATTATCTGAAACATTGCTGTAAAGATGCTTAATTATAAAGACTGCCGCCTTTTTATTTTCTTTGGTATCAATAGTGCTCGAAAGGGTCTGGACCATTTGAATATCGACCGTTCTTACGCCGTGCACTTCTCTGATACTCTTTTTCTCTTCAAACGAGTACTTTCCTTTTTTTGCCAGCATGACATCTGCAATATTCATCCTCAGAACAGTGTTTATGATCTTTGAGTAAAGCAGCATCGAAACATGGCCCTGGTCTATGAGAATTTCCAGAAGACTTTTCAGCATGTGCGATTTTTTCTTTTCGGCTATTACAAAAGTGTCTCTCGTGATGAGACCGGAGCGCCTTACCATTTTGAGAACCTTTTTTTCTGTTCTTTCCCTGCTGTTCTCACTGTAAATAAGAGTTCCGCTTCTGAAATAGAACCTGTAAGTTCTTCGTCCGATCTCAACTCTGAGGACTCCTGTCATTTTCGGAAGTGCGATCTCACGCATAATGTCAAAAAATGTAGTATCGGAAAGATTTCCCTCAACCACCGTTTTTGGAACAGCTATACTACTGACTCCGCCAACCATTAGTCACCTCTCGCCGCCAGAAAACCTCTGACGATAGATATCAGATAAATTATCATCACCGCAGCAGCAGCAAAGAAAACAACAACACTGGTATTCCCGGGCCTTATGTTATAGATGAGACCCGTATTTCCCATGAAGAACTGGGTTGCGATAAATATCGTTATGAAAAGATAGATAGAGCCTTCCGTGATCCTGTTGGTAAAGATCAGACCTCCTCCGGGAATAACAACATTGAAGAACATCGTTATTACAGAGTGTCTGGCAAAATAGTTTTCTCTGTATTTTATGTATTTTTCCCTTTCGCCTCTTTTAAAAATGCTCGGATCCGCCTTCATCAACCTGCAGACTGCACAGACATGCTTTCCTCCAGCATTACACTTGGAACACATTACCTTTCCGCATTCCATGCATCTGGCAAGAGTAAGTCCTTTGAGATAGTTAAGTCTCACAAGAAGAAGAAGCATATAAAAAAACAGGTTCCCCAGAATAAAGACCATAAACCTTATCCAGTTCTCAAACTTGTCCTCTGTCGTGCCGCTCGTCACAAACCTCCAGACTTTAAACATCGGCGGTCGTTTGTGATACGGAAAAACGTAGGACGTGACATCACTTTTTTCGAGCAGAGTTGTTTCCAGAGCTGTCGCCCTTTCAGTCATTCCGCCTTCGTAAAGAACCTTTGACAGGTTAAACCCCGTCTTTATATCTCCATCGTGATCGTAAGCTTCCTTGAGGTAGGCAACGGCTTTTCCATAGTTCCCCAGTTTGGCGAAAGAAAGTCCCACCATGTTGTCTATGGAGGCTTTTATTTCTCCTGTTTTTATTTTACTGAGCTCTTTCTTAAAGTGAAAGATGGCTCTTTTGTAGTTTCCCAGGTAATAGAACATAAAGCCTTTTGCCATCGATCCGCCCGGCTTAGTCGAGTCAATTGCATTAAGATCCGAGGAAGAGGGGGAATATATTCCGTTCAGGTGATTTATCGCCACCCTGCTGTCAACAGCTGAATCCATGTTTGCCCCTGTCAGGATAACGG
>CAZTKP010000013.1:16262-29771 GCA_964614215.1 uncultured Spirochaetales bacterium | reverse complement strand
AAATTATTTTAAGTAGGAGAAAAAAATGAGAAATTCACATTTTTTTGAAAAAGCAGATCGATATGATAGATCAATTATTGCAAAACGAAACGGCATCTATCCATATTTCAGGGAAATATATTCCGAACAAAACACTGAAATTGAACTGAGAAACAATAAAGATGTCATTATGATGGGATCAAACAGTTACCTCGGACTTTCTTCACATCCTGAAGTTAAAATGGCTGCTATGGATGCAACCTTGAAGTATGGTACCGGATGTGGCGGCTCTCCTTTTTTAAACGGAACTCTTGACATACATACATCTTTAGAGAACAGCCTTGCCAGTTTTGTAAAAAAAGAGCGATCTCTTCTGTATTCAAGTGGTTTTATGGCAAATCTGGGAGCAATCACAACATTAATGGGTAGGCACGACTATCTTATTCTTGACAGTGCAAATCACGCATCAATAATGGATGCGGCAAGACTTGCTCTTTCAAAAACTTTAAAATTCAGACATAACGATATGAGCGATCTGAAAAGAGTACTTTCTTCCACACCCCGGGAAAAATGTAAAATGATCGTGACAGACGGTATTTTCAGTATGGATGGTGATATTGCAAATCTTCCTGAAATTGTAAATCTGGCAAAAGAGTTCAATGCCGTAGTGATGGTTGACGAAGCCCATAGTATCGGGGTTCTGGGAAAAACTGGAGCCGGAACAGCCGAATATTTTAACCTTACAGATGAAATAGATGTGATTATGGGGACATTCAGCAAATCTCTTGCATCGACGGGCGGATTTATAGCTTCCGATTTTAGAACTATAGAATTCCTGAAACATCACAGCCGGGCAATGATATTTAGTGCGAGCATCCCCCCATCTTCCGTCGCTGCAACTCAGAAAGCTATGGAAATAATCGTTGCAGAACCCGAAAGAATTGAAAAATTATGGCATAATACTTTTAAGTTTAAACAACTCCTACATTCAGCCGGAATAGATACCGGACTGTCGGAAACACCGATTATCTCTATTCCTATCGGTAAAGATGAAACTGCTTTTCACTTATGTAAAAAACTGGAGGGCTATAAAATATTTGTAAATCCTGTCATTTTTCCTGCGGTTCCCAAAGACAAGGCTATGATCAGACTCAGTTTAATGTCAACTCATACTTCGGATCAGATAAAATATGTAGCTTCAGTTTTATCAGAACTATTATCCGGAGAAAAAAAATGATCAGTGTAATCAACGTAACGGACGACAAAAAAGGAATGAAGGAATTTATAGATTTCCCTTACAGACTATACGAAAATGATTCCAACTGGACAGCACCTTTAAAAACAATTATGAAGGATAAGTTCAATAAAAAAAAGGGAGCTTTTCTTTCAGAGAACACTGCTGCTTTCTTCATTGCAGTAAAAGACGGAAAAACTGTCGGAAGAGTTACCGCACAGATTGATAGAAAATATAATGACAAATATAAAAAGACTGAGGGATTTTTCGGTTTCTACGAATCTGTTGACAGTTCAGAAGTTTGTACAGAACTTACAAATTCAGTTGAAAAATGGTTAAAGTCTCAAGGAATGACTTCTGCTTCCGGACCTTTTAATTTTAATATAAATGATGAGTGTGGATTCCAGACAAACGGCTTTCATAGGGAGCCATCTATAATGATGCCCTGGACAAAAAACTACTATCCTCTGATATTTTATGAGGCTGGCTGGAAACGCCTAAAAACATTATATTCATTTACAATTGACAATGTTACTCAGGTTCCTGATATAATTAACAATATGTCTAACCGCATAGAAAAGAGTATCAGGAATGTGAAAATCAGAAATATTAATATGAAGAAACTTGGATATGATATAGAAACGATTCTTGATATTTACAATGATGCATGGTCTGAGAACTGGGGGTTTATACCAATGTCTAAACCTGAAATTAAAGAGCTGACAGAGACCTTAAAAATATTTGCTGATCCCAGAATAATATATCTTCTTTTTAAAGACGGAGAACCTGCGGCCTGTCTTGTTGCTGTACCTAACTTCAATGAAATACTCCGGAAATATAGAAACGGCAGAATATCTCCGTCTTTAGTCTACGATGCAATAAGAAAGAGAAAATCACTAACCTCTATGAGAGTTTTAATTATGGGTGTTAAAAGAAAGTTCCGGAATACGGGGTTGGATATTCTTCTGTACAGACATATATTTGAAACCGGACTTAAAACCGAAAACTATAGAAATGTTGAAATGGGGTGGATACTGGAAAACAACACCAGAATGATATCCCTTCTTAAAAAGATAAATGCTAAACCGGAGAACCGGTATATAATTCTGAAAAAAGACTTTTAGGAAAACCAACATGAAAAAAATAGTCATTACAGGTGCAACCGGGTTTATTGGATACCACATTGCCGAGCACGCTTTAAGAAACAAATATTCAGTAAAGATCATTTCCCGCAGATATACCTCTGATCTCCATATTCTGGAATCTCTTGGAGCAGCAATATTTTACGGACAGCTTGATAACATGGGGTTTCTTAACGGAATAATCGGAAAAGATGATATTGTTATACATTGTGCCGGAGCTACAAAAACAATTTATGAAGATGACATGACCAGATCTAACATTCTATGTACAGAATCCTTACTCAAAGCATGTGAAAGCAAAAATGTAAAATTTGTCTTTCTAAGTTCTCAGGCTGTAGGCGGGCCGTCTTCAGGCATAAGTCATTTTATTGATGAAAAAGATAAACCCAACCCTCTGACATGGTATGGAAAAAGTAAGTATAGAGCTGAAAAAACTGTCAAAGCATGGGGTGAAAAAAACCAGAACGACTACCTGATTGTAAGAGCATCCTCTGTCTTCGGACCAAAAGAAAAAGACTTTCTTCAATATTTTAAGCTTGTTAATCATCATATATCATTAGTTATGGGTATTAAGGAAAAACATCTTTCGATAATATTCATAAATGATCTGGTAAATGGGATATTCTTTCTTCTTGAACAGAAAAACCTTAAACAGAAAACTTACTATCTTTGCGGAGATGAAACGATTACATGGAGCAGCTTTGCTACTTTGATAAAACAAGCTATGGGAAAAAATGTGCTTAAAATAAAATTGCCGGAGTTTGCAGCTTATCCTGTTGCAGCGGTTTCTGAACTAATTTCAAAAATTTCAGGGAAACCTGCATTAATAAATTTCCAGAAAATTATCGAAATGAAGCAGAACTACTGGTTATGTTCAAACAAACTTATAAAGAGT
The DNA here is from genome assembly GCA_964614215.1 of uncultured Spirochaetales bacterium. Taxonomy (GTDB): domain Bacteria; phylum UBP6; class UBA1177; order UBA1177; family UBA1177; genus CAZTKP01. Next base: position 26,521 of record CAZTKP010000013.1, on the reverse strand, counting down.
CTAGGCTGGGCACCTGAATTTAATTTAAAAAACGGTATCTTGCTTACACTAGAATGGTATCAGAAAAAGAACTGGCTTTAACTTTCTAAAATTTAAATTTTATAGACAGTCCGAGAATAACATTAACACTTGCTCTGTCACTTATTTCAATTCTTATTGGTGCTCTGTCTTCATCAGTTTTTGTTCCTGCATCCAATGTAAAGTAGGCTCTCAGGTGATGTCCATAGATGATCCAGTCATTCCAGATGGTAAAATATCCCCTTCTTACAAGTCCTTCATCAAGTGAAAACATAGGAAAAAAGGCGGAAAAAGTTTTATCTTTATCGTTTCCACTATATGCCGGCAACTGATAGAATCCCACCTCCCATTTCAGTGAATATGAGTCACAGAACCAATGTCGGTGGTTAAACCTCAGTGCCTGGTGGTTTGTTCCAAGCGGGTGTCCCAGGCTCATTCCCTTTAATGTAAATCCATCTTCATTATAGAGGTGATGCCTGTAAAAGGAATACGACGTTTTTGAATATTCGAGCCTGAAAATATCATCGGGAAGCGCCATGAAAAGTCCTGTCAGATAAGCTCTTTCATAAAAACCGAAAAGAATATAGGGAAGTGTGATATTTCCCCAGTCTTCAACCTGCCAGATCGCTCTTATATCTGTTCCCGCTTCCTGAAAATAGAATTTAAAGCTCTTAATTCTTCTGTCCAGTTTGTAAAAAGGAATATGAAAGGTAAAATCAACTGCTCCGTAACTATCCGCGTCCCACTTGCCTCTGGGAACGTTATCTTCAGATCCGATAATGAGCTTGGGATACTCATAGATCTCATACTGGTACATTCCGTCACCACTGTACATCATTGCCCTCGTCATCCCAAGTTCAAAGAAGTCGAACAGTCCCATTGGACGGTATGTAAGCCTCATCGCCATAACTTCAGGGTTGGAAACATCTCTGTCATCGTCGTTAAGCCAGCCCTTCATAAAAACAAAGTTCCAGTCACCGCCGAATTTGATAGTTTCCTCGTTCTGGAATTTTATCATCCGGAAAGGCTCGGCATTTGATGAAAAAAGCAGGCCGTACTCACCTGGTCCCAGATGAATATTGTCTTTCCCGAACATCACTGACAACTTCCAGAGTTTCAGCTTGATGTAAGCCCTTCTAAGGTCGACGGTTGCACCAAGCCAGTCCGCATTCCTATAGTAATTCTCTTCATTAAGCTCATAGTAAAGACCTATAGAATCCCAAAGAACCATGCTTCCCGTCTGTGAAAAGACAGTCGTGGAATCCTTGTCTATCTTTCTTCCTGAAAGTCCCGGAATAAAGTTGTTATCCTTATTTGAATAGTAATATTCTATCCCGAAACTTGAAAACAGTTTTATATAACTTTCTGCATTCTCTCCCTTTGTAAACGGCAGAATTCTGTACGGGTTATTGAGATACGGAACAGTCCCGTAAAAACCGCGCGGCAGAATGGAAAATGAGTCAGTGGGAACACGGAAGCGGCCTTCGATCAGATCAATAGCCATACGGTCTTCAATGTTAAAGTGAATAAGCGGATGCCCCTTATCCTCTTCTGTATCGTCCTTTTCGTGTTTAAGTTCAGGCATTGAAAAGATAAAAGTTTCCTTTTCAGCATAAAGAGAAACAGTGGAAAGAATCAATAAAATCAGGAGGATACGTTTCATATCACTTCTTATCAGGGTCAGTTGACGCCTTTGTCAGATAGACCGCCGAATACTTGCTCTGTTCAACAGCGATCTGACGGATATGTATACCGTGTTTCATTCCGAAAGCCTCAAGCAGAATACCCATCGCAGCACCGTCATACCAGTCTTTCCTCTCGTAATCCCTTCCCCAGACAACACGAAGAAGCTTATGATCTTTGTTAGTCTCGATCCTCACAGGTCTTTTTCCGCAGAGAGCTTTAATCGAATTCTGGAGATCATATGCAAGCTCTATCATCTCCTCTCTTGTGCGTTTTTTCCCGGACATTCATCACCTTCTATTCGTAATTTACTGATGAAGCCTAGCACAACCGCCGATTTTTCACCAGAAAATAATACTTCATTGACCTTAATCTTAAAAATGATATCGTTAATATGCTTTTTAACATCTGAGGGGGAAAAACATGAAAAATCTGGGGAAAATGCTGCTAAACAGAGATAAATTCTCTGAAATTGTGATAGGAAATACGGCAATTGTGCGTGCATTTATTGAGTCAGGGGTCAGAGTTGTCACCAGTTATCCCGGGTCCCCGACACCCGAGATAGGAACTGCCATAGCTTCAATTCCTGTAGAAAAGAGACCGTTCTACTTTGAATTCTCAACGAACGAGAAAGTTGCTACAGAAGTGGCCTACGGTGCAAGTGTAAATGGACATCTGAGCTGCGTTTTCTTTAAAAGTGTGGGCCTTAACGTTGCCGCTGATACCTTTGTTCAGCTTGGACACATGAAACTCACAGGCGGAATGGTCATTGTCTTAGGGGATGATCCCGGGGCACACTCTTCCCAGAACGAGCAGGATAACAGACATATTGCAAAGTTGAGTTACACTCCCGTTCTGGAACCATCATCTCCATCTGAAGTCTACACTTTCTTTAAAAAAGCCGCGGCACTTTCAGTTGAAAAACAGATGCCTGTGATCTTGCGGCTTACAACTCATACCTGTCACCAGAAAGAAAAGGTTTCATTTGAATCATGGAATCCAAAACATCCTGACAATACTCCGCGTTTCAATTCAAAGGATGAAAACTATGTCCCAATAACTTCAAAAGTCTTTCCGATGAAAAAGAGAGCCCTTGAAAGACTGGACAATCTTGCAACGGTGCACCCGTTCGATGATCTTGATATCGTTCATGATAACGGCAGTAAAAAAGGGGTTATCACCTTTGGAACAACCTATCTTTCCCTCATGGACGTTCTTGGAGATTCAGCAGAAAAGCCCGATATTCTTAAACTTGCAATGATCCATCCTCTGCCGAAACAGAAGATTCTTGATTTTCTAAAAGGCCACGATGAGGTAATGATTCTCGAAGAACTTGACCCTGTGATGGAAAATGAAATTAAAACAATGTCTTACGACAACAGATTAAGTTGCCGAATAACAGGAAAACTGAAAAACGACGATATTATCGGAGAGTACACCCCCGATAAAGTCAGAGACATACTTTTTAGAACCTGGAGCAATATTGTAGACAAGCGAACCGTGAGTGAACCGGACTTTTCAGTTCCCGTAAGACCGCCTCAGATGTGTCCGGGCTGCGGTCACAGATCCGCTTTCTACGCAATAAAAAAAGCTCTCAAAGATGAGGATATAAAAGTCGGAGATATCGGCTGTCATACTCTGGGTTTTCTCCCGCCTTACAACATGGTGGAACTGCTTATGAGCATGGGAGCTTCAACGGGAATAGCCTCAGGCATGGCACTTTTTAACACTCAGCGAAAAGTAGTCTGTTTTCTCGGAGATTCTACATTTTTTCATGCAGGAGCCGCAGGCATCACCAATGCCGTTTTTAATAACCACAACATCACTCTGATCCTCATGGAAAACGGAACAACTGCAATGACAGGCCATCAGGAACATCCCGGAACCGGTCACAACTTCGATGAAGTCACTCAGAAAATTCCCGTCAGACAGATGCTTGAAGGGATGGGCGTTTCGAAGATCCTTGAAGTTGATACTTATCAGCAGCAGAAACTCGGAGAAGCAGTTAAGGAAGCTGTAAACACTGATGGTTTTAATGTGGTGATCGCTAAACATCCGTGTATGCTCAAATTTATGCGTACTCAGAAAAAGAAAAGCGGTTTTTCTCCAAGACAGGTTCATGTCGATCAGGAAAAATGCGATCAGATCAACGAGTGCGTTTCCACTTTTGCATGCCCCACTTTCAGCAGGGATGAAAAAGGAGTCGTTACGGTTAATGAAGATCTTTGCATAGGTGACGGAAGCTGCGTCCAGACATGTCCGGTAAATGCTGTTAAGTATGAAGGAGGAAAATAATGAAAAGCTTAAATATATTCATGACAGGAGTTGGCGGACAGGGAATAGGAATGCTCAGTGAAATACTTGTGCGTGCAGTTGATCATGCCGGATACAAGTTCAAAGGCGTTGATACCCACGGACTGGCTCAAAGAGGAGGCGTGGTCGTTTCTCAGCTTCGTATCGGCGAAAATGTTCACTCGCCTCTAATTGAAAAAGGCGATGCAGATATCGTTATCGCACTTGAAAGACATGAAGCTTTGCGAAGTGGGCTTGAAATGCTTAAAAAAGACGGCGCTCTTGTCTGGTACGATACCTCGTGGCAGCCTCTTCCTGTAAGACTTGGAGCAGAAAATGAGATCACTACTGAAGAAGTAATGAAAAAAGTTAAAGGAAGAAATATCAGAGTATTCTCAAGTGATCTTCCTGATACAAGAATGCAGAATATTGCCGTTCTTTCATCAATTGTAAAAAATAAACTGATCGAAGGCTTAAATTACGAAGTCTGTGAAAAGGCTATGGCGGATCTTATGCCGGAAAAGATGCTTAGAGCCAATATTCAAGTTCTGAAAAGTTAGCGCTTCTTTCTTCTTTCGTCCATCTCGGCCTTTGAATAGGCACAACCGCAGTAATTCTGGCGGTAGAGACCGTACTCTTTTGAAAGTTCGACCGATCTTCTGTAATCGTAATCCTCATCGATCCATTCAACTGAGAACTTTTCTGCCAGAAGATTTCCTATTTCATTAAGCCAGTCACGATTTTTGTATGGACTGATAGAAAGAGTTGAAGAAACGGAATCAAAACCATTCTCTTTGGCGATCTTAAATGTTTCCAGAAGCCTCAGATAATAACAGATCCTGCATCTGAAACCGCCCTCTCCGCTTTTTGAGACAGGACTGATAAGATCGCTCCAGTTCCTGAAATCATACTTCCCGCGGATAAGACCTACCTCTCCCCGGTATCTTTCATCTAGATAACGCTCAAGCTCCTTAAACCTCTTCTCCTCTTCACTTTGAGGAGAAATATTGGGATTATAGTAAAAAGCCGTGACATCGTAACTTTCTGAATCTATAAGCTTTTCTATTGATGCACTGACACAGGGTGCACAGCAGGTGTGAAGAAGGATCTTTTTCACTACTTACTTTTCTTTTTTGCAGGAGACTTTGATTTATTAGATGATTTTTTCTTGCCGGTTTTTTTCTTTTTGATAATCCCGTCAAGCTTCTTTATAAGTTCCTTAACGCTCTTATCTTTTATGCTTTTGTTAAACTGCTCCTTGTAGTTTCTAACCATGCTGACAGTATCAAGCTCGACATCGAACACCTTGTAGTTCCCGTCAATTAGGTGGAGATGGTAGATAAGCTCGTAAATTACAGGCTTACCTTTGAAAATAACCTGAATCTCAGTAGTTATGAAAACACTTTTAGGAGCTCCCTTGATGTACATTGTCTCAACACCTTTATCAATGTACTTTTTCTCGTAGGAGTTATTGTAGAACATATCTTCCAGATAAAGCTCTGTAAAAAGTTCCTTTATCTTATCAAAAAGCTCTTGTTTTGTCGCCTCATCAGTCTTATCCCAGACCTCACCGATTATGTATCTTGCAATAAAACGGTAGTCAATAAGTTCATCAACGACCTTTTTCATTTCCTTATCTTTCTGGAAAAACTTCTTTGAGCCTCTCTTTACCTTGGTATTTCCCCATTTCTCAAGGATCTGTTCGTTCTTCTCGAGGAACTTTACCGCATCATTGACATTTGCAGTCTTTGCATCAGATGCCGCATAGGTAAGACCCTGAAGAAGAAAAATGAAAGCAATTAAAGAGAATACTTTTTTCATTTTTACCTCGCACCCGTTGTTTCAATAATATCTTCTATCTTCATATTGTAGTCATAGACCGATTTCAGATAAAGATATTCATTCTCAAAATAAGCCTTCACGGCATCTATCAGATCGTTTGTATTGTTAAAACCACTCTCGTAGTTAGAAAATTCCATCGTCATCCAGCCCTTGGCATACTTCCTTGCATTTTTAACGTGTTTAACCTGTGATTCAAGAGCCTTGAGCTCGTTATACTTCTTTTTTATCAGAACAGGAACTGTCTTTTCCATAAAATTTGCCTTAGCGACCATCGCCTTCCATTTGGCTTTTGCCTTCTGGATCTTTCTTGCCTGCTCGACAAAATTAATGTTCATTGTTATTCCTATACCGACTTCACCATCCCATCCGTTGTAAGGACTGTCAGCATAGGGATAGTCATTTTCATAGACCGAACTTGTATATTTATATTCAAAATATCCTGCAAGACCGAAATCAGGAAACAGATTACAGACCTCGTAATCATAGAGATTTTCGAGTGCATCCAGTCCACTGCTCAAATACCTGCGATAGGGACTTTCATTAGACATGTAAGTGAGGATGCTGTCATAATCTCTTTCATAACTCTGCTTTGCGATCCTCGTATCAGCAATCTTCCAGTTATCTCCCAGGATCTTATCGAGAGCTGCTTTAAGAGTTTCATGCTGAAGTTCAAGCCCTTTAAGGCGATACATAAGCTTTTCTTTCTCTATTCTAAGTTTAACAAGATGCTTCTGTGAAACACCCTCTTTTTCTTCATAGAGCATTTTTTTCAACTTTTCTTCAGCCTCGGTCACCTTTTTCACGGCCGGCTTCATCAGATCAAGCATCTCATTTGCCATAACCCATGACCAGTAGTATGTCGCAGCTTCCTTTCTAAGTTTAAGCTCACCTATTTCTGCCTGGGCTTCGCTCACCTCCACACCTGCAAGTGCCGCATCTCTTCCATTCATGAACTTGCCGAAAGTATAGATAGGCATCATGAACTGAGCTTTAAGCCTCAGGGCTATACCGTATTCACTGAAATCCCAGGTATAGTGCTTCCAGTTATCATTGACTATGTAATCCTTACCGGTTTCATCGTTATGTTCCAGCCTGATAGGTTCATATTCGTACTTAGGATGAGGACCCAGACCGAAAGTCATCTTAACTTTGGGAAAATACTGAGCCAGAACGCTGTCATAATCAGCCTGTGCAACCTTTATCTCCTGCCTGAGAGATTCAACGACATCCGCCTTCTTCAGAAATTCCTCGACAAATTCATCTTTAGAGTATTCTTTTACATCCTTAGCAGTTTCTTCAGCATTAAGTCCGAAAAAACAAAATAACATAAAAAAAGAAAGGAGCATCCTCAAAGAATGCTCCCCTATAATTTTCTGTAAAAACTTAAAAATCATTTTATCACTTTATCTGTGCAGCAACTTCTTCTGCAAAGTTCTCCTCTTTCTTCTCGATTCCTTCACCAAGTTCAAAACGAGCGAATCTTACAAGTTTAAGTTCTCCGCCAACCTTGCCGGCAACTTCTTTAACGAAGTCTTTTACCTTCTGATCGGAGTTCATAACAAAAACCTGCTCAAGAAGCGTATTTTCTGAAACGAACTTCTTTATTTTACCGTCAACGATCTTTTCTGCAATATTCTGCGGTTTTCCCATCTCCATAACCTGAGCAAGGAAGACCTTTCTTTCAGCTTCAACAACTTCCTGCGGGAAAGAATCTGTGTCGACACATTCCGGACGCATTGAAGCGATCTGCATTGCGATACCGTCACTCATCTCAACAACTTCAGGTTTGCCGGCTATCTCTTTTGAAGGAGCCTGAACCTCAAGCATAACACCGATCTTTCCACCCATGTGAATGTATGAATGAATAAGTGAATTGTCGTCGGCATTGTATTTTACAAATCTTCTCGGTTTGATGTTCTCGCCTATTGTTGCAACGGCATCGGAAGTCATCTTTTCAATAGTTTCGTTGTAGAATTTTTCTTCCATTGAAACAACCTGACCTTCTTCTCCGGCATTTTCCATGAAGTACTGTGCCATCTTGTCTGAAAGTGACTTGAATCCTTCGCTCTTAGCTGCGAAATCTGTCTCACAGTTAAGCTCAAGAAGTAGTCCCGAGTTGTTGCTGATAGATGAAAGCACAACGCCCTCACTTGCAACACGACCTGATTTTTTCGCAGCTTTGGCGATACCCTTTTCTTTAAGGATCTCCATTGCCTTTTCCATATCTGCATTTGCTTCCATAAGAGCTTTTTTGCAATCCATCATTCCGGCACCGCTTTTTTCTCTAAGCTCTTTTACCATTGATGCACTAATGTTCATCTGTTCCTCCTACTCTTCAGTTTTCTCTTCAGTTTTCTCTTCAGCAGCTTCCTTCTTTTCTTCTATTTCTTCCTTTTTCGGAGTTTTCTTTGCAGGAGCTTTTTTTACTATCTTTTTTACTTCAGGTTTTTTCTCTTCTGCGTTTTCTTCTTCTTCAACAGCCTTTTCAGCTTTTTCTTCTTCGCCGCCTTCTGTTGTGGCAATTCTCTTTACCTTAACCTTTCTGCCGGCAACTCTTCTTGTCTCTTTCTTCATTGTAGAAGGTTTCTCTTTCTTATCTTTTTCTTCAGTAACCTTCTGCTGTCTGTAAAGTTCATAGCCTTCAAGATATGCATCAATGATCTCTGAAGTGATGATCGATATTGATCTCATTCCATCGTCGTTTGCAGGAATGATGAAATCAATGTTGTCAGGATCGCTGTTGGTATCAACGATAGCGATGATCGGAATACCGAGTATTCTTGCTTCGTTTACAGCAATATGCTCTCTCATGGGATCAACTATGAAAATAGCTGCAGGCATTCTGTCCATCTTAACGATCCCTGAAAGGTTTCTTTCAAGTTTGATCTTTTTCTTTTCCATGTCGGAAAGCTCTTTTTTAGTGTAGATGCCTCTTTTCTCTCCTTCGAGAATGCTCTCAAAGTTCTTAAGTTTCTTTACCGACTGATTAATTGTTACAAAGTTTGTAAGCATTCCGCCAAGCCAGCGGTAATTTACGTAAGGCACTTCAGCTTTTTCAGCTTCTTCTTTAATAACTTCAGAAGCCTGTCTCTTTGTTCCAACGAGAAAAAGTTTTTCCCCGTTCATTCCGAGCTGCTTAACGAATTTCATTGCATTCTCAAGAAGTTCCACTGATTTCTGAAGATCAATGATGTGGATGTTGTTACGTTCTGTAAAAATGTAGGGCGCCATTTTGGGATTCCACTTCTGCTTCTGGTGACCGAAATGTGCTCCTGCTTTCAAAAGTTCTCTAATGTCAGGCATTTTTTCCTCCAAATAATAAGATTTACCTGTTTCATCTTCCCCCCGCTGTTCTGCTCACTCATTTAAGAGACAGGTACAGAACCCTGCACGGAGGTGCTTAAAATCAGGCGTTTTATACTTAGCAACCGCTTTAAGTCAAGTAAAAAATCGATTTACTTGCCGGAAATTTTAAGTATAATTGACAGGTTTTTCTCTGGAGGGAGTTTTGGGAGAAGCAAATTTTTTAAAAATAGCCATAAAGAAGACTATCTTTCTTCTTGTGCTTTTTCTTTTGATATATTCTGCAACCGGAATATTTTCCTACCTTGAAAAAAAGACAAAATGCTTTCCCATTACCGTGATAACAGTTGAGAAAAAACCCATCGAAGAGCTTCTGCAGTCAGTCAAGACATGCTCTTTATCAGTAGAAAGTGAGAAAATGACATTTGACTCATCGATCTTCAATCACTACGAAACCCCTCCGGTAAAAGACATTTTCCTGTTCTATATTGAAATACCTTTTTCCGACTGGCAGCTTTTTTCAGAAATGGAGAACGCCATTTCCGAAGCCAATCCCTTTCTGCTGGATACTATCAGCAGATACTCATCTTCAAAGTTAAAGATCTTTCTTCTTGCCTACATATCACTTTTTTTTCTGGGATTGATCTTTCTGCTTAGAGTTGCACCTTCAAAAAAAGAACCTCATTACAATTTTAAAAAGACATCCTATCTGACGGCGGCTCTTTTTCTGATCTTTTCTGTGCCTGCGTTCTTTATCTTTGATCCGGGCATCTTATTATTTGCGTGTTTTATATTCGTTACGTTATTTATAGCGTATATTTCTATACTGATGATACTTTACAGACTTACTTTTTCCGGAGAAACAAAATGAGATCAAAAGTTACAATCATTGCCATTCTGGCTTTTTTTCTAACAATTTCCTGCGACTTTTCAAACAACTCTATTGAAACTGATGACATTTTAAGCGGGACTGACACAGACACAGTGGACACAGAGAACGACTCAGACATGTCTGACAATACTGGGACAGATACGGACGAAGTGGACGATGTGGACACGGGTGACTCAGGGGATACTGGAAATACAGGGAATACTGGAGACACAGGAGATACTGGAGATAC
>CAZTKP010000013.1:9018-16162 GCA_964614215.1 uncultured Spirochaetales bacterium | reverse complement strand
ATACTGGAGATACCGGCAATACTGGAGACACCGGAGATACCGGCGACACCGGAGATACTGGAGATACTGGAGATACTGGAGATACCGGAAATACTGGAAACACCGGAGACACTGGAAATACCGGAAATACCGGAGACACTGGAAACACTGGAGACACTGGAAATACTGGAAACACTGGTGACACAGGAGATACCGGGAATACAGGGACTCTTTCGATCCGTATTCTTGCATCAAACCTTACAAGCGGAAACTATCAGTCCTATGATCCAGGAGATGGGATAAGGATAATTCAGGGGCTGCAGCCCGATGTTGTTCTTGTTCAGGAAATGAACTACAAGTCAAATACGGATACGAACTATAAAGAACTGGCTCAGGAAATGGTTGGAACGAACTATTATTCGGTTGACAGCTCTTCTTTTCAGATCCCCAACGGAGTTGTCTCAAAATGGCCCATAATTGATAGCGGTTACTGGGACGATCCTTATCTTTCAAACCGTGAGCTCGCCTGGGCGATCATTGATATTCCCGGAGACAGAGATCTCTTTGCGATAAGTGTCCATCTTCACACAAGCCCTCCCAGTGATCAGGTTGGTGCAGCTTTAGTTATTGCAGAAGAAGTTAAAGATCTTAAAGATGCTCATCCGGGAAGTTACTACTATGTTGTAGGAGGAGACTTTAACGGCCCTTCCGCTGTTAACACGAACGGCTTCGGTAAATATGGAGATTTCTATGTTTCAGGACCGGACCCGGAAGATGATAACGGAAATGAGAATACCAATTCCAACAGAAACAGTCAGTACGACTTTGTCATAGCAGGAACAGATCTTCATGCTTATCAGGTTCCTGTTGTCTATTATTCCAACACTGATTCCTCAACTAAAACCTATAATGACGGACTTGTTTTTGATACTAGAATTTATAATCAGTCTATACTTGATGAGTACTTCTCTCCTGCGCAAACCGGTGACAGCGCTGCTTCACAGATGCAGCATATGGGCGTAGTTAAAGATTTTGTTATAAGTTACTAGAATAAAAATCCCGTAGATATTACGAAGTGGTATCTTTCCATCGTATACTTATCACCGACAAGACCGAGTTCAACAACACTCGGAGACACATTTATTCCACCTGATATCTCAAACCACTTGAGGCGATAAGCGAGTCTGAAATTGAAAAATTCTCTTTCGAAAAGCTTGCCTCTCGTTGTATACAGACCTATCTGGAACCCTGTCGATAAAAGAAATCCGTAGACATCCAGCAGATCGAACTGAATAAAAGCCCCGAAAGCCTGCCAGCCTACTTTCTGATCATCTTCAAAAACAAGGTCGGATCCTTTTCTAAAATCAAATCCCAGACGGATAAATGCCAGTCCTGCGGAAAGATTGAGTCCCCCGGCCCAGTTTTCCTCTGATGAAGCAAAGAAATTCACACTGAATCTTTCAGAAGAGTCATTCCAAGGAAAGAACTCAACATTTTCAGCAACCTCCAAACCTTTGCTGACATAGAGATCTTCCTTTTTCTCAGGTTCTGACGGTACTATTACATACTTCTTCATCCTTTCCGAGTCTTCATCTTTTTCACCTTTCTTTTTTTTGGTGACAACAACTCGGCCTATCATGTTTTCCATAACATTTATTACGTCAGTAGCTGTAATATGCTCTAAAGGAAGAGATCTCATGAAACCGTTCTCTCCGATAATGAGGATGCTGTCTTCTGACTGAACTTCTATAAGGAAACTATTCTTAAATCCGAGTTCTTTGTATCTTTTTGAAATACCTTTTCTGAGCTTTTCCGGAACTGTTTCGTCAAAAAGCAGATTGGCACTCAGAGACGCTGTCTGAACAAGAATGAGAATAAAAAAAATGAACTTACTGAATCTATCCATGATCAGTGTCCGGAAGAGCCCATATCTTTAACACTTTTCAGAACATCAGGATTTGAACTATCAACTTTAATCATTTTTTTTAAAGCATTGTCCACTTCTTTCATGTCCCCTTTCTCTACCGCTCGTCTTAAAGACAGATACCCTGTGTACGGAAAGATTATCCCGGTCTCTCCGATTCTAATATGTTCAATATTTTCTCTTATGTAGAACGTATAAAGCTCCTGAGAATCTTTTTTAAACTTTTTGTCGTAGAAATTATATCTGACAGTGAAATAGTCTCCTGTCTTCTTTATTTCAAGTGTTTCCGACACCTTATAAATAAAACAATACTCTTCGAACTCCTTATACGAAAAGACTTCTCTGCTTTTATCTGAAAGTATTTTCCACACTTCAGCAGTATTGCCGGACTCCCTGAGTTTTAGAAATTCTGCAATTTTCTGCTGTTCATCATCTGAACTTTTTGTACAGGAACTAATCAACGTCAGAACACAGACGCTCACTAAGCTCCATTTTTTCAATAAGTGGATCATTCTCTCCCTTCAGAGAATAAACTTCAAACTTTATCATGCCCTTCTTTTTTTTGTAGTAAGACACCGTGTAGAAACCTTGTCTCGGATAAGTCTCTTTTACAGCCAGCACTTCTCCTGACAGATCTTTTGTCTCTATAATCTCAGCGGTACCTTTCTTTATTTCCCACTTCTTCGATGGACCGGTCTTTAAAATATAGGAATCCTCATCAATATTAAAAACGCCGTCCTCTTTATAGATATAACTATAGGTTTTTTCTCCCCATGCCACCATTCCGCCATTATCTGTCTGGGATAGAACTTTGACAATGTAGTGTTTTTTGTCTGAACCGTCTTTTCCTACAATATATATCCAGCTGCATCCATCCTCGATCGGAAAATAGACCGATGGATCAAAAGCTCCATGATCCTTTTTGCTTTCAGTTCCGGCACAGGATGCCAGAAAGATAAATACAGCAAAAATGATAAATTTCTTCATGTCACCACTCTTGAATTATTCTGACTGAACTGCTGCATCCTATTCTGTCTGCACCGGCCTCAACCATTTTTATCAGGGTTTCCTTATCTCTTATGCCTCCGGCAGCCTTTACTCCGAGCTCACTTCCTGCAACTGTTCTAAGCAGTCTGACATCCTCAACTGTCGCCTTTCCGTTAACACCCGTTGATGTTTTAAGCATGTGAGCGCCGGCAAAATATGCAAGTACTGCGGCATCTATCTTTTCGTTAGCCTCAAGTTCGGAAGTTTCAAGGATAACTTTGAGATAACATCCCGTGTCTGCCACTTCTTTCATAAGACGGAATGTTTCTGCAATCATTCCGCTCTTTAAAAGACCTATACTTATTACGAGGTCTATTTCATCGGCACCATCAGCAAGAGCCTGTTTAGTCTCTTCGATCCTTGAAGCCATATTTGAAGCACCAAGCGGAAAATCCACAACTGTAGCTATCAGAAACTCAGATCTGAGCTTTGTTCTTTTTTCCACAGCCGTCTTTATCCAGACAGGATTTATGCAGATGGCTTTGAAATTATTCTGAGCCGCTTCGTTACAAACCCTCTCAACATCGCTTCCCTTTGCGTCAAATGAAAGGATCGTGTGGTCTATCATCGATGCGGCAAGAAATGCATCAGTTTCAGGAGCATGGTATTCCGTGTCAATATTCCTGTAAAGATCCTTAATTTTTGAGTCGTCAATTCCAATATTTCGGGCAAGTTCCGCCGCTCTGCTCTTAATTCTTTCCTTCATTTCGACCTCATAAATTTTCAAAATTACATGTGATTATATCAGAAGAATAAGATTTTCAAAGATTTGACCCAAATCCGACCTGACCGTCAGTATGCTCCTTTATCTTTTCTATTGCACGAGCCTCAATCTGCCTTATTCTTTCCTTTGAAACCTCGTACTTATCACCGATCTCCTCGAGAGTCATCGGATCGTCAACCATATAGCGGTTCCAGATGATGAACTTTTCCCTCTCATTAAGCGACAGGATAGCCTTCTGAAGCTTCTCGTTCATTATCTCCTCATCGATATCCGAGTCATAGTCGATCTTAGATTTAAGTTCTATCATCTTGATATCCTGGCCGTCAACTGTCTGGTCGATCGACAGGTCGTTGTATGCCGAGACCACCTGCATAGCCTCAACAACTTTCTGAGGGGTCACATTGAGCCTCTGCGCAACTTCCTGGACAAGTTCCTCGTTCGATATCTCGTTATCCGTATCGTAGTTCTTGATGTCTTTTATGGTTGCCATCATGTTGAAGAAAAGCTTTCTCTCATCTCTGCTCTTTCCAAACCTCACGATACTCATCTGGCTTATAATAAATTCCTGGATCTTTGCCCTAATCCACCATGTTGAATAGGTGGCGAAACGCACACCCTTCTTAACATCAAATTTCTGCAACGCAGTCATAAGCCCCAGATTTCCTTCCTGAATAAGGTCAGTAACATCTCTGAACCGTCTATATTTGTATGCAAGATTAACGACCAGTTTCAGGTTTGAGAGAACAAGTTTCTGAGCAGCCTCCCTGTCCCCCTTTTCCCTGTATCTTGTTATCAGGTCGGCCTCTTCTTCGGCAGACATATCCGGCACAGCGAGAACACCTCTTATGTATGATGAAATAGTATTTGACGAAAGTATAGGAATATTACTGTTCAAAAATCCCTCCTATTTTTTCTTTTTCTTTTTGAGCTTTATCATTTTTTTCCGGATCTCATCGTTTGCACAGTTGTTGTTGAGCCAGATGCCGAAAAGTGCTTTCTTAAAATCATGTCCGGGGATCACACCTATTATTTCGCCCTTGTAACTTACATGGGTTCCTTTTCCCGGCTGATAGAAAAACGTAACTCTTTTATATTTTCCCATATACCTGTCGCCCTTTTTCATCAACAGGTCTATGAAGGTATCTATTCTTTTCTGAATTGTCTTAAGGAATTTCTTGTCATGGTCCATTCCATAACTGAAACCTCTTCTAAGCTCATCCATAAGAGTTTTCATCTTGAGCCATCGGTAAAGAGAGACCAGCTGAATTGCCATCGGCTTATCGGCATTTTTCAGTTTCATATTGTCTTCTTCATCTCCGTTCACATAGAAACCTATCGCGTAAATGGAAAAAGCCACAGGAGCAAAGACAGCTTTATTTCTGAAGGATACTGAAGTTCCGTTCTCAAGAGCGATCGACTGATCAAATTTCAGTTCCTTAGCTCCCAGACCTGAAACAGAAAAGATCAGCACAAAGGCCGCTATTTTCCATGCCAGAGAGTTCATTATTTTACTTCGAGCTCCTTTTCTCTGAAATTCTTAACAAATTCAACAACTTCATCAAGTTTAAGATTCATTTTTTCGCCGGTTTTTCTTATCTTGACCTCTGCGACACCGTTCTCCAGCGATTTTGCACCGAAAATGACCTGAACAGGATATCCCAGGAGGTCAGCGTCGTTAAATTTAAATCCAGCTCTTTCATCACGGTCATCTATCGCTGCATCAAGTCCCGCCATCATAAGGTCACCGTACATCTTTTCAGCTGCTTCAACTACAGCTTCCTTATTCATCTGGAGAGGAAGAACAACAACCTCATAAGGTGCCAGAGCCATCGGCCATTTTATTCCGTAATCATCGTGATTCTGCTCTATGGCCGCCTGAACTGTTCTGCCTACTCCGATTCCGTAACAACCCATCACAGCAGGAGCGCTCTTTCCGTTCTCGTCAACAAATGAGCAGTCCATCTTTTCACTGTACTTTTTACCGAGAAAGAAAACCTGACCGACCTCTATTCCGCGATGCTCTTCAAGAACTCCGTCACAATGAGGGCATTTTTCCCCTGCTTTTGTAACGATGAAGTCACCTTTAACATCTGCCTTGAAATCTCTTTCAGGACAAACATTCTCAAAATGGTAGTCTGTTTTATTGGCTCCGCAGACAAGATTCCTCTTTCCTTCAAGAAGTCTATCCATTGCGATCTTAACCTGCTTTTTAAGTCCGACAGGACCCGCAAAACCTGTTTCTGCACCTGTGACTTCCTTCACTGTTGCATCATCGGCAAGCTCAACACTGTCTGCCTGAAAGAATCCCTGGATCTTTGCTTCGTTAACTTCTCTGTCACCGGGGACGAGAATAAGAACTGGTTCTCCGTCAACGATAAAGACCATTGACTTAATAAATCTTTCAACCTGTTTTGACAGAAAAGCCGCAACATCTTCAACCGCCTTTTTATCAGGAGTAAGAACTTCATTGAGTTCCATCATTTCATCAGTTTCTGCAACGACTTCCACCTTTGTGCGGGCTTTTTCAAGGTTTGCTGCATAATCACACTTAGAGCAGGAAAGAATAAGATCTTCACCTGATTCTGCCAGTACCTGAAACTCATGGCTCATATCCCCGCCGATAGCTCCTGTAGCCGCGTCAACTGGTTTGAATTTCAGTCCGCATCGCTTGAAAATGGCATTATAGGCATCATACATCTGATCATATGACTTCTTAGCTTTTTCCTCATTAATATCAAAGGAGTAGCCGTCTTTCATGATAAATTCACGACCTCTCATAAGTCCGAAACGGGGTCTTATCTCATCTCTGAACTTTCCCTGAAACTGGTAGAGGTTGTAAGGAAGCTGTTTATAGCTTCTGAGGTTTCTGCGAACCATGTCTGTGATGACTTCCTCGTGTGTAGGACCAAGACAGAAATCCGCACCTTTTCTATCCTTGAAACGCAGCAGTTCAGGACCGTAATAGCCCCATCTTCCGCTCTCTTCCCAGATGTCACTAGGCTGAACAGAAGGCATAAGAACCTCCTGGCATCCACGCTTGTTAAGCTCTTCTCGGATTATGTTCTCAAGTTTACGCACACTTTTCAGTATAAGCGGCAGATAACTGTATATACCGCTTGCAAGTTTCTGGATCATTCCTGCCCTGTAAAGCAGTATATGGCTGTCTATTTGGGCCTCTTTCGGTACTTCCTTCATCGTCTGGAAGAATATCTGGCTGACTCTCATTGTTACTCCTGTTCTGTGTCAAAATACGTTCAAATAACTCAAGAGATTACAATACTGCTAAAGCATTAAATTTCAATATATTATACAAATTTGCTTTTTTATTAAATATTCTTAACATCTTTTCAAGTTTCACTTTTTTCATTTTTGGAGGGTTTGATGAAAAGATCTTTTGTTGTGATTTTTGCTGTTTTCTCACTTCTTATTTCCTGCGGAGAGGGCACTGATACCGGCAATACCGGTGACAC
>CAZTKP010000013.1:5853-8918 GCA_964614215.1 uncultured Spirochaetales bacterium | reverse complement strand
GACACCGGAAACACGGGAAACACGGGTGACACGGGAGACACGGGAGACACTGGTAATACTGGTAATACGGGGGACACAGGAAACACCGGAGATACTGGAGATACTGGAAACACGGGTGACACAGGCAACACAGGAAATACAGGCAATACCGGAGATACGGGTGATACTGCAAGTGGTGACAAATACTGCATGAAATCCTGCTCAACAGCTGCTGACTGCGCATCAAATGAGAATGCACTTATGGACGAGAACAACTGGAAATGTAAGAACGGCGGATGTCACTATACCGGCTGTACAGGAGATGCGGAATGTGAAGAGGTTTACGCCAGAACACAGAAAACCTACAAATGCGACAAAGACAGTCCTTACGGAGTTGCCCAGTGCGTTCTTGCATGTTCAACTGCTACTGACTGCGATCCCTACGGCACGGGTTCAACTGAAAATGCCTATGATTTTGATAACTACAAGTGTGAAAGCGGTTACTGCAGATACATCGGCTGCAAAAACGATAGTGAATGTGAAGCCACTATGATGGATGATTCATACGCCTGTCAGGACACCGAAATGTCAGAGATCAAAACCTGTCAGATAAAATGCTCCACCGCCGATGACTGTGCAAACGCAGCCTATTCGGCCGAAGCTTACAAATGCGAAGGAAGCAGATGCATTCTTAAAAACTGTTCAGAAATGGACTGGTGTTCAGATGTTTACGGTGAAGATTTCGGTTGTTACGAATATTGATCTAAAGATTCTACAAATTCTCTAAAAAACAGCACTCTGTCTTTCTGTCCCTGATCAATAAGAAAAGGTTTCACATCATCTGTAAGCTGTCTAAGATCAGATTTTTCTGTTTTTTTCAGCAGCACTTTCTTTAATTCATTCATATTGGTTATTCCCACTTTTTCTGACAGATACTTATAATCAGGGACCGTTTTTGAAAAAAGGAATGTAACATCAAAGAAATCTCTTCCCTTACTCCGTTTTCTTCCAAGCAGTGCACATATTTTCTGACTCAGCAGAGTATCTATCGGAACAGCAAGTATATGCCTGAAAAAATTAAACTTTCTCAGCAAAAATCCAGCTGGTTCATATCCATATTCCTGAGCTTCGGCATCAAGCTGCAGAAGGATCTTTTCCTCACTTAAAGGAGTCAGCCCCTGCTCAAAAAGTAACCTGGGAAATTTTAGATGACAGTGATAGGCACCTCTGAATACATTTTTCATTTCAACGTCATAACCTTCCTTTTCAAGTTCCATTTGAATTTTTTCGCTCAACCTCTTGAAATCAATTTCATTAAGGCCTCTGTTGTCAAAATCAAGATCCTCTGAGAACCGTATATTCCTGTAAACGATCCTTAAGGCTGTTCCGCCCATAAAAATAAGCTTACCTCCTTCTTTTGAGCGATAAATTATATCAAGTATCTGATGCTGAAGGTATTCTCTGAGCACATTTCTCTTAAATGCCCGCTCTTTTTCAGGGACTTCGCTTAAAATTGACTGTATATCAAGCATTTCTTACTGCCTCCAGAAAAATTTCATATCTCCTTTCAAGTGCAGAACTACCTATAACCTTAAGATAACTCTTAATTTTTTCATTATGGATTATCTGATCAAGGATCTCTGTATTAAATCTCATTTCATTAAAATCGTTTAAGTCAAGATCATATCTGAAATACAGCCAGTCGAGGAGAGATTTCTCAGGAGAAGCGATCAGAACATTATTTTCCAGACCGTATCCAAAAAAAAGGCGGCTTTTGATCGACCGGTAGGAAAATGACGCTACAGAAGTATCAAAAGTTTTTGTCTTCCTTGTAGAACAGCTCGTTATCTGGTAAACAGCTTCGGGAATCAGAGAGTGGTAACTCATTGCTGTTTCAAGACTTATGTATGAATGAGGATAGATAATATTTGCCATTCTCATTATAAAATTTTCGTCAATATCTGCCTCAGGAAAAAAATAATATCCGTTTATTATCTTCCTTATATACCCCTTCTGCTGCCATTCTGAAAGCCGCCTTCTATCAAAACCCAGAAATACGAGAGCAACTTCCTGAACATCAAAGATCTTCTTTTCTGCAAAAACCTTTCTAAACTCCTCAAACCTCATTTTGTTTCCTTTTTTTGTCATTAAAAACATTAAAAAGAAATATATCCTTAAAATTATCTTTATATTTTTACAAATGTCAAGCGAGATGCATTGCTAGAAACTTCCTGAAATAACAACTTCGGCACTTTTTTCCTTTCCGACACTTACCTTAGGTGTGATCTGAATACTTTTTTTCTTATTTTCGTTGATAACTTTCGTCTGCCAGGCTGAATCAAATATCATATATCCGGCAGAAAGAACTGCCAGACCGAAACCCGTCCACCCTAAAGCTGTACGAACTTTTCTTTCTTCCGCACTCCCGTCTGTTCTATCAAGTATCACAAACTGTGAAATCGCCGTAGCAAAACCGAGTGTAAAAGTTCCTACAGAAACCCAGAAAGGCCATCGCGGCAGATTTTCCAGCCTGCGGAGCTTTTTCTCTTCCCTCTTTTTGTTCTCATCTGCCATTTTAACAGAATCTTTTGCCAGCTCTTTGCGGACACTATTCCTGAAATCAGTTTCCGAGATCTTTCTGGATGCCAGCTGAGCTATAGTTTCCTGCGACAGTTTCCTGTTCAGATTTTCCGCAATATTCTTAACCAGATCGACCATAGCCGCATTTAGATCGTTATCCGTACTCTGCGCCTCTGCTGAAAAAAGAACGATACCTGTATTTATCTCCACAAAACGTGCGTTGAGCTTCAGAAAAGATTCCTGATGAAACAAACTTCCCATCAGGAGAAAATCCGCTCCGGCACTTTTTCCAGCGCTAATTGCATCTTCCCGCAGCACTACCTGACCGACTTTCTCGTTTAGAAGTTCCACCAGCTGAGTTCTTTCCACGACAGTGAAATTAAGTTTCGGAAGATCGCCGGTCATTGCTTCAACAATGGCGTTTATCATCCAGCTGTCATCACCGTTTCCAGTAACATTGACAAAAGGTATCACAGCAACAGTTGCCGAAACATCCTCAAATTCCG
>CAZTKP010000013.1:0-5753 GCA_964614215.1 uncultured Spirochaetales bacterium | reverse complement strand
AATTCCTTGTAAACTTTCTCCAGCTGGCTTCTTTCAACGATCAGGATATCCGTATTCTGGACCAGTTCGTTTGTGAGTATCTCTGTCATCCCGTGTGTCATCCACTCATTCTCAGGATCCTTGTCAGCATTGAGCATCTCCATTACCGCAAGAGGTTTCGTTCTAAGTTCCTCTAAACGGAGCTCTCTGGAATCCGTTACCTGCATTTTCTCCTTACTCATCTGTTCCTTAAGCTTTTTCAGATCGGCATCTGCCTCAATACCTGCAAACCACTTAACAGCCTTTTCATCGTTTTTCAGATAGTAGTTGCAGGCCGCCATGATAAAGTAGTATTCCCTGAAAAGCTTAACGTAGTAATCCGCAGTATTTTTTTCCGTCGTAAGACCGACACTCTCTTTCTTCTGCACGACAACATAACCACCGTATTTAATGGCCGTCGCATAGTCATTTTTCTCAAAAGACTGAAACATATTGAGCAGAGACAGAAGATTTATATAGACTCTGTAACTCTCTTTAATAGGAGGAAGTGTAAACGGAGATCCATTTAAAAAAGATTCCTTCTCCTTCTGATACCGCTTTAATATCGGCAGATTAAAAGATGCCCTGGCAACTTCTTCATTGAACTGTTCCGGGGTTAATTCAGGGGAAGTCTTCCCCTTCTTTTTCAGCCTTCTTATTGACTCAAAGTACACCGTGTCGTAATCCATTTTCTGAAAAATAGATTCCACGAACTTATTCTGTCTATCTGTCTTTTTATCAATTTCCAAACTGAATAGAACCGAAGGTAATATCATCAGGAAAAACACCGCTACCGACTTAGCGTAGCCCATAACTTTCTCCATAAATTACATAGAATTATACTTATATCCTGAAATAATATCATCATCAGTCTCAAAACGACCGTCCGGGCCTCTGCTTCTTACGACAAAACCTATCGACATGGTTCCGGGAACAGGATCCATTTCAGCAACTTCATACGGCATGCCCCAGAGATCTTTTGAAGTGTCCCTGTCCCTAGTCTTTGATTTCATCTGATGTCTTATGAAATCCGCCCATTCGTCATCCGAAAGATATGGCAGAACTCCGTCATTTGCCATTACTTTGTTGGTCTGCACAATATAGGCCAGAGAATCTGTTTCACTCTGAACGAGAACTGTTTTAACAAGGTTGGAAACATACTCCAGCTGCTCTGCTCCTATGCCTGTTGACTGATTTATTATCACAACAGTCGTTATTATGCCCATAAGTTTCATCCACATGACTTCAGGGCCTCCTTCCCGAGCTGTTCGACCCTTTCGCTCAGTACTTCGTCCAGTTCCGCACCTCCCATCAGTGAATTGGAAAATATTTCCAGAAAAGCTTCCTTGCTTAAAGCAGACAGTCTGCATTCAGATAAAGTCTTTGCCCCTGCTGTTCGCGGAACCTTTTTGATAAGTGCGATCTCTCCGAAAAAATCACCTTTTTCAAGGGTCTTATCAACAACTGTTTTCCCTTCTTCGACCCCGTTTATTCTGACACTGCCTTCCTGAATAACATAGAATTTATCGCCGGTATCCCCCTGTTCGAAGATCACTTTGTCTTTTCCAAACTCGACCGATTCAAGTTTCAGAATGATCTGAGATATCTGTTTAGGTGTCATAAATTTGAAAAGCGATATATCAGCAAGCAGTTTTCCCAACCTTATCTGGTCTGTAACCTTTTCCATTCCTCCCGCCGAGGCAACTACGAACTTTGTAAAAGATTCTTTTTTTATCTCAAAAACGGCTGCAGATGTCACCGTAACAACTCCCGCTGTCCGGGGAACCTCTTCAAGCAGGGCTATTTCTCCGAAAGAATCTCCTGTTACAAGTTCTTCAACGACATCTTCATTACCGCTGCTGTCCTCAATAACTACGTCGGCTTTTCCTGCAACCATCGTATAGAACGCATCCCCTTTTTCCCCCTGCTGGATTATCCTTGTTCCGGGACCGAACTTCATCAGTCTTATGTGCGAACACAACTCGGCAAGTTCCGGTTCACTAAGACCCGAAAAAAGAGAGATCTTCTCAAGAAAAGCAAAGATCTGAGATTTTGACGGGACCTTTTTTGACGCTATGGATGCCGCCAGTCTGTTCATTTTGACATAAGGAGTTCTTGCGACACTGCCGATGTTACCGAAAAACACAAAAGCCCCTGCGGCAAAGATAAAGAACAGCGGTGCGGCGATCAGACACAGAGCTATAATAATAAAGACATTGCTGACAGCTCCGGAGTTCACTGCATCTGCAAGAAGATAGGTCAAAGTCGAACTTGCCACGCTCCAGAAATAGTTATACACACCGAAGATCCAGATAAGTCCTGCCGATGACAGAAATATGAGACCGTTCACCTCTGTTGTGGTCTTTCCGGGAGTCAGGATCTCCTTTATGAACTTTTTTCTTAAAAATGTAAAGACCTGCATCTGACCCGGAATAAAGAATCCCGAGATCTTAAGCAGAAAGGAATTAAAGAAAGGAGCCAGTGCAAATAACCCGACGGAAAAGGCAACTGTATGGATTATTGTCATTGCAGGTTCAAAGATCCCGTTATACCAGACCAGTGAGGCTATTCCCGCTATTGAGAAAGGAATTAGTATCAGTGTTAGGAAATGCTTAACAGCGTTCTTTCTTCCCGCACTTACAATTGCCGATGAATTGACATGAAGATAAAAAACACCGAAACACATCCTTAGCCCTATCTTTACCGGCAAATCCCGTGCAGAAAGATCTGCAGCAGCCGAAAGACTTACAGTGGAAAGAACGGAAATAAGAACAAAAGCCGAGAAAAGTATCGACAGAAGGTAGGAAAACT
The DNA here is from genome assembly GCA_964614215.1 of uncultured Spirochaetales bacterium. GTDB lineage: Bacteria > UBP6 > UBA1177 > UBA1177 > UBA1177 > CAZTKP01. The sequence goes on along the minus strand of CAZTKP010000013.1, from coordinate 2,924 downwards.
GGACAGGAACTATTCCGGAACCGAACTCTTTGAGAATATTAACACCCTTAATTGTCGGCATCTGATAAAACGAAAAGGCCGCCAGAAGTATCAACAGTAATATTGACGGGATAGAGAACAGGATCTTTCCTTTCATCTTCATGGACCTGTTTTTCTTCAGCTGCCATCCGGTAATCTCACTTACAAAAGGCACCTTCCGTTTTTCACCACTTTTCAGAAGTGACGCAGTTCTTTCATCAAAAAGAGAGTTTTCTCCTAGTTTTGATATGAGTTTTATCAGCCTGTCAAATATCTCCGTTTTTCCTTCGCTTATATTCTGAGCAATAATTTCACAAAGCGGTGTTTTCCCATCCAGTCTCTCAACAATTTCACTTTCATAACTATCTATCTTGGCCGTTCTGTCTTCATACTGGACAAAATAGATATCATCCGAAAATTTTGTCACAGAAGCGCCGGGAATAAGTCCGGGACTAAGGTTTTCCACCCCTTCCGCAAGAGTATTTTTTGACATTTTCTGTTCCTTTTGAGCTGTTTTCAAAAATTTTTCAATGCTGTAATACAGTTTAACTATTTTAGATATCTTTTCAATTTTACTTGGGATAGAAGTTAGATCAGTTTAGACTTACTTGTTCTTTAAAGAAAATTCTCTGCCAGCCTCAAGAGCCGCTATATTTGAATTGACGATCTCTTCGCCTTTTCTTCCGAAGATCACATTAATGCTCTTTTTCATCAGCTCGAAATCCAGGTCCATGAAAACACTTGCAGCACCTGCAATGACCATGTTCATTCCTCTTGGATTTTTAACTTCCTTTGCAATTGAATCAGCATCGATAGCAATGTGTCTGGGAAGCTTCTTAATTTCAGCTATTACATCCTCTATTTCCGGATAATTCGGGATATTAACAAAAGGAGTTGTATTTGTAACAAGATAGCCCGTTTCGCTGAGATAAGGAAGATAACGGAGTGATTCCATCGGCTCTACACTGATAATGATGTCGGCCTTTCCTTCGGGAACAAGATCACTGAAAATAGGTTTGTCTGAAATCCTGAAATGACTCTGAACGTCTCCGCCTCTCTGGCTCATTCCGTGAACCTCGGCCTGTTTAAGGTAAAGTCCGCTTTCAACAGCTGCATATCCAAGAACTGTCGCGATCGAAAGGATACCCTGTCCGCCTACTCCTGCAAGAATAATATCACACTTCATCGATCACCTCCTATTTTTTAGCAGCTTTGGTCTTTTTTCTAAGTGTCTGCATACATTCTCTTTGCGGAATGATCACTGAAACACCGTCAAAAGCAAGCTCTTCTTCGATTATTTTTACAAAATCCTCGTGGTTTTTCTTGATGGGATTAATAAGTCTGATGTGATCAGGATCAACACCGAGACCTTTAACGATCTGAACCACTCTTCCTTCAGCGTGGGACTTCTGTCCACCTGTCATACCTGTTGTCGAGTTGTCAGCGATAAAAACAATAATGTTCGCCTTATCAAGAACCGCATCAAGAAGTCCTGTCATTCCGCTATGAGTAAAAGTTGAGTCACCGATAACAGCGGCAGCCGGATAGAGACCTGCATCTGCGGCACCTTTTGCCATTGTTATACTCGCACCCATATCAACACAGCTGTTAATTGACTGGAACGGAGGAAGTGCACCGAGTGTGTAGCATCCGATATCACTGAAAACGTGTCCGTCACCATACTTATCCTTTATCGCTTCGTTAATAGCCATGTACATATCAGCATGTCCGCAGCCGACACAGAGTTTGGGAGGTCTCGGAGCTACAAGTTCAGGAATATCAGCACCTTTGATCGAAGGCATTCCGAGAGCCATTCTAACAAGATTGGGATTAAGCTCACCGTCTCTGGGAAGTTCACCGCTGATGCGTCCCATAACCTTTACATCACGGTCAAGAAGTCCTCTGAGGTCTTCTTCGACCATCGGCATTCCCTCTTCAAGAACAAGAACTTTGTCACACTCTTCAACCAGTTTCTTTATCATCTTCTCCGGTACTGGATACTGACTGACCTTAACAACCGGATAAGGACACTCTTCATCAACATAGTTTTCCATCAGGTAGTTGTAACCAAGTCCGCATGCAATTATGCCCATTGACTTATCCTTACCGTCGATGTATCTGTTCCATCCTGAAACTTCAGATTCGTTCTTAAGGTCTTTCTGCATTCCCAGAAGGCCCTTATATCTTCTTCTGGCAATTGCGGGAAGAAGAACGAACTGTCTCTTATCTTCAGGAAGTGAACCTTCGTTCTGTGCAAGTTTATCTCTAACCTCGACACCGGCTCTTGAATGAGCAAGTCTTGTTGTGATCCTCATCATTGCAGGGATCTTATACTTTTCTGAAAGCTCGTAAGCATAGAAAACCATGTCGTAGGCTTCCTGCTGATCGCAAGGCTCGAAAGTAGGCATCATCGCGAACTTTGCAAGAATTCTTGAATCCTGCTCATCCTGAGATGAGTGCATGCTGGGATCGTCTGCAACAGTGTAGATACATCCGCCGTTAGCACCGGTAATTCCCGAATTTACGAAAGGATCCATTGCAACGTTGAGACCGACATGCTTCATCATCGCCATACTTCTCTTTCCGGCATAGCTCATTCCGATAGCGCCCTCAGCCGCAGTCTTTTCATTAGCCGACCATGTTCTGTGAATATTACGCTCGGCAGCTTCCTTTGAATGCTGGGCGTACTCCATGATCTCTGTAGAAGGTGTTCCCGGATATGCATAAAAACCGGAAATACCAGCATCAATAGCTCCCTGCGCGATAGCTTCATCACCAAGAAGCAGCATCTTTTTCTTAGTCACTTTGACCTCCAATATTTCTAAATCAGACTAGCATCCAACAAAATGTGTATAACTGTAAAAATTTACCAAGTCAATAATATGGGGGTGGTATTTTAAGATTTT
>CAZTKP010000012.1:0-29860 GCA_964614215.1 uncultured Spirochaetales bacterium | reverse complement strand
GACGATATTAGATTTATTGGTGAAAAAAGTGGTCTTATTGTTGCAGCGATTTATGAGGATGCTAGTGGATTAAAGTTCGCAGGGTTGGAACAAGTTGGAGAATATGAACCACAGCCCGATTACGAACGGCCGGTTTACAGTTACGGTGTGAAAGATGTCGGGTATTTTTATAACGAAGACAAAAGCAAAATAGAGACTTCAGGGAGTAACTTTGAAAGGCAAACAATACTAACTGACTCAAAGAAGGATGATGATATTGTTTTCTCTTTTATTGATTCAGAAGAAAACCTTTTTATTGTTGGCAACACTTGGGGAAAGATTAATGGTGTTGATAATATTGGAGAAAAGGATGTTTTTGTTTCAAAATATAACTCAGAAAACGTTTTAGAATGGACAAAACTTTTTGGCACAAGAGACTGGGACAGTGTTTCTGCAGGGGCAGTTGATTCAGATGGAAACATAATTATTACTGGTTCGACTTGGGGAAGTTTAGGTGAATATGATGTTTTTCTTGGTGTCGGGGATGTTTTTGTTATGAAAATTGATCCTGAAGGAGCTTTGATATGGCAATCAGTTGCTGGATCATTACAGAATGATTGGGCTAACAGCATCTATGTTTCTAAAAATGATGAAATATATGTTGTTGGCGGCAGTTACGGACCGGTTGAGGGTGCTGAATATTATCCTGGTGCAGGATGTAATGCTTTTATAGGGAGGTGGAATAGTTCTGGAGAAAAAGAATTGTTTAAAATGTTTGGTCCGAGAATGGAGGGAATGTCAGTAATAAATGATTCTGAATATATTTATATGGTTGGAAAAACAGATGTCAGGTACGGAGATCAAATGGTTTATGATACAGGTATTCATGACAGCTTGCTCCTAAAGCTTGATGACAGCTTCGATGTTGTCTGGGCAAAAATATGGGGGTCAGAAGCAATTGATTCAGCAACGGACATTGCTCTTGACAGTTCTGGAGATATCTATGTTTCAGGTTATACATTCGGACCGATGGAAGGCAACCTTCACTTAGGGGAAAACTGTCCCGGAGGATACTGTCCTGATGCATATCTCACAAAATGGAATAGTGAAGGTGAACAACTCTGGACAAGACAGTTCGGAACAGAAAATGGAGATAGGGCTTACTCATTAACGATAAATGAAAAAGACGAGATCTTTGTTACTGGAACAGCAGGGAAGAATAGACTCTGTGAAATTGAATCTGATATTTTCCTGATTAAATCAGATACGTCAGGGAATCTCGATGAAATAAAAGTCTGGGGAACAGCCGGAGAAGAAAAAGTTAACAGCATCAATTTCTCAAATGGCAATCTCATTGTTTCTGGTTTTACAACAGGTGGTCTTGACGATAATGAAAATCAAGGTGGAAAAGACGGGTTTGTTACAATTCTGAATGAATAATAAATGGAGGTTGTTATGAAAATAATTGTTGTTTTTATTGCGCTATTTTTTTTGATATCTTGTGAAGATGGCTTTGAAAAAGTGGAAGTTTCAGAGTGTTTAAATGGTGTTGAACCAAAAACAGAGATTACAGAAGAACAGGATGAGGAGGTCCCTGACGAGGACATAATTTATGATAATGAGGAGATTAAGAGATCAGTAACTCTTATAGAAAAAACGAAAGATTACATCTCTTTTGATTTTGTGAATATTGTGCCATGTGCTGGTTATGAATTTGGGTATGATATTGAATCTGACCCTACAGATTTAACGCAGCTGATACTTGAAACTAAATCAAGAGATATCTGGCCGAACGAAGATGTCTATTGTGTCTGTCCAAGAAAAATGACAGTTGAATACTCAGATGAAGAGCAGGATCTTACAAAAATTACTAAAATTAAAATTGATCACGGTGAAGATTATGTCGAAGTTTTGGAGTTAATTTCTGAATAATGATAAAGTCTCTTCAAGATATTTTTTGTATATAATTTTCATAAAATCAGATAATTTTCGGAAAATAATCTAAAAAAAACGGATAATTTTATGTTGAAAGCTTAAAGATATCGGATAATTTTCTTGAAAAAACCTAAAAATATCGGATAATTTTAGGTAAGAGATGTTTTTGGAGGTTGAAATGGACTTAAGAAGAGATATCGTCGGCAAGTTGAAAGATTCGCTGAAATCTGAGAAAATACTGCTGGTTAGCGGTCCAAGGCAAAGTGGAAAAACGACAGCTTTAAAGCAGTTGAGGGATGATCTGATCTCACAGAAGAAGGAATGTTTCTACTTTACACTTGAAGATAGAGACTTTCTCAATCTTTTAAATGACTCTCCGAAGAATCTTTTCCGCATTGTTCCCGCATCCATCCCTGAGAAGGTTTATGTATTTATCGACGAGATTCAGTATCTTGATGATCCTTCTGCGTTTCTGAAATATATTTATGACGAACATCGAAATGATATTCAGCTTATTGTTTCAGGTTCTTCCTCATTTTATATTGATAAGAAGTTCAAGGATTCTCTTGCAGGAAGAAAAAAGATCTTTTCACTTTACACGCTTTCTTTTAAGGAATTCCTCAAATTTAAAGGTGAGGACAGAATCGCTGATGCAGTCGGTCCTGATATGCCGATAATTTATAATGAAAAAGCTATGTCATACCTCATGGAATACTTTCTTTACGGCGGATATCCTGAAATTGTTCTTGCCCCCATATCTGAGAAAAAGGAAATTTTGCGGGAACTTGCTTATTCATACATTAAAAAGGACATTTTTGAGTCAGGAATAATGAACGATGATGTTTTTTACAAAATATTTAAGATACTTTCATCGCAGAGCGGAGCATTGCTTAATATTTCTGAGCTGGCAAGAACTCTCAAGGTGGGCCGAGAGAAGGTAGAAGCATCAGTTGAGGTAATGAGAAAGTCTTTTCATGTATCACTTGTCACTCCGTTTTACAGCAATATGAGAAAGGAAATTACAAAAATGCCCAAAGTTTACTTTAATGACACAGGGCTGATGAACTTTTTTTCAGGTTCATTTGATCCCGTTGATTTAAGAGCTGACAAAGGAAAGATATTAGAAACTGCCGTTTTCAGATCTCTTCTTGAAAGTTATTACTCTGACCAGATACGTTTCTGGAGAACTCAGGACGGCAAAGAAGTTGATTTTGTTATCCCTGACCACAAAAAAGCTTATGAAGTTAAATATTCAGCCTCAACTTTTAAGTTGTCAAGAACTAAGACTTTTCGTGAACAATACACAGATATTGATCTTAAATGTGTTGCAGTTGTTAGAGAATCAGACGATATGACGTCAGTTCCTTTCTTTCATCTCATCCCAAAATCTTGACACTTTCATCTAAATAGTTATTTTCTCTCAAGATACTCCGAGTATTCGCAGCCTAAGGCACGGAGCTAAGGCCGGATACCGATAGGGTCTGCACTGAAAGGTGCTTTCCTTCCATGTTTGAAAAGGAGGTAAAAATGAAAAAAGTATCACTAATTCTTCTCGTAACTCTTTCAATTTTCATTCTTTCATGCGGTGATGAAGCTGCAAGTGACAATGACGGCGGTGTAACTGACAATGAAACTGTAACCGATGATGAAACTGTAACCGATGATGAAACAACGGACGAAGTGGACACAGTTGATGAATCTGGAACAACGGACGAAGAAGAAGTAAAGGACGAAGAGGACGTTCAGGACGATGTGGACGCAAATGAAACAGTAGACGAAAATACGGATGATGCAACTAATGATGAGATAAATGATGAAGTTCCGGATGAGTCTCAGGGTGCGAGTGATGAGGCTCTTACCTGCTGTCAGGAAATTGTAAAAGAGTGGTTCAGGTGCGAAGGCAGCTTTGATTTTGAAGCTGTTACAGGATGTGTCGACTGTGTAAAAGCTCTTGAAACTTGTGAAGATTTTAATCCGCTTGATACTGATAATTTCTCATGTAAAACAGAGTGCGGCGCAGTTTGTCCGACAGTTGCTCTTAAAGGTGACGGTTCAGGAACAGACAGAAGGCTCATCGCTGATGAATACTGTAAATTTATGATGGATCCCGCCTGTGATCTCAGAGATACAGATTTCTCTGCACTTGGTGCAATAGAAGGACTTGATGCCTGCTATGATATGTAAAAAAAGCGTAATAGCAGTCCTTGTCGTTCTTCTGACATTCTCAGTTTTTGCTGAAGATAAAAAGGACGAGGATAAAAAAGACGACAGAAAAGATGTCTTTAAAGCAGGAGAGATCGTTGTAACGGGAAAGAGAAAAAAAGGAACAATAGAAAGGGCTTCCACAAGTACTGTAATAACGGATGAGGACATTGAGCGTAAAGGTGCGGCGACACTTGATGAAGCGCTTGAAGGTATCCCCGGAGTTCAGGTCTATACTCATACAAAAGGTCACAAAAGGATCAGAATGCGCGGTTTTGATCAGGAAAAAGTCTTTATCATGGTTGACGGCGTTCCATTTAATGACATCTATGCGACAGATGTGGATCTTTCAATAATTCCGGTAAGTTCTATAGCAAAGATCGTTGTGAACAGGGGCGTTTCCTCAGCTCTTTACGGAACTGACGGAGCGATAGGTTCGGTAAATGTCATTACAAAAAAACCGGACAAACTTACTGCAAAAGTCAAGGCTCAGGTCGGCAGCTGGAACAACGCAAACTACGCGCTTTCTCACGGAATGCCGCTCGGTGATCTTTACTACTGGCTGACAGGAAGTGTACAGACTTCAAACGGATTTAAACCATCTGGGAAACTGGATTACAACTTAAGAAAACAGTGGTACAACAAGCTGCTTCGTTACGACAGGTATGGTGTGACCTTTGATGATATTCTGAATCCTTCAAAAGATCAGTATCTTGAAGATGACGGAAAGTGGGATCATCAGGAATTTAACAAGTACAATGCGGGCCTCAAATTGGGCTGGGCTCCGATAAAGACAGTTGAGGTGGGAGTAAGTTCATCTTTTCACTATCACGAGATGAAGAGCAACACCTATCAGAATAACTGCTTCAGTGACTATGATGCAGCTCAGGAAATATGGAAGAATGACAGAAGGCCCGCATTTCATGATGATCCGGCCTATGCTAAAGACTGGATACTGCGAAATCGTTCATTTGTCTACCCTGAAGTCTGGAGTGTGAAAGTCTCCCCTTACGTTCTTGTGTCAACAGAAAAGTTCGACATGTCGTTCTCAACCTGGTACTACCATGCTCTTCAGGTTCAGGAAGGATATGCAGATAACGAACATCTTTACGCAAAGGATATTTCAGCGATCTACGGCTCAAGAAGTACTGCCGACCTCGATCCTTTTCTTGATATAAAGACTCAGCAGAGCTACGGATTCAGACTTCTTCCCAGTTTTAAACTTTCAAAAAAGTATAAAGTAAATCTCATGGCTCACTGGCGTGATGAGTATTTCAAAGCGCAGGAACAGGCGATCTCGGCTGAAAAGTCTCCCAATATTCTTGAAAAAATGGGAAAGGATCCTTTTGATGTGAGAGATCTCAGAGCTCAGTATGTATCTCTTGCAATAGAAGATGAGCTTAAGATAGGAAGTTTCCGTTCAACTCTCGGAGTTTCATGGGATGCGCAGAGCTTTGAGAGATTTTTCCAGCGTGACGAGATGGATTTTGAGGAAGCTTACATTCCGAAAGATAAATCAAGGGTCTGGGGAACAAGAGACTCATTTAATCCCGTTGTCAGCACAATGTTCGATCCTGTAAAAAATAAATTCAGGCTCAGGACAGCTTTCAGCAAGAAGACGAGATTTCCAAACCTAAATGAATACAGTAAGATAGCCTCTCTTGATATGGACACAGGTTCACTGAAACCGGAGAATTCCTATAACCTGAACTCAGGTTTTGAGCTGTTCTTTTTTGACAGAAATGTCCGTTTCAGAAGTGACTACTTTCTCAGCATGATCAAGGACAGAATTGCCAAGGTCAACAAAGAAGAAGCTCCCATGAACGTTGAAAAGACAGTGGTTCAGGGTCTTGAAAGTTCGCTGAAGATCGAGTTTGAGAACATCTTCGGTTTTATGGATCTGCATACAGATGTGATGTACACTTTTCTTCATTCAAGAAACTACGATGATTCACCTGAAGAACAGGTTAATAAAGGAAAGTATATTGAATTTTCTCCGGAGCATCAGCTGATCTTCAACTTCAGACTGGATTTTAACACAGGAAATAAGATGTTTCCTGAAACAGAGTTCCTTTTCTGGGGTGAGGCGACTTTCGGTGAACTTGTCTATGTAATGAAGGAAGCTCCGGAAAATGATGCACCTTTCTCAACAGATTATTTTGAAACGGCGACACTTCACAACCCTGTGATGCTCAATCTGAAGCTCACTCAGCAGGTCTGGGATTATTTTAAAGTATGGTTCGTTGTTAAAAATCTTCTTGATGACTATAATTCAGATCCGTTTAATCCGGGCCCCGGCAGATCATTTTACGGAGGTGTTTCTTTTGAATACGAGTGAGGAAAAACTTTGAAGATCTATGTTGCCTTTGATGATACCGATGCTTTAAACTGTGGACGCGGAACAGGAAAACTTGCAAGGTGGTTTGAGGATAAACTGCCTGAAAATACAAGTCTTTTCGGGGTGCTTCGGCAGCAGCTTCTTTTCAGGGACGACATCCCCTACACATCACACAACAGTTCCCTCGTCTGTGTTGTTGAAGCTCAGAGTGAAAAGGTGATCCCTGAACTTATAGATCTTGCAACTGAGCATATCAATGAGCATTTTGTTGAAGGGAGTGATCCCGGGCTTTGTGTATGCAGCGAAAATAATCCCGCCTTGAAAAACCTCATTCCTTTCGGTTTAAGTTGTCTTGAAACAAAGATGACTCAGGATCAGGCGCATTTTGCCGCAACCGGTGCTCATCTTTCAGGACACGGAGGAACGAACGACGGAGTGATCGGATCTGCGGCAGGTGTAGGACTTACACATAACGGAATGCACGGCAGGTTCAATGAGCTTAGAAAAGGTGATTTCAGACTTAGAGATGTACCTGAGGAGACAACGGTAGCTTTTTTGAAGTCTGTAGGAATAGAAGTAATTTCGATGGAAAGAAAAGGGACGAATCCGATCAATTCCGATATTGTAAAAAATTTCGGCTGGCTTCGTCCCATGTTGTTTAAGGGTGCTCCTTTCCTTCCGGTAGTTCTTGAAGAACCGGGGGTCTGGGGCACGCTTGTCCGCAAAAAGGGAATCCTTAAATGAAAACTCTGAAGAGACTCGTCGGTTATATACTCACAGAAAAAAAACTCATCTTTGCAGGTCTAATTCTGACTGCACTTATCGGTTTTACGGAAGTTGTGACAGGAGCAGTTCTCAAACTTCTTACAAACTCTGTAAAAAATATCGGTGAGTTTTTTATGGCAGGCGATAAAAATGCGATCGAGATTCCGCTTAAACTTAAGATCCCGTCACTTTTCATGAAGAAAAAAATAGTCCTGCTTGATACCGTTTTAAAAGGTGAAGATGCCATTTTAACGGGAATGATAACACTTGCAGTTGTTTTTACTGTTATCTACCTGATTCAGGTCCTTTCAGATTATTTCCGTGATATCTCTCTTGGAACTGCAAACCAGAGAATAATGAGAAACGTCAAAAAACAGATCTTTTCAAAGGTTGTATCACTGCCGGAAGAAGAGTTCCAAAAGGAAAAACCGGGAGATCTAATGTCAAGAGTGACCTATGATTCCATGGTGCTTTCAAATCTTATGAATATCCTTGTAGAAGTTGTGAGAAGTCTTGTCTATATCCTTATTTTCATTCCGCTTATGTTCGTTATCAGCTGGAAGACGGCGCTTTTTACGACCATCTTTTTTCCACTTACTTTTGTACTCATAAAATGGTTTTCCAAAGTTGTGAAAAGAAGCTCTAAACAGGTGACGGACAGCACTGCCGACTACACAGCATTTCTTGAGGACAAGATAAAGAATCTGCCTGAAATAAGAGAGAACGGTCAGGAAAAAGAAGAGATGGAGAAATTTGAAAAGCTCGTTGATTCCAACTACGGCGACAATGTTAAACTTATTATCTTTAAAAGCGGGCTCAAGCCGACAAATGAGTTTATGGGGATCTTCGGACTGTCTATAGCCGCTGTTTTCTTTTCATATCTTATTGTTCATCAGAATTTTGATCCAGGCAACGCGGTTCTTTTTCTCTACATGATGAAGACGAGCTATAAGCCGTTCAAGAAAGTTGCACAGGCTTCAGGAGAACTCTTTAATTCAATCGTCTGTGCGGAAAAGATCTTTAAACTTCTGGATAGGTAAATCCCGAATATTTTTTTGTAGGGGCGGTACCTGTGTGTCCGCCCGAATCAGGGTTGACACATGGGTCAACCCCTACGCTGTAATGCGGGGATTACCTGAATTTAATCGTAATTATCGATATCGCGGCCATGATGGCCGAAACGATCCAGAAGCGTACAACTATTTTTGATTCCGCCATTCCCTTGTGGTGATAGTGGTGATGAAGAGGTGCGCGGTAAAAAATTCTTCTATACTTTTTAAAGCCGATATTTTCCTGTACAAATGTTGAAGTTATTTCAAGAACGAAAATTGCTCCGGCCATTATGAAAACAACTTCCTGGCGGATGAGAACTGCTGCTGTACCCATTGTTCCACCGAGGAAAAGACTTCCCAGATCTCCCATGAAAACTTCTGCAGGATGTGTGTTGAACCACAGAAATCCGACAGCTGCTCCTGTCACTGCTGCACAGAAAACGGCGATTTCACCGGAACCGGGAATGTATGTGAAAAGAAGGTGCTGTGCCTGAATTGAGTTTCCAATGACGTAGGAAAATATGGCGATAACAATGAACACAAAGATGGAAGGAACTGTTGCAAGCCCGTCCATTCCGTCGGCAAAGTTAACAGCATTTGCAGAGTAAGTTATGATGAAAATGATCCAGAGTGTCGTAAACACTGAGGAGTTGAAAAGAATTCCCTTGAAAAAAGGTATCTGCATTCCGTTTGCAATTTCTCCGGGAAGAGGTGAGACAGCAGGATTGATGACAAAAAAGGCAAGTGCTCCGCCGAAAAGTATCTGGATAGAGAATTTTACGGCTCTTGATAGTCCGTGATCAGGATTTTTGTATTTGATCTTGAGGTAGTCATCCATGCCGCCGAAAACAGCGAACCAGATACCTGCGGCAAAAAGTGGAATAACAAACCTGCTGGTGAGATCGCACCAGAGAAGGGCGCTTAGAAGTGCGGTTATGACGATGATAATTCCACCCATCATGGGAGTCCCTTTTTTGGACTGAGTGTTTATGTCTCCGTAGGATCTTTCAAATGATCGAAAGCCTTTTTTATAGAGAAGAATGATAAGAGGACGACCTATTATGAGAGTCAGGATAAAGGCGGTGACGAACGCTATCAGTGCCCTTGATGTAAGATATCTGAAAACCGCAGGAGCTATACCGTTTTCGCTCAGGTGTGCAAACAGATGATAGAACATTATTTGATCTCCTTTTTTTCAATGTTCTGTCTGGATCGGTTAAACTGCTCCTTCAACTCGTAATGAGTGAGATAGCCGTTACTCGTGATGAGGATCTTATCCATTTCTGAAAGTGCTTTTTCCGGTTTGATGACATCTCTTTCCACGAGTTTTTCCAGAGCAATGAATATTGCTTCTCTTGTTTTCCAGACCTTGTTGAAATAACAGACAGAAAGATGCTCGATAACTTTTTCTCCGTTAACTGCTGTAACGCCTATCGCAGTTATTGCATCTCTTAAAACCTCAAAATTTCTGTCGTTGAGGTTGTGATAGAGTTTTTCAAGTATCCTGTTTCTCTGTTCCCCGGTCATTGTTCCTGTCTGCGCAAAAACTGATGTGCACTTTGCAGCTTCCGACCTTGTTTCGTAGTAAGGATCGGAAAGCCCTGCGCATATTGCTTCGGTAAGTTCTTCGGAAGGAACTCCGTAGTTTCTGATCGTTTTTATGAGACCGACGAAAGCATCTCTTTTTACAAAGGGCTTCTCGTTGGTATCAAGGATGCTTCTGATCATAACAGGATAGACCTCACTGTATCCTGCAAGACCCGCTATTCTGAAACCTCTGGCACGGCAGATAACACTTCCTGTTGCAATAAGTCCGTTGATCTTGTTTTTCAACAACCTGTTCTCGTCGTCGTTAAGTGGCGGCTCAGAACCGGCAGCAACTTTTTTAAGAAAATGCTCAAGCTGAGTTGTAGTAAGTCCCAGAATTCTGTCAGATGCGAACTTAACTATTTCCGGTGTTTCCGGTTTATCTCTGCCTGTATAGAGATAGCAGAGATAGTCAGCGGCTATCTCATCTGCATTGTCAGGAAAAAGTGTTGATGCCTTTGCACCCATTGACTTAAGTTTTTCCGGATCATTTTTCAGTCTGAATATGGTCTGTGCAAGTTCTTTCCCCTCTACGAATGGAATAGTAATGTTATTGATGGGGTCAACATCTTCGTATAGTACCTCCGCCGCTCCGGCACGTTCAATAAATCTTGCATTGCCCGTCTGATGATCACTGTAGATCCCGGATATGGGAATGATGATGGAGGGAAGTCCCATTCTTCCCACTTCCATTATCGAACCTGCTCCTGCCCGTATTATCACAAGGTCAGTTGCACCGTAGTAAAGACCCATGTTGTCAATAAAGCCCATTCTGCGGTATCTTTCGTTCTCCAGGATCTGAGGATCTATACTTTTGAGTCTGTCCTCGACATCCTGCATTCCATTGTAGTTGCCATTTTCTCCGAAAGGTTTGCCCGTTCCATGGACAATGTGGACTTTCTGGTCTTTGAGCAGTTCCTGTGCGGCATCTGCAAGTGCGCGGTTTATTGTTCTTGAACCCTGAGAACCGCCGAAGGCAAAGACAACAAAGGCATCTTCAGGGATCCCGAGTTCTTTTCGTGCCTGCGACCTTTCGACTGATGAAACTGAGCTTCTGACAGGGTATCCGCAGAAAAAACCTTTGTTTTTAGGGAGCATTTTAATTGTTTCGGAGAAAGATACTCCGACATCGTCCGCCGCCTGAGCTGCCCACCTGTTCATTTTTCCGGGATGTACATTGGACTCATGAATAAATATCTTCGGGCTGAATATTCCGAAAGTCAGTTTTTTCAGTATATGGGCCATAAACACGATGGGAGCGCTCACGTATCCTCCTGTCGCAAAGATCGCGTCAGGACGGAAGGAAAGCAGGATCATTTTTGCTTTTATCATTCCTAAAGTAAGGGTGAGAAAGAACTTCAGGAGTTTAAAAGGTGACTTGCCGGGAAAGGGTGTGCTGTTAACGAATTTCAGTGGAAATCCTGCCTTAGGGACCATTTTGCCTTCAGCCTTATTCTTAATTCCGACATAGATTATCTGAGCATCCGGATGCTTTTTCCTCAGAGCGGAGGCTACTGCAAGAGCAGGACTGACGTGTCCGCCTGATCCGCCTCCGGTAAAAATGAATTTCTTAGGGGTTTCGGACATTTCAACTCCAACCTTAGTTCCATTTCGGTTGAAATTTATCAGAATGGTATAAATATTACAATCTTTTATGGACAAAGTTGAAAAAAAATCGAATTTCTGTATCAATAAAAAAGTGTGTTTTATTTAAGTTTGGAGACAGCAGATGAAAAAATTGATACTCGTTCTGGTTGTTCTTGGCTTTTTTACAGGATGTCCCTCAAAAAAAAATGTAGAAGATAAAAAGCCGGAGCAGGTTAAGCCTGTGGAAAAGACAATAGCTGACTATATAAAGATAAAGGGTTCTTATGCCGGTTATATTTTCAAAGACGGCTCCCGGATGTATTTAGCCAGAAAGAAAAATGTCGATCAGATCTATCTTGATTCACCTGACGGCAAAGTTTTTGAGCTTACAAGCGGAGAGGACGCCGTGGGCGGGTACACTGTGAGTCCCGATGAGTCAAAGTTTATCTATGTGACATCAAAAGGCGGCAACGAGCAGTATGATTTCTATCTCTATACACTTAAAGACAGGGCTGTAACGAAGCTTCTTGTCGACGAGAATATCAGATACGAAGATCCCAGATGGCTAAACGATGACGAGATCCTTTTTACATCCAACGAAGTTAACGGAAAGGATTTCTACATCTATCATCTTGACCTTAAGACAGGAAAGAAGACTCTTCTTGTTGAAAAGTCCGGATACAACAGCATTACTGATGTCAGATCAAAAGAGGACTTTCTTTTTTACACTTTTGTAGGCAACAACGTTTCTGTTCCGTACAGGTTCAGAGATGGAAAATACAGAAAGATCAGAGGTGCTTCAAAAGAGAGAAGCTACACACCTGTCGGATATTTTAAAGATAAGATACTGATGAAAACCAACGAAAATGCTGATATGGAGTATCTTGAGCTATGGAAAAACGGAAAAAAGGAAGATTTTTTCAAGGATAAATGGGAGGTCGAGTCAGTTGTTATCGACAGGGATTCAAGGGACAGGGCTGTTTTCTGCACAAATGAGGAAGGTTACAGTAACTGTCGTTTCTACAACAATGGAAAGATAGAAAATATGCCTCTTGATAAGTCTGTTGTGGTTCTTGTGAGAATTAAGAATGGAAAGGTTATCTACAGAACGATGAATCCCGATCAGATCAGTTCTCCCGAGGCGATCGACCTTGAAACGATGAAGAAGATAACTTTCGGATACAGGTTCAGTAACGGTATCGATGTAACGAGTTTTGTAAGTCCGGAGCTTAAGAAGGTTAAAAGTTTTGACGGTGTTGAGATCCCTTATTTCATCTATACTCCCAAAAACGGAAAGCCGCCTTACAAGACGATCGTTTATTTTCATGGAGGTCCTTCAAGCCAGTTCAGACCGTATTTTATCACTACTTTCCAGTATTATCTTAATAAAGGTTATGCAATCGTAGCTCCCAACGTGAGAGGTTCCTGGGGATATGGTCAGGAGTTTATGGATATGGATAACTACAAAAAGAGAATGGATTCGGTAAAAGACGGAAAGGCTGTTATTGATCAGCTTGTGAAAGACGGTGTTTCAAAACCTGAAAGTTTCATTGCGATGGGCGGCAGTTACGGCGGTTTTATGGTCGTTGCTTCGATGGCTCAGTATCCGGAAAATTATATGTGCGGAGTTGACAATGTTGGTGTTGTTGACTTTGTTAATTTCTTAGAAAATACAAAGGCTTACAGAAGAAAACTTCGTGAAGTTGAATATGGACCGCTCACGGATAAACCTTTCCTGAGATCGATCTCTCCCACAAACATGGTCGATACTATTGACGGTGCTCTTCTTGTTGTTCACGGAGCCAACGATCCCAGAGTTCCAGTTTCAGATGCATACATCCTTATCGAGAAAATGGAAAAGGCCGGCAAAAAGGTCGAAAAGCTAATCTTTGACGATGAAGGTCATGGTATCAGAAAGATGGATAATCGTCTTATCTATTACGGAAAGAGTGCAGAGTTCATCGAAAGCTGTAAATAATCAAAAAAATCTGATAAAATACTCCCGATCCTGAAACAAAAGAAACGTAATTTTTTTAACGGGAGGATAGTGATGAGAAAAATTCTTGGTTTTTCAGCGGTTCTTATTTTAAGTTCAATGCTTTTTGCTGAGAGTGTAACTTGCGAGAATGATAACGGAAGTTGTGTTTTTAATGAGGACGGCAGTTACGAGTGTCTGTGCAGTGAGGATTCCTGGGGTGAAGGCACAGGTGTTGCGGGAAGCCCTGATTCAGGTGGCGAAGCTACAATGCCTACACAGGATGAATGCATTGAAATGGTAAATGAAATGTGTGCACTTCCTGAGGGAGCGCAGATGTGTGAGAACGACGCAGGTGAATGCTATGTCATGGAAGACGGTGACTACTTGTGTGACTGTTATGACGGATCAAGTTCAGGTGGCGGAAGCACAGAGCCTGGCGAAGAACCTTCAGTAGATCCTGATGAAACAAATTCTGGAAATGATGATTCTGAATATGTATCTCCAAGCGTTGACAGTGAGACAGAAACAGATGACAGTGACTCTGAAGAAGCTCCTCCGCGTGTTGATGGAGAAACAGAACCTGCAAAAGAAGAGTGCGAAACAAGTTTAGACTGTAAAGAAGGTCAGGTATGCTGGGAAGGATACTGCGTAGAAAAAGAAAAGGAAGATCCTGAGTTGGAAGAATGTGAATCTGATGCAGACTGTAGATTAGGATTAGTTTGCTGGGATGGATACTGTTATGAAAAAGACAGTGAAAAACCAGACAAGGAAGTTCCTGAATGTGAAACACTCTTAAAGGAAACTTGCGGGACTGAGGCTCCTGACCTTAATAAGATCTGCTCGGAAGAAGCTCTTGAGTTCTGTGCTGATGGATATGTGCTTTATGCGGAGAAATGTGAAGACGAAGAGCTTCCGAATGAGGCGATTGAGCAGATAAAAGAAGGTACCTGGAACGATTTTGCTCCTGACATTGTTGACTGCTGTAATGACTATGAATATGTGAAAGATGAAATGAACGATCTTTTTGACTGTCTTGAGAAAAAAGAATGTGAAGAGTGTATGAAAGACTTTGAAGAAGCTGTCGGTGAATATGATGATGAAGGCGATTCCGGAAGTGCCGCTGATGATACTGCTGATTCAGGAGATTCCGGTGACGGTACGAATGAAGAGGGAGAGCAGACAAGCGAAACTCCAAAGGATTCAGGAAGCGATTCATCTGACGGATGCAGTCTCACACATATCTAATCTTGTAAATTTTACTGTTCTAAACTAAAATATCCCCATGTTTTTTAATTCGAGGTAGTTATGAAACTTCATTTTTTTCTGCTGATACTTTTCAGTCTGGTTCTTTTCATTAGCTGTGGCGGGGATGAAACTACCGGTGATGAGCCTGTTCCCTGCGAAACTAATTTTGACTGTGCTGGTTCAGAGCTGTGCATTGACGGATTCTGCAAGGAAGGATGTATTGATAATACTGACTGTCCTATAGGCCAAAGGTGCGAAAATGGCAACTGTGTTAAAAAAGAGGCTGCTCAGGATGATACTGAAATTCCTGATGAGACACTGGACGAGGAAACTTCTGATGTTGACGAAGAGACAGTTGATGAGGCTGAAGAAGTTGATGAAACTCCTGATGAGGATACTTCAACAGCAACTCCGTGTAAGGAACATACAGACTGTGCTGATGATAAATACTGTTACAAAGAGCTTTGTATCAGTCCGTTTATCAATAAGTGGAGGATAGGACCGATAGATCTGTGTCTTAATGATGAGGATGAAGACGGTGATGACTGGGATCTTTTAATTAATACTGACCCTGAACCGTATGTTATCTTTTATCTTAACAACGATGAGATATTTACTACAACACCTGGTGACAATACCCACTGTGCTTCTTTTCAGAATACTCATGACACTTTCTTTATCTCAAATGACAAGCTTGAATTTGATGTCTGGGATGAAGACGAGGACATCGATCCTACGGGTGGAGACGATCATGTTGAAAAGCTTACTTTCACTCCGAATGTAAGTCATTTCAGAGTTGGAGAAATTGTCGGAACAGGCATGAAGAACATGAAGACTTTTACAGTTAAACTTGTGGAAGCGCAGGAGTAATTCTAGATAAGTGTGACAGAACACCCGTCATCTTTTTTATCAACATAATCAGTTAGATCATCATTATCAAAGTTGATATCTTCGTCAGGCGTTTCAGCATCTTTGGTTGATCCTCCACATTGAGACATATCAATGTCTTCCTGATTTTCAAGACAGTTGTCATAAAAAGTTATTCTAAGCGGATAGTAGTTAAGCCAGGAATACCCCTCTCCTTCTTTTGTTAATAAAACTTTTATTTCAAAAGCATGGTTGCGGGGAGTCAGTTCACTAATTTTCACTTTATATCGGACAAGAAATGAGTTCTCATCGTTAGCAAAGCAGTCATCCTCTCTACTGGATTTTATTAGCTCAATATTAAATACTCCGTTTTCAAGAGGGAAGGCATTATTTTCAAGATCCGGGATAGAAGCCCATTCTTCAGCGGTTAAGAACCCTCCACCACTCTGAATATTTATCCCGTATTCAGTTGAATTGGGAACATATTCCATAAAAAAGGACGGAAACTCTGTGTGAATACCTACATTTGAAAAATCTTCAGTTGAATCGTTTCTGTAATGCAAAGCGATAGTGTATTCAAGGTCAGAATAGCACCAGTGTTTTTCACTGCGTTCAGTATTCACAGGTGTGCAAGCAGTTACTCTGTTGACAGAAGGAACATCAAATTTTAATTCTGCGGATAAAGAGGAAATAATTAAGAGAATTGTGAAAAAAGTAATGACTGTTTTCTTCATGTTTTTTTCCTCAAATTATTGAGCATCCGCAACCGTTATCAGGATCAATTCCTATTCCATTATCCTCTTCATCGCATGGATCGTAAGGTTCTCCGTACTGGTTCGATCTTATTGGAACTCCGAAAACAGAGTTTCCATTTTCCGTTTCAACTTCATAGATCTCAAGACTGAAGTAATCATATTCCTCCAGTTCGACATCTGCGCTTAAAATGTAGTGCTGATAAGTGTCCGTCTTCAGCTCTAAGTTAAGCTCAAGTTCAGCCTCGGCTCCTATCACCTCAATTATCTTATCTTCAATTAGTTCGTCTTTTTTTCCATCGTTATCGGTGTCTGAATAAAGAGCTATCTTTGAAATCTTTTCGCCGAATTTAGCCATTTCTTCTTCAGGAACTCTGATCTTTATCTTCGTTATTTTATTGGCACTTCCTTTTGAGATAGCTTTGAACTGTAATATTTCTACATCGTCTGAAACGAGAGGCTCATCTTTGAAAGTCGGATCGTTCTCACCTCTGATAATTGTAGTGGCATCGTCCGGTATCAGTTGAAATTTGTTGAATGTTATCGGGAGACCTGTGACCGGAGCTGATCCCATATCATCAATTTTAATGCCGTCAACTTCAATTGAAGGTGTGAATGAAGCATCGTTTTTTATGGTATTAGAACTATAGTTTAAAAATGCATAAATTAAAAAAGAGTTTGAATCGTCAGCCACATATCTGCTTCCTATTTCAAGATCCAAATAGGTTTCAGTCCTTTTTGCAATTTCTCCTAATTGTATTTCATAATCTGAAATTTCGTCTGAGTCGTTGTTCTGGACTAGATAGAGGTTGCTTATGTAAAGATTCTCATCGTTTTTTTCATAGTTTATTTTAATTTTTGAGAGCTCATAGTCACAATTGCTAGAGTGAGATGGTTCAATGTTTATATGTCCTAAAACAAATAATTCATATTTATCAATAAACACAACGTCATCAAGCGGGTAAAGATCATAATTCATAATCTCATAATCTAATTCGCATGATGGTGGCGGTGGAGGATAGGGTGTGCAGTATCCGTAACTTTCATCTTCTTCAATATCACAGTATTCATCATATCCACAATCTGCATCAGATTTGCATATTTCAGGCCCATAGTAGCCACCGCATTTTGACAGGTCGATTCCTTCGTTGTTAGTAACACATTCTGCTGGCTCAACTCTAAGTTTTAACGGAATTCCTAAATTGGTTTTATAATCAGGAAAACCAATAGTATTTATTGATGCTGATGCTTCGATTACATCATGTTTCTGAATTTGATTTTTAACGGTTGCTCTAAATCTTACCATAATTAAGTTTTCGCATGACAGATAATCATCGTCCCATCCGCAGAAATCAATAGTTTCAGCAACTTGAAAACCTTCTTCTAATGGGAACCCGCCATCTTCAAGATCTGGTATCCTTGTCCAGCGGTAAACTCTACGTTCATTTTCATAAGCGCTGAAATTTGTTCCATATTCAGTAGAGCCCGGAATATATTCCATGCCCTTTGGAATTGATGCTTTTACTGTAACAGGCGGAGTAATATCATCACCCCAGTTTTGAATTCTAATCGCAAAAGTGTGTTCGCCGCGTTCACACCATTTTCCGTCTTCATTTGCGGGAGTGCATGCAACAAGTTCAGCTCTTCCCGGGATGTCAAACATTGGAGCTTTTGTGTCAGTTTCAACTATCATATAGTTTGTAATGTATTGATCCTGATTTGCACCGATCTTAAATGATATACGCTGTCCTCCTTTATTAAAATGAGCGGCATAGGTTCCGTTTTTTGCTGAATCAATTACAAAGGTGTCTACATCAATACCGCGTTCAATGGTTTCATAATCCCAGACTGGAGGAGTTCCTCCAATACAGGTTGGTTCCTCATCCGCCCAGCCGTAAATTGAAGATATTGTGTTGAAAGTTTCTGAGTAAATTAAACTCTGATCGTCTTCAGTTTCCTCAACTTCGGGGTTGCAGTCGTTACTTAAAAGAAGCCATCCAACCTGATCTCCCTGCACATTTATTCCTTCAGGAATTGCTGCCCCTCCGTTTGGATTCTCAAAATTAAAAAGATTGGTATCTCCTTCATGTGTTGCCATCGTGATCTTAACTTTCGGATCTGTAGGAAATTCAAATCCAGTTACATTTAATTCAAATTGTTCATGCCACCAAGCTTTAAATTCGTCATAAATGAAAATCATTTTCGGACTGATTTCCTTAGATGTATATATAAGAATGATAGACCAGTCTGAAACCATTTGAGAGGCATCGACATAACTACTGTCAGACGCACAGGTCATTCCTGAAACGTTGTAATCTCCATAAAGAGCAAATCCATCGTCTTTAAGAACAAGATCACGACCTGCTTCATGAATTTCTTTGAAGAAGTCTGTTACATCAACTCTATATGTGGCGTAACTTTGTACAGGATCATCTATATCTGCAAAGCCGGCAAATTCAAAGTCTGCGCTTTCAGTAGTTTTATATGCTTTTGAAGCTGTAATAGTTTTTTCTAACGTTATCTGATCACCAAAATATTCTGTTGAAACAAATTTAAGAATCACCTCATTGTCAGTCGGTTTATTGAAGTTTTCTATTGGAATCGCTCCAGTCCAGACTAGAATTGCTCTTTCAATAAGTGCATCTGACGGAATGTGAGTTGAATCAAGAGTGAAAGTTGTTCCTGTCTCTTCATCGACACAGCTGATGACTACCGGATCTAATCCAGTGTTCGCATCTTCGTAAATATTGCTCTTAAACATCACAAAATGTCCGTATGCACCGTCTTCCCACTTAAGTTCTTCACCTTCGTATGTGGAAACTTCGGAGTCTGAGATTGATGCAGAAAGTGTGAGAGAAAACAATAATATAGCTAATAAAACTGCTGATTTTTTCTGCTTCATATGTTTCCCCATCAATGTTTACACCAATGCTGTATAAAGCTATTTTAAACGACGGGATGATAATGTCAAATGGAAATAGACCTTTCCCTAAATCCCTTACCTGAAGGCAAGGGACTTTAAATTCTATTTGAAGCTGCTTCCTTTTCCTTTAGGAGAAGGATTGAGGATGAGGTCCAAATCCTCAAACGACATTTCAGATCTAATCCCAAGACGTGTAAGGGCAAAATCATATTTTGTGGGATCTTCGGGGCAGATCTTTTTAAATTTTTCTGTGACTTCAATTGCTGTTTTAAAGTCAGCCGCTTTTCTTTTTGTAAGCCCTAGAATTTTTGAGGCTGTGTGCATGTGTGTGTCAAGCGGAATTATGAGATCGGCAGGATCAACTTTTGTCCAGCCGCCGGGATCGACATCATCTTTTCTTACCATCCATTTAAGATATAGGTTTAAACGCTTGCATGCGGATCCTTTTTGTGGAGAGGGAAGGAGATAACAAAGTTTCCCGCCGTTGATAAAACTTGTGAAAAAGGCGAGCCTTTCCGTTGTTGTTTTTCCATTTCCCGAAAGAAAAAGGTTTTCAAGTGAGCCATACTCATTTAAAGCTTTCTTTATGCCGATAAAAAGAGTCGCAATGTCCTCATCAGTTGTGAATCTATGCTTAAAACCTTTGAAAATCTTCAGAAAGTCTTTCTCTGATGAACTATCAATAAAATCAAATGGTTGCTTGTTCATGGGCTCGAGCAGTTTTCTCACAGATTTAAGAATCTGAGCAACTCTTCCATAAGCAACTGAAGATGCGATAAGTCCGACAATTTCTCTATCCTTCACATCATCAAAATCATAGAGAAAAATCAGCGGATCAGGATCAACAAGATCACGCCTGTTAAGCTTTTTATATAAACCGTCAAGCAGTAGCTTTAAGTCTTTCATGAATTCCCTCCCAAAAAGTCCGTAAATTCTAAAATTCGTGTGTTGGTAAGTCAAGTGTGTTGTGCCTGTTTCTCACAAACACCCCCTGCAAATAGCCATAAATTGAGTCAAACACCCTCTGCAAATTGCCAAAAAAGTCTGTAATAGCTTGAAATTATTAGGTTCAATGTTTTTTGAGAATTTTGTGCCAAAAATGTAGGGGTTGACCCATGTGTCAACCCAAAATTAGGGCGGACACATTGGACCGCCCCTACGGCTGAACATCCATAGATTTGGATGGATTCCAGTTTGACATTCAGCCTTTCAAAGATTATTATTCTTCCGTAACTGGGAGTTCCGGGGGAAATATGTCACAAAATAAATACAGGCTCGGTCTTGATCTGGGATCGGTGAGTTTAAACTGTGTAATTACTGATGCTGATAATAAAATAGTTTTCAGAAAATATTTAAGAACGCAGGGGAAACCAATCGAAACTGCGATCGATCTTTTTAAGGAAATTAAGCATGAACTTGGTGATGTTACTTTTTCAGGTGCCTATGTCGCAGGTTCAGGGAAAGAACTTGTTGCAGATCCGACAGGAATATTTCCAGTGAATGAAATTGTCGCCCACGCAACTGCTGCCTGGACATTTTATCCTGAAGTTGAGACGGTTTTTGAGATCGGTGGTCAGGATTCAAAGTTCATTTCGATTGGAAAAAGTTCTTCAGGGAAACACTACCTCAAAGATCACGCTTTTAATGAGCTTTGTGCCGCTGGAACGGGAGCTTTTCTTGATCAGCAGGCACAGAGACTTGGAGTGACGATCGAAGAACTAAGTGAAATGGCGACAAACGCTAAAGGTGTTGCAAGTGTTGCAGGAAGATGTTCAGTTTTTGCAAAATCAGACATGATCCACCTTCAGCAGAAAGCTGTTCCGCAGGATGAAATTGCAGCAGGACTCTGCTTTGCGCTTGCAAGAAACTATCTTGCTTCGCTTTGCCGTGGTCAAAACCCTCCTTCACCAATAATTTTTCAGGGCGGAGTCGCTTTTAATAAAGGTGTTATTCGTGCTTTCAGAGAACTTCTGAACTTAAAAGAAGATGAACTTATAATTCCTGAGAATTCCGATGTCATGGGAGCTCTCGGTTGTGCAGTTCTTGCCGGTGAAAAGCAGCTTGAAGAAGAACTTGAGCTTTCAAAGCTGATAGAACTTCTTGAAAAAGCACCAAAAGACGGTGAAGAAGATTCAGACCTTAAGCCTCTTGAAAAAACTGAAGAAAATGATGCTGAACAGGAAGAGAAAAAGGAGCTTAAACCTCCATATCTCCTGGGAATTGATGTTGGCTCGGTAAGTACAAAATCTGTAATTATTGATTCATTGAAAAATATTGTCGCTTCTTCCTATGTTCCGACAGCTGGAAAGCCTGTCGAAGCCATCAGAAATGTCTTTGATGAGCTGAAAAATTCACTTGACGGAGACATTGAGATAACTCATTCAGTTGCAACAGGTTCAGGAAGGCATCTTGCGGGAGTCCTTCTCGGTGGAGCAACTGTAATTGATGAAATTTCCGCCCAGGCGATATCTTCGCTCTACTGTTTTCCCGAAGCTGATACGGTTATTGAGATCGGTGGACAGGATTCAAAGTTTATAAAACTTAAGGACGGAAGGATAGAAAGCTTTAAAATGAACAGGGTCTGTGCCGCAGGGACAGGTTCATTCCTTGAAGAGCAGGCGGGAAGACTCGGTATCAGCATAAAAAAGGAATTTGCAAACAAGGCTTTTGAATCACAAAAACCGGCAAGACTTGGAAGCAGATGCACTGTTTTTATGGATTCTGATCTTGTTCATCATCTTCAACGAGGCACTTCAACTGAAGATCTATGTGCAGGACTTGCCTATTCAGTCGGTGAGAACTACGTTGAGAAAGTTGTAGGATCCTCTCCCTTTGGGGACAACATCGTATTCCAGGGAGGAGTCGCTCGAAACCTAGCTGTGAAAAAGGTTTTTGAGGAGTTGACAGGTGAGGAAGTTCATCTTCATCCGTATCCGGAAATCAGTGGAGCGTTCGGGGCAGCTTTAAAAGCAGTCGAAGAATTTGAAGAAAATGCGGGATACTTAAATGGTTTCAGGGTTTCACAAATTGAGATAGAGGCAGAAACTCAGACTTTTGAATGTAGAAAATGTGAAAATGTCTGTGAGATCAGAAAAATCACGGTAAAAGGCGGGAAAGTTGCATATTTCGGAAGTGTGTGCGGAAGGTTCGAGAATAAGGAGGAAGAGGCAATTCCCGCTGATGATGCTTTTGAGACAAGAGAAAGACTTCTGCATGACTGTGTTGAGAAAGGAGAGATCAAAAGAGGAACGATAGGAATTCCCTACGCTCTTACCATGACGGACTATCTTCCTTTCTGGGGCACATTTTTCAATAAACTGGGGTTTAAGACAGTTCTTTCGGAAAAAACGAACTCAAAAATTGTGGAAGACGGACAGAGACATGTTCCCGCTGAATTCTGCTATCCTATAAAAGTGCTTTTCGGTCATGTTCTTGATCTTGATGGAAAAGTTGACATCCTTTTCGTGCCACATCTTAGAATGGTCGTTCCTCCGAAAGAAGAAGCCTATCGGTATGCATGTCCATATACTCAGGCGGCTCCTTATATTATCAGGGAAAATCTTAACATACAGAGTAGTATGCTGACTCTGGAGTATCCACTTGAAAGAGAGATCGGTTTCTGGCTCAAAGAAACGGCAAAAGAACTTGGAATTGATCTGAACGAAGTTGAAGCTGCGTACGAAAGTGCAAAAAGTGCACAGAAGAAGTTCGAGATCTCCTGTGTGAATGAAGGACGGAAGATTCTTGATACATTAAAAAAAGAAAATCGACGCGGAGCAGTTCTCATCGGAAGACCGTATAACACGACTGACAGACATGTGAACATGAATATGGCGAGAAAGCTCAGAAGTTTTGATATTGAACCTATTCCTTATGATTTTCTGCCTATGGGCGAGGACAGACTTCCCGAGCTCTGGTTCAGGATCAGGTGGAATTATGGCCGGAAGCTCGTGCAGGCTGCAAGAGTTCTTAAAAAGCACGAATTTTTAGGAGCTGTTATAGTGACTAACTTCGGTTGCGGGCCGGACTCTTTTATTGATCAGTATCTGGAATATGAATTAAAGCATACGCCTAACATTCTTATTGAGCTTGATGCTCACCAGGCAGAAGCAGGTCTTGTTACGAGACTTGAAGCATTTTCGGAAAATTTCAGGATCGGGGATGGAAAAAATATCAGAGTTGAAGGAAGAGATCCCGGAAAACCGAGAATTCCGCTTAGAGAATATGTTTACTATGTGCCCGCATTTTTTGATCATGCCTATGCGCTTACCGGAGCATTGAAGGCTTCGGGCTGTAAAACGGTGCTTCTGCCACCGACGGATGAGGAAAGCTGGAATCTCGGGATGAAATATTCGTATGGAAGAGAGTGTCATCCATTTGTTTCCTTTGTCGGAGATCTACTGAAAGCTGCAAAAAAACCGGATTTTGATCCTGAAACGGCATGTTATTTCGGACCGTCCTATTTTGGTCCGTGTCTTCTTCCGCAGTATCCTCTTGCGACTCATCTGATCCTTGAAAGACTCGGGCTTGAAGACGTTACGGTTATGAATATTACCGATGAGACCAACATGGCCGAATTAGGTCCTGCCTATATGATCCGCATGGCTCTGGGAGTTTACACTATTGACCGGTTTTTTAAGTGGAAAACGGAGATACTTCCCTACGAAAAAAATGAAGGAGAGATAGAGAAGGTCTATCGGGAGATACTGCTTGATCTTGAAGAAGGACTTGCTGAGGGAAAATTCTTTAAAAGGGTGAAGAACGGTGTAAAGAGAATGAAGGCGATAGACCTTGTTAAGGATGGCTCGAAACCTAAGATAGGAATAGTGGGGGATGTCTATACCAGGATCAATGAACATTCAAACAACCACCTTTATGACAGGCTGAAGGGGATGGGTTTTGAGGTCTGGACAGCATGTTCGATGATCGATGTTTCGTTTCTTGGAATGGAGCAGCTTCATGAAAAAATGAAAAGAGAAGGAAAGCCTGTGAAAAGCTTTTTTACAAAGGGGCTGCTGCCCGCAATAAAGATGGCTAGAAAACTTGTTGACAGGCATTTTCCAAAAGAAATAAGAACTCCGCAGGAACGTGATTTTCGATCAATTGAGAAAGTTAACGACAGGTATGCAAGTGTCTGGATAGACAAGGCTCTGTCTTTAAACGTTAATAGAATCGAGGAGTTGTATCAGGGCGGGGCTGACGGGGTAATTAACGTTATGTGTCACAACTGCATGCTTGGAACGGTCACGGCTTCTTTAACTAAGAGCATGAGAAGGGATATGAACGATCTTCCGATGTGCAGCTTAGTTTATGAAGGTCTGAAGTCAACTCACAACATCAACAGGCTAGAAGCTTTCGTGCATCAGGTAGAGTCCTTCAGGAAGAAATAGTGTTTCGTAAGCTCCTATATCCACAGTTTCATCAATGATTCTGTCATGTCCAAGCAGATCGGTTGCGATATCTTCGGCTATGCCGTCAGTTTCATAAGGTGAGTTCAAGCCGGTGTTGATACACGGGGATCCTTCTGTCAGAGTGAAGTCTCCGTCAACTATGCTTGTAAACATTGGAGCAGTGTCAATGTTTCCTTCTTCGTCAGATCCGTATTTGTCATTCCAGTTACCATTTGAGAAGGCTCCGGAAATATCAGAATTATAAAAATAAATATCAGCAATGTCGTTGGAAATATCGTCCTGACCGTCTCTTGCCGCATTGTAGTAAACGATAGTATTTATAACTTCAACTTCACTTTCAGTTTCGCTGTGAACACCGCCACCGGAGTCTTCCGCAGAGTTGAAAACAATAGTGTTGTTAAGCAGGACTGTCTGAGAATTTCTATTTGCGACAGCACCGCCTTTTGATGTTGTGTAGTTTCCGATAAAAAGTGAGTTCGCAACTATGGGGCTGGAATCTGAAATAAGCAGTCCGCCGCCGTCACTCCCTACCGTTTCTTCTATGACTCCATTATTGATAAATATCGAACTGAGTATTAGAGGGTTGCTTTCATAGTATATTTCAACAGCTCCTGCACCGAGTTTTGATGTGTTGTTTTCAAAAAGGCAGTTCTCAATTTTTCCGGAGCTCTGATAACCTGTACTGATCGCTCCGCCGTTTCTTTCGGCTACGTTGTTTTTAAAGACACAGTTGGAAAAAACAGCATTAGCCGTAGTAGAGTTTACAACAGCACCACCGTCATTAGCAGTGTTGCCGATAAAAGTGCATCCTGTAAACTCCGGATTGCTTTCCTCCAGATTAAAAACAGCACCGCCGTAACCTTCAAATGCAATATTGTTAACAAAAGTGGATTCAATTATTGTCGGACTGCTCAGAGTGTTGCTTAAAGCGGCACCTTTAAATGCATCGTTGTTTTCAAAGTGACAGTTGATTATCGTAGGATTGCTATGATCTCCATTCATCATTCCTCCGCCCTGAATGTAGGCGTAGTTATTTCTGAAAGTTGTGTTCTTTATCGTAGGGTGAGCATCTTTTACGTTGTGCATTCCGCCGCCGTGTTTCATGTGAAGATCTTTAACTGTTCCGTCCATGTAGCAGGCGTTTCCACCTTCGATATAGCATCCGTCCATTACAGCAGAGCTGTCAATATAGGCATTAAAAAAAAGATTGTAAGTATCCGCTTCGCTGAAAGTTTCATCATTATCCATGTCACCGCTGAAAATAGATTCATTATTTTCCCAGTCTCTTTCTTCAATTTTGGTTTCATTACCGGAAAATCCGCAAATAATGGAGACATTGTTTATCATTGAGAAATTATAGCAATTGCTTCCTGCTCCGGGGCATAAACTGGGTTCAAACATTGATGATGGTTTATAAACACCTTTAGCCACCCAGATCCATTTTTTAACTTCCGTGTCTTCCACGTCTTCAAGGGCATCAGTGAAATCTTTATAGGCATTTTCCCATGAAGTTCCGTCGTTTGAACCTGTTGCTGCTGCATCGACATAGACAATATCGGGAACTTCTAAACACGTGTCTTCTGCCCAGTAGTATCCGTTTTCACAGATACATTTATAAGTGTTTTCATCTGTTTCACAGGTTCCTGTGGAATTTTCAACCTCAGCACACGGGTCGCCTGCACAGGGATCTTCAACACAATCTTTCCCGTTCCAGAAGTAATTATCAACACATCCGCATTTGAATCTTTCTCCGGCAAAGAAACAATTTCCATCAGAATGTTCCATATGACAGGGATTCGGGGTACAGGGGTCGTTTGTGAAATCATGGTCTGTAGTTATAATTACCATGTCCGAATCATCGTCAGGGTCTTCTTCGTCAGCCTCTTCATCAAATGTATCAGCTTCATCATCGTTTGTGCCGTTATTATCCAGGGGATTGTTTTTATCCACTTCATTTTCAATTAGATCCGAATCATTTGTTCCGTCAGGTTCAGGATATTGAGGGCCGTCATCAGGACTGGAACATGAGATAAAAACGGAAATTAGGAAAAAAATAACTAAAAAGCGCATATCGACCTCCGATTCGGGTTCCATATATTTTACCAGATGTTAGATTTTACTCAAGCAATAAAAAAATGCTTGCATTTTCATTTAAATCATAGTAAAAAGGTATGAATAGTGTGGAATGTTCTCTGGAGGTAGATATGAAAAGAGGGATTTACAGTTCAGTTCTGGAGTTGGTGGGAAACACTCCGATAGTGAGGCTTAAAGGTCTGAGTGAGGAAACTGGAGCGGAAGTGCTTGCAAAACTTGAGTATTTTAATCCTATGTCAAGTGTGAAAGACCGTCCTGCGCTTGCAATGGTAGAGGATGCGCAAAGAAAAGGTCTGCTTAAAAAAGGTTCGGTCATAGTTGAACCGACAAGTGGGAATACGGGTGTGGGACTTTCTCTTGCCTGTGCTGTTAAAGGTTACGGACTCATTCTTGTAATGCCTGATACGATGAGTGTTGAGAGAAGAAAACTTCTCAAAGCAATGGGTGCTCAGGTCGTTCTCACTCCGGGAGCAGAGGGCATGAAAGCTTCGATAGCCAAGGCAATGGAGATAGTTGAGAACAATGAGGACCATATTATTCTTCAGCAGTTTGAAAATCCTGCAAATCCGGATGTTCACGTGAGGACTACAGCTGTTGAGATTCTGGAAGACTGTGACAGGAATCTCGATATTTTTATTGCGGGTGTCGGCACAGGCGGGACGCTCACAGGTGTTGGAAAAGCCCTTAAAAAAGAGCTTGGTAATGTTAAGGTTGTTGCAGTTGAACCGGATGATTCCGCAGTGCTTTCAGGAGATCCTCCCGGGCCTCACAAATTTCAGGGAATGGGCGCAGGTTTTGTTTCAAAGATCACAGAAGTTGACATCATTGATGAGATAGTGAGAGCTGTGGATACAGAATCGTTCGCTGAAGCGAGAAAGATCGCAAAAGAAGAGGGAATTTTCTGCGGAATTACTTCGGGGGCAGTGCTCAGTGCTGCAAGAAAGATCGCTTCAAGGCCTGAAAATAAGGGTAAGAGGATACTTGTTATAATTCCTGATACCGGCGAGAGGTATCTTTCAACTGAACTTTTTAACGAGTTATCATGAAAATATCAACGAAGGTGAGATACGGAATGAGGGCGATGGTCGAACTGGCCCGTCAGAGCGGGGATAAACCTGTTATGCTTTCTGTTATTGCGATGAATCAGGGACTTAGCGACAAGTATCTTGAGCAGATATTTACGATGCTTAGAACTGCGGGGCTTGTGAAAAGTGTCAGAGGATCAAAAGGGGGATATATTCTTGCCGGAGATCCTGAAAAGATCAGAGTGCTGGATATTTTTACAGCGCTGAACGGACCGCTTGAGCTTGTTGACTGTGTTGATTCTCAAAACTGTGACAGGTGTGACAACTGTCCCACCTATCCGCTATGGCTTGAGCTGACAGGTGCTGTGAAAGATGTGCTAGGTTCAAAAACGCTCGCGGATATTTCGTAAGTTCATTAAAAAAGTATTTAAACTGTGGGAGGGGAAAATGCTTGAAAAGATACTGAAAAAGGAAAAATTCTCTCGGGATGATCTTATCTATCTTCTGAATCTCGAAAAGGAAGATGATATTCACAAACTTTATGATGCGGCTTATGCTCAAAAACTGAAAACTGTAGGCAGCAAGGTCTATTTCCGGGGAATTATCGAGTTCAGTAACATCTGTGCTAAGGACTGTCTTTACTGCGGGATTAGAAGGTCTAATAAAAACGTTAAAAGATACACTGTTTCAATGGATGAAATTCTTGAGTCAGCTCAATTTGCCTACGATCAGGGTTATGGTTCGATAGTTCTTCAGTCCGGAGAAAGAGAGGATAAAGCATTCACTGATCTTGTGGAAGACATACTGAAAAGGATAAAAAAGATAGGTAACGGAGCGCTTGGAATTACACTTTCGGTCGGTGAGCAGACAGAAGAAGTTTACAGAAGATGGTTTGAAGCGGGAGCTCATAGGTATCTTCTGAGAATTGAGACAACTAATGAGGAACTTTATAAGAAACTGCACCCGGAAGATCATAATTTTAAAAGACGTGAGAGTTGTCTTAAGGTTCTGAATAAATTGGGGTATCAGGTCGGAACAGGTGTTATGACAGGACTTCCGGGACAGACCGTGGAAGATCTGGCGGATGACATTCTTTTCTTTGAGAAAACAGGTGTTCACATGATCGGGATGGGGCCGTTTATTCCTCACGAAGATACACCGCTTGCTGAAAGTGATCCTCAAAAAAGTAAAGAAGAGAGATTGGAAACGGGTTTAAAGATGATAGCAGTAACAAGACTTCATCTTAAAAATGTAAATATCGCTTCAACTACCGCATTGCAGGCGCTCAGTTCAACAGGTCGCGAGCTTGGACTTAAAGCTGGTGCAAACATCATTATGCCGAATCTCACCGACACAAAATACCGCGGGGATTATCAGCTTTACAACGATAAACCATGCATCAATGAAAATGCCGGAATGTGCAGAGGATGCCTTGAAATGAGAGTAAGATCAGTCGGCGAGGAAATCGGCTATAACGCCTGGGGCGATTCACCTAAATTTCTGGAAGAGAATAGATCAGTCAAGTGAGCCGATAGCGCTTTCAACTGCTTTAAGGATCTCATTTGATCTGACGAGTTTCTGCATTTCAGTGTGATCTGGGTAGAGAGGTCTGTCAATTTCAAGGAAGTCAACGTGTTCTCTAATTTTATTTTTAGCAGCACCAGGATGAAGTTGTTTTACATCTGCACCAAAAGATTCGCAATAAAAATAACTTGACTTGCGCATCACCCTGTCTAATATATATTAGTTTTTACTGATTTTGGAATTGCGGCGTCATGTCAAACAAAGAACCTATACACAACAACTTTTTTATGAAAACTTTTCAGGATTTAAGTAACACTCGTGATTTTATAAAAGGTACGCTTCCTGAAAAAATTACAAAAAACCTGGATCTTTCAACAGTGAAAATAGTTTCAGGAACTCATGTAGATGAAAATTTGAAAAGTCACATGAGCGATCTTGTCGTGAACGTCAAAAGCAGGAAAAAAGATAATGTGGATCTTTACTTTCTGTTTGAACATAAATCTCACAAAGATAAAAACATACTTTGGCAGCTGCTCAAATATCAATTTCTGATGCTGGAGGAAGATCACAATGCAAAAAGAGACTTCAGAATTATC
>CAZTKP010000011.1:7278-29926 GCA_964614215.1 uncultured Spirochaetales bacterium | reverse complement strand
TAGAGTTCTTGATTTAATTTTCTCCTTAAAGTATCATCCAATCCGTAAACATTTTGTGTGCGGGTACAATGAAAAAATTTTTATTACTTATTTTAATACTTTGGAGTTTTTCCATTTTCGGCTCGGGAAGCGGACCGTTTCGAAACTACATCCATCGCGGATGGAGCTCAGATGAGGGGCTTCCTCAGAATTCCGTCTATTCCATTGCTCAGGATAAGCAGGGATTTCTCTGGATGGGAACTGCTGAAGGACTTGTTAAGTTTGACGGAACAGAATTTGAACTTTTTGACAAATATACTACCAGCACAATTGAGAGTAACGTCATTCTCGCTATTCTGGTTGACGAAAACTGCCTGTGGATAGGAGTTAAATCAGGCGGAATTGTCCGGAAATGCGGCGATGAATTTGAACATTTCTCAGAAAAGGACGGACTTACATCCAACACAGTAACATCGATCGTAAAGAGTAAGAACAAGATACTTATCGGAACTTTCGGAGGCAGGGTCACTGTTTTCGAGAATGGAAAGTTCAAGCCTTATTCAAAGAACACTTTTCTTCCTGATTCTTTTATCTATGACATGGTGACAGATAAAGACGACCTGTACGTTGCAACCGATGACGGACTTTACGCTATTAAAGGCGACAAAGTTCTTAAATACTCGGAGAATGAAGGTCTGCCCGAGATGAATATCCGTGGTCTGTTTCTCGATTCAAAAGGGGATCTCTGGGTCGGCACAAGCGATTCCGGAGTCGCAAGGCTGAAAAAAGACACCAACAAATTCGATGTTTTTCAGAAAAAGGACGGACTGTCTTCGGGCAGGATATTCGCTATAGAAGAAGACAACCAGGGAAAGATCTGGATAGGCACAATAGGCGGCGGACTGAACATCTTTGACGGGAAGGAATTTAAGAATTACACAAAGAAGGACGGACTGTCTTCAGATGTTGTCAGAACACTTTTCAAAGACCGCGCCGGAAATATGTGGGCCGGAACTTTCGGGGGCGGAATAGATCAGTTCAGAAAGGGTCTGTTCAGCTCTATCACAATGAGAGACGGACTTAGCGACAACGTGATCTTCGCCCTTCTTGAAGCAAAGAACGGTGATATCTACGCCGGAACTTACGGAAAGGGCCTCAATGTTATTAAAAAAGATGGGACCGTTAAGGTTCTCAACGCCTCTAACGGACTTTCCGGAGATATCCCTGCAGCAATTTTCCAGGACAGTAAGGAAAGAGTCTGGGTCGGAACATACGGCACATATCTCAATATTCTTGAGAAAAACGGAACCATAACTCACATCGGTCCTGACGAAGGTCTGGAAATGGCAACTGTGACATCTTTTTTGGAGCTTGATGACGGGACGATCTACATTGGCGGGTTCAACCATGCTCTGGCAGTTTATAAGGATGGAAAGTTCAAAACTCTCAAAAAAGAAGGAATTTTAAAGAACAGAACTGTCTGGGGGATAACACTTGACAAAGACGGAGCCATTCTTCTGGCAACGGACGGGACAGGAATTATACGGATAAAAGACAATGTGTTTGAGATCATAGACACGAAAAAAGGACTTAACGACAACAAGATCACACATATCTACCGCGATGATAAAAATATTCTCTGGGCTTCATCCTATGACAACGGTATGAACATCATCAGACCTGACGGAAAGATCACACATATAAAAAAGAGCGACGGACTTTTTGATGACACTATCTATACATCAATTGAAGATGATGAGGGCAACTTATGGATGAGCTCCAACAGAGGTCTTTTTTCTGCTAAAAAAACAGATCTTCTTAATTTTAAAGAAGGAAGCGGTGAAAAAGTTAAGGTTAAATCCTATTCATGGAAAGACGGAATGCCATCAAATGAGTGTAACGGCGGATTTCAGAAGGCTGCTTTAAAAACTAGCGACGGCAGACTCATGTTCCCGACCATCAAAGGTATCGCGGTAATGGATGCAGGCAATGTTCAGGAAGAACCCTACATGCCTACTCCGGTGATCACCGCTATCTATATTGATGGAGAAAGACAGGAACTGAAGGAAAGTTATGAGCTGCCGCCAAAAACTACAAAGGTAAAAATAGAGTATACTGCGCCAACCTTTTCCGTTCCTGAAAAAGTAAATTTCAGATATAAACTGGAAGGGTTTGATTCAGACTGGGTTCCTGCGGGCAAGCAGAAAAGCACCTCCATAATGAATCTTAATCCCGGAACCTATCATTTCAGAGTCGGAGTTTCGGACATTAACGGTAACTGGAACACGGAAACAGCATCTATAAAGCTTATCCAGGTCCCCGCCTTTCATCAGACGATCTGGTTCAGAGTGCTTTTATTTCTGATCATCGCTATCGTCATCTTCATTCCGATAAACATTAAACTTAAAAGAATGAGGGAAACTAACGAAGAGCTCACAGACAGTCTTGAGGAAACTCAGGAAGAGCTTAAGCAGATAAGTGAAGAGCTCGATTCAAAATATGCATCCAGCAGTCTGGATGACGCTGATCTTGAAAGCTACAGCAGACAGATAAAGGAAGTTATGGAAAGCGAAAAACCATATCTTGACAATGAGCTTTCGATCAGAAAACTCGCATCGATGCTTGACATGCAGCCTCATCATCTTTCCCAGGTTATAAACAGTTCCTTTGACATGAACTTCTATACTTTCATAAACAACTACCGTATCGAAGAGGTCATCAAGCTTATGAAGGATCCGGATAGACAGCATCACACGATCCTTGCCATAGCCTATGACTCAGGTTTTAAATCGAAATCTTCGTTCAATACGATCTTTAAAAAGATGACAGGAAAAACTCCTAGCGAATACAGAGATCAGCTGGAAATATAAAAATGGAGGGGAAACCATGCTTGAAAAAGGAAGTCAAGCTCCTGATTTCACACTTCTGAACTCAGACGGCGAAAAAATTAAACTTTCAGACTACAGGGGAAAGAGGGTCGTTCTCTATTTCTACCCTAAGGACAACACTTCAGGATGTACCAAGGAAGCACTTGAATTTACTGAACTTATTAAAGATTTCGAAAACAGCAATACTGTGATCCTGGGTGTCAGTCCCGACTCTGTCAGTTCACATAAGAAATTCGAGGAAAAACATGAACTTAAAGTGACTCTTCTCGCCGATCCGGAAAAGAAAGTCCTTGAAAAGTACGGTGCGTGGCAGCTTAAGAAACTGTACGGAAGAGAGTATATGGGAGTTGTCAGATCGACTTACGTCATTGATGAAAAAGGAAAGATAGCCGAATCGTTCACCAAGGTCAAAGCCGCAGGACATGCTCAGAAAGTCATGGACTTAGTTTGTTCACTTTAGTTAGATAAGTTCCAGAATTTCAGATGGATGACTAATCAGAAAATCAGCTCCGTTTTCAATTAGATCTTCTTTTTTACCGAAACCCCAGAGACATCCGACAGTTTTCACCCCGGCATTTTTACCTGTGAGGATGTCAGCTTTCATATCACCGACAAAAAGCGTTTCCTCTTTTGGAATTCCTGTGAGCTCAATGATCTCAAGAAGTCCTGTCGGATCAGGTTTCAGAGGGGTCTGAGGTCTGTCACCGATCACTGTCTCGAACTTATGACCTTTAAGACAGACATCCGCGTTAATAACAGCATAATCATGTTCCTTATTGGTAAGGATCGAGATCTTAACCCCTCTTGAAACGAGGCCCTTTAAAAGTTCATCGATTCCGTCATAGGGTTTTATGGTTGCGACATCTTCATTGTTGTATTTTTCAAGAACTTTGGAAAGCACATCCGTTATCTTGTTGTCATCAGTACCTTCAGGAAGTGCTCTGGTAACACATTTTCTCATACCGTCACCGACAAAACTGAAAAACTCTTCGTACTTCCGCTGAGGAAATCCCTCGCTTTTCAGCACAGTGTTATTACACTTCACGATCATATCCATAGTGTTGAGCAAAGTACCGTCCATATCAAAAACAACAGATCTTATTTTCAAGATAATCTCCTGAATCTATTTAAGAATTCTACTTTCCGGCAGTTGCGCACATAACAGCTTTTATTGTGTGCATTCTGTTCTCGGCCTCGTCGAAGACCTTTGAATGTTTTGAGCGGAAAACTTCGTCCGTAACTTCCATTTCCTCAATTCCGAACTGATCGGAAATGTCCTTACCGACAACTGTTTTTGTGTCATGAAAAGAAGGAAGACAGTGAAGAAAGATAACATCGTCGTTTCCAGTTTTCTTTATCATGTCCATGTTCACTCTATATGGAGAAAGCTGTTTAATTCTC
This sequence comes from uncultured Spirochaetales bacterium, assembly GCA_964614215.1. Taxonomy (GTDB): domain Bacteria; phylum UBP6; class UBA1177; order UBA1177; family UBA1177; genus CAZTKP01. The sequence continues at coordinate 25,658 of CAZTKP010000011.1, read as the reverse complement.
TCCTCGAAAAGATGCTCCTCACCCATTGAAACCCATACGTCAGTGTAGATAACATCAGCATCCTTAACAGCGGCATCGACATTCTCAAGAAGTTCGATCTTTCCGCCTGTTTCCTTACAGATCTCTTTCATTTCCGCAACAAGTTCTTCACTCGGGAAAAGTTCCTTCGGAGCAAGTGCGACAAAGTGCATTCCCATCTTTGCAGCTCCGATCATAAGTGAATTGCCCATGTTGTTCCTTGCATCACCGCAGTAGACGAACTTAACTTTGTTTATCGGCTTTGCAACATGTTCTTCAATTGTCATGAAATCAGCAAGGATCTGAGTAGGATGGTAAAGATCCGTAAGTCCGTTCCACACAGGAACTCCTGCATGAGCAGCGAGCTCTTCAACTGTTTCCTGCTTAAAACCTCTGAACTCTATACCGTCATAGTAACGTCCCAGAACTTTTGCAGTGTCTTCTATAGATTCTTTCTTGCCCATCTGACTGTTTGAGAGGAAAGTGACTTTTGCACCTTCGTCATAAGCTGCAACTTCAAATGCACAGCGGGTTCTTGTCGATGTCTTTTCAAAAAGAAGAACTATGTTCTTTCCTTCAAGAAGGTCTCCTTTTATTCCTGCTCTTTTTTTCTTTTTAAGATCATGTGACAGGTCAAGCATAAAACGGATCTCTTCAGATGTGAAGTCTTTGAGTGTCAGAAAGTTTCTTCCTTTAAGATTTACAGGCATAGTTACCTCCAGTTAATTGTTAAAAACGAGCCGGTTGATTATAGAATTACCACTTTAAAAATCAAATTTAAAAAGATTTCTGTTAATTTTATGCAAATAGACCCGCCGCAACAAAAACACAGCAAATACAAATATTTGCAAATTTTATGCAAAAAAGCTGAAGTTCTTCTTTATAAATCCGAACCTCTTGTGGTAACATTCTTCGTCCATTTCGAGAGAAATGGTCGAACAAAGTTGAGCTTTGAAAACTAAATATCATGAATGTTGGTTATACATTATAATTTTCTGGAGGAACACCGTACATGAAAAAGCTAATTATTACTATTCTCGTTTCTTTACCTTTTCTGCTCAGTGCAGCAATGGGGCCCGATGTATCTCAGATAGACGGAAAACAACTGAAATGGGAAGAAGGTGCGTGGGATTATTTCGTTATGTTCAAAACACTTATCAAAAACGACAACCGGACTGTCTGTACACCTACACAGTTCAACAGCTGCAACCTTGGTGATGATCAGCCGGGTAACCCCCAGGCAGATGCTTGTATCGATCCTTCAGTCGGAAGCACATTCGACCTTATCAATTCTCAGATACCGTTTGATGCACATGTTTCCGCAGCCTACCTCATCTGGGTAAGCGCACTTCCCGAGGTGGAAGTTCCTAACGGCCAGACTGATAATGCCGTCACTCTTTCTTTCGTTGGAAATGAAGGAACAACTCTGAGTGCGGAGATCAAGGCTACAGAAACGCCCAGAACAGTTTCCGACCCTTATGATTTCAGTTTCGGAGCTGTCGAGGATACGAACACTGTTAATCTTACATGTACGACAGATGAAGACTGTACAAGCAATGAACAGCTGGGAGTAGGCTGGAGATGTCTCGGCGGATCCTGCGGAGTGCATACTGTAACATACACATACAGAGCCGATGTTACTGATTTCTTTGACACGATCCATTCACTGAACATTGAAGCCGGAATCCTGAATGACGGTGCAGGACTGCTTGGAAAGTATACTGTAAAAGACATGGATTGTACAAATGATCCGAACTATGTAACTACAAGCGGAATGGTCGGAGGCTGGGCACTGGTTCTCGTCTACACTTCAGAACAGATCAGCCCGAAAAAAATATACTTCTATGACGGTTTCGATGCATACAGATTTGAAGAAGGCGTCATTTCAACCAGCGGGTTCGAACTTCCAAATGAAGCAGTTGTAAGATTTACCATGATCGCTGCTGAAGGAGATCCCGGACTTGCAACTTCATCAAACCCCGACAATCCGTTAGGTGGACCTCCTCCTGCTGAAGCTCTTTCAATTTCCGGAGCACAGAAGTTTCCTATTGGTGAATGGCTGCAGCTGTGGAATGACTGTAACCAGGCTAAAGCTACTGATTCTACAGGACTTCCTTTCAACTATACTGAAGTTTACAACTCTATATCATCGACATACGGATGGGAAGATGACTTTCCTTTCTGTGTAGGCGGTAACCCCGGCACCCCTGACGCAAACCTTCTTGAATATGCTATGGATGTTGACACCTTTGTCCTGAGTGCAAAAGATGAAGCCTTTGCTCCTCACCTGATAAAAGGAGACCAGTTCCTTAACTTCAAAATAGGAGCCAATCAGGACCAGATCTATACAAATCTCATTGTTGTTTCGATCGATACCAAATCACCGAAATTTGATATTCCTAAAAATCCGGACACACCTGACGGCAGAGAGAAAAATCTGTGCACATGTTCACCCGTTGCAGATTCAGTCTGTTCTGACAGACCTTTCTATTTCACGATAAAAGTTGAGAACTGGGGAGAAAATATCGCGGAAAATGTAACCGTTGCCGACAAGCTTCCCTCAAATGTCAACTACATTCCGGGATCGACAGAAATACTTATAACAAAGGACGGACAGACAGGTCAGTGGGAAACTATTGAAGATATCGGAGGAGAATTCCCGCTTACAAACGGTTATCAGGTCATGGATTCCATGTACTACTGTGACAAGGATGCGTTCACATGTCAGGACAAAGCCCTGATCAGATTCAAAGTTCAGCCTATCGACACCATAAAGAAAAATGAGACTATCGATAATACAGCAACAATTACAGACACTTCCGGAATACTTTACTATTCAAACTCTTCAATACCGCTTAGATTGAAACAGGATTCCAGCTGTCCTCCTGTCACCGAATGTGCCGAGCCTCCCAAAGAAACGTGCGGAGGAACAGGCGGTCCGGAATGTTACGAAGACGGTGACTGCGGTGACGGAATGGTCTGTGATGAGAACGGAAAATGTGTCAAGGATATGGGCTCCATGACAGAAAATGCAGCCATAGAGTTTGCAATAGGAAAAAATAGTCCTGTTTCGGAAGATGCTGCAATAATCATACCTGATCCTTCTACAGGTCTTATTGCCGCGCAGTTTACTCTTCTGGCTGAAGGCAGTGATGATAAATCGTTCTCATTTGACGAGGTCAATATATCCGTTGTCTCAAGCGACTCTGCAACTCTGCTCAAGAATTTCAGACTTATACATGACGCTGACGGAAACGGAGTGGCAGACGAGGGAGAAAAAGTTATTGCAACAGCGAACGGTGTAAGTGCCAACACGGCAAAGCTCTCAGTTATCAGTGAAGGAGACAGAGCATTCCCTGCAGGAGTTCTCAACTACTTCATAGTAACTCTTGATGCTGAATATCCTGAAGAAGCATCCAGCAACGTTACCTTTAATCTGAATATCGATGGCCCTGAGGCATTTGTAATAACAGATAAAGGAAGCCCGAAAGTTTCGGGTTCAGAGATAGAATTCGCTGAATTCAGGTTTGAGCCGGCAAACGGTTTCATCGTTACAAAAGGTGCAAACGATCCTGAAGTTCCACCCATCAGTGAAATGAACGGAGAAACGGCTGTTCTTCAGGTAAGAACCAAGTCCATGCAGGGCAATGATACTCTTAAAGAGATCGGAATAAAGCCTATGACAAAATCAGTTAAGTTCGGCGAAGGCATAAAGGCGGCTTATCTATACCACGATAAGAACAACGACGGAAAAGTGTCTGAAGGTGATACAAAGCTTGGAGAGATAACATCTTTTGAGTCTCTCACCTACTCACAGTTCACCGGCCTTTCCATTAAATATGCCGAGGGAGAGGAAAAGCACCTTCTTATTGTGCTTAACCTTAAGATGAATAATGGCGAAATGACTCAGATACAGATAGGAAACAACAAAGTAAAACTTGAAGAGGAAAGAGATATCGTTGAGCTGCCTGTAACATCAAAAGAGTTCAGATACGAATGTCAGGAGGGAGATGTCACCTGTATGACGGATGACGATGACGACTCGGCATGCACTATAACATCGATCAGTGAAAGTAACGATATCCGGGGAACACTTTCAGCTGTCTTAACACTTCTTTTTCTTGCCTTTGCAGCCTGGCGCAGAAAAGTTAAGGTTTAGTGTAAAATATTCTATACAGATTTTCATATATTGACTAACATTATTATATAAATATAATTTTCTTCAGCAGTGTTGTTTAAAGTCCTTTTATTTTCGGAGGAATTCATGAAAAAGGTATTTATTTTAGCAATGTTCATTATTCCATTTAGCCTTCTGGCCGTTCTCGGACCGAATGTTTCACAGGTAAACGGCTCAGATCTTAAATGGGAAGAAGGTGCATGGGACTACTTTGTAATGTTCAAATCTCTCATCACTCAGGTAACGGGAGCGGCTACGACATCTTCTTCGAACCCGCAGGCAGATACATGTATCGATCCTAACATCGGATCAACATTTACACTTACGTCCGAGCATGTTCCACAGGACACCAACGTGGATAGAGCCTTCCTTATCTGGATATCGAGTCAAAGTCCTGCGAATTTCAACGGACCGACAGATAATTCTGTTACACTGACTTTTACAAATGCTTCCGACAGCAGCGTTACGATATCCGAGGAGATCACATCTCCTGTTTCAGGGAATCTGTTCTCTCCGCCTGATTTTAATTTTGCATCTGTAAGCGATAACATGGACAGTACCGGTGTTTTCACATACAGGGTCGATGTTACAGATTTTATGCAGAATATCATAAACCAGGGGGCAATTGCCGGTATCTCTCAGGGCGGTGAAGCTCTCTACGGAGACTACAACGTTAAGGGAATGGACTGCAGCAACGACCAGGCATACATCACTACTAGCGGACTCGTTGGTGGATGGTGGCTTGTTTTCGTATATACTTCCGAACATATCAGTCCCAAAAAGATCTATATGTACGACGGTATGGATGCATATAGATTTCAGGAAGCCACTATTGACGTAAGCGGGTTTGAACTTCCCAACGAGGCGGAAGTAAGACTTACAATGCTTGTTGCAGAAGGAGATCCCGGACTTGCCAGTGCAACTACCGACACATTTCAGCCTGCACCTCCCGAAGCTCTTGCGATCAGCGGTCAGACAAATCCGAACTTCGAACTTCTGTGGAATGACTGTAACCCTGCAAAATTCACACCTCTTAACTATACAGAGGTCTACAATTCGATCTCATCATCTTTCGGATGGGAAGATGAGATCCCGACATGTATAGGAGGAGATCCCAACAACGTCGATCCCAATAAGATAGAGTACGCAATGGATGCCGACACATTCCTTCTCAGGGCAAAGGACTTCCCATTCGACGCCCATCTTAAGAAAGGAGACACAATGTTCACTCTGAAGATCGGCGCAAATCAGGACCAGGTTTATACGAACATGCTTATTCTCAGTGTTGACACCAAGGCTCCCAAATTTGATATTCCGCCTAACCCGGAAACTCCTGACGGTCGCGAAAAGAACTACTGCTCATGCTCAACGGATAGTGATGCAGTCTGTTTTGACAGACCTTTCTACTACCTTATAAAGATACAGAACTGGGGAGAAAATCTTGCAGATAACGTAACTCTGCAGGACACACTTCCTCCGACAGTTGACTATGTTGAAGGAACTACAGAGATAGCTACAGAATTTGAGAACGGCCTTGGAACTAACTGGGAACCGGTGCCTGATGTTAACGGTGGTTTTCCGTTTGCCACAAAACAGGAGATCGCCACAGTTATGGGATACTGTGATAAAACTACCATGACTTGTGATGACAGTATAATGATAAGATTCGTGGTTAAGCCGAAAACCGGCCTTGAAAAACATGAAAAGATCACCAACACGGCCATTATCAGCGATGTTACTACAATTCCGTACTATTCCAACAGCAGCATCCCGCTGAGACTTGTCAACGGCGCATGCCCGACAATTGATGAGTGCAGCCTTCCACCGAAAGCTGAGTGCGGAGGTGTAAAAAAGGACGATACTTACTGTAACGATAACGACGACTGCAAAGATGGACAGGAATGTAAGGACAACCAGTGTGTGGATAAAGCCGGAGATCTTACAGACGGTGCAAAAATAATCTATGCAGAAGGAGAAAATTCTCCCGATTCATCAGAAACCATTATCATTCCGTCTCCTACAGCAGGGATCCTGCTGGGACAGTTCTATCTTTTTGCTGAAGGTAATGAAGGTAAATATTTCAATTTCAACAGTCTTTCACTCAAAGTTACGACAGATGACGACGTTGTGATCAAAAACTTGAAACTCGTCTATGACAGCAATGCAAACGGCGTGTTTGATGAAGGAGAAAGAACCATTGCAACTGCAGAAGGTCTCACCAACGGAGATTATGCTGCCTTCACTATGACAGCAAATACAGACAAGATGACACCTTCAGGCGTTAATGCTCACTTCATTCTTCTTGCCGACGTTGAGACAACTCTTACAACAGGCAGAGCCGGTCAGTTCACGACCATGATCGAAAACTCTGCCTCAATTAATGTTTCAGATGCCGGAGAAGCCACAATTGAGGGAAAAGAGCTTGAGTTTGCAACATACAAATTCGAGCCGCCGGAAGGTTTTGTATTCACAAGAGGAATGAACGATCCTCAGGTTCCGTCATATAGTCAGATGAACCAGCAGAATCCGATGCTTCAGATCAGAACAAAATCAATGCAGGGCGGAGATACCATTGAATCTATAGGTCTAAAGGTAACAACAGGTTCTGTACGTTTCGGAGACGGTATCAAATCTGTTGCTCTTGTTGTTGATAACGACAGTGACGGAAAACTCTCTCAGACTGACACTGTGATCGAGAAAATGACTGAATTTGACAGCGAGACACTTATAACTTTCAGAAACCTTGACAGCCACCTCTCCTACTCTGAAGGACAGGAAAAACACCTCCTCTTCGTTTGTGACTTTGACATGGATGAAGGTGAAAAGGCCCAGATCACCATCTATGAAGGAAAAGTTAAGCTCAACTCAGACAAGGAAATAGCAGAACTTCCTGTAACATCTAAAGTATTCCTATACGAGTACGATCCTAACGATCCGAACAACGAACCAAAAAAAGATGACGGCTGCAGTATAACTGTGATCGACTGATATTCTTACTCAGAAATTTCGAAATCCTTCACATAGAGCTGTAAAGTTATGTTTCCACCGTATGTATTGATCTTCGGAAAATAGACGATATCAACATAGTCACCGACTTCAGGCGCTTCCTTACTGTTAAGAAGACCGAAACCTATGGAGTTGAATGACATCCCTGATTCTTCTATACCCAGTTTCCAGTGAAGATGAGATCTGTTAATAATGCTCTGCTTGAGTATTTTGACCCTTCTTGCCAGAAAGTTGGGTTCCTGGTTGTTCATGCCGAAAGGTTCCAGTTTTGAGAGTGCCACAACAAGATCGGGAGCAAGCTCAAGAAGCGGGAGTTCCTCGTCGATATCAGTGGACTGGACATAGACTTCCTTAGAAAGGGCCACCGCTGCAAGTCTCTCAAAATCTTCAATAAAAGCGGGCACATCCTCGGCCTTTATCGTTAGTCCGGCAGCATATTTATGTCCGCCGTACTGAACAAGATAGTGACTGAGCTCTTCAAGAATATTGTAGATATGCAGCTGAGGAATACTTCTGGCGCTTCCTCTTCCTATCCCGTCCTCGATAGATATCATTATCGTAGGCTTGTAATACTTTTCAACAAGCCTTGATGCAACAATACCTATAACTCCCGGATGCCATTTTGTGGAATGAAGAACAATACTGCTTCTCTTAAGATATTCTTCGTTATTTTCCACTCTGCTGTTGGCCTGATCAAATATCTCAGCTTCGAGCTGCTGTCTGAACTCGTTAGTAAGATTAAGCTCTTCGGCCATTTTCAAAGCAACGTCATAGTCGTTACAAAGTATAAGCTCAAGTCCTTTTATCGCATTTCCTATCCTTCCTGCCGCGTTCAGTCTCGGAGCCATTTTATAACTGATAACGGAAGGAGTTACCTCTTTAAGGTTTTTGACACCGCAGATATTAGCCAGTGCAAGCAGCCCCGGCCTGTTGTTCTTCTGCATCTGTGTCAATCCGTGTTTTACAAAGATCCTGTTCGAATCGAGAAGAGGAACCATATCAGCCACTGTTCCCATGGCTACAATATCAAGATATTCGACAAGATTGGGAAGATTCCCTTCGTAAAGGCCGTCTTTTTCCACAAGCTTCTTAAGCACCATCAGAAAAGTGAATGCAACTCCCACTGCCGCCATATCCTCAAAAGGATACTCACAGTCATCCTGGTGGGGATTAACGATCGCAACAGCTTCGGGAACTGTTTCACCTACATGGTGATGATCAATGATTATTGTTTCAAGTCCAAGGTCCTTAGCGTACTTAACTTCCTCCACGCTCGTGATCCCGCAATCAACGGTAATAACAAGATTTCCACCGTTAGTTGCGATTTCCTCAAGAGTATAGGTGTTGAGTCCGTATCCGTCCTCAAGTCTGTGGGGAATGTAATAATCAACATGGGCACCTACAAAAGACAGGAACTTATACATTATCAGAGTAGAGGTTATACCGTCAACATCATAGTCACCGTAGATCACGATCTTTTTGCGCTTTTTTACGGCAGCAATAATTATCTTAGCAGCTTTCTCTCCATCCTTAAGGAGGAACGGATCTGAAAGACCTTTGAGCTTTGCCTGCAGAAACAGACTTGCAGCCTCGACACCGTCAATACCCCTGTTTACAAGTACGGTAGCAACAGTGTTTGAGATCCCTAAAGTCTTTGTAAGGTTCTCTACTTTACTTTTATCCGGCTCCAGTATCTGCCATTTACCCTTCATTATGTTGTTTTTTCTTTATTAATGTACTTTTCCACAAAAATTGTTACCGGAGAAGCTATAAATACCGATGAGTATGTTCCTACGAGAACACCAAGGGTCATTGCAAGTGCAAATCCGCCAATTGTCCCGCCGCCGAAAACAAGAAGAGCAACAAGAACGACAAGAGTTGTGATCGATGTCAGCAAAGTTCTTGAAATAGTCTCGTTGATACTTGTATTGATCTTCTCCGTTACGTTTGCGCCCTTCTTGGGATTTTTCCAGTTCTCTCTTATTCTGTCGTAGACAACGATCGTATCATTCAGAGAGTAACCGACTATTGTAAGAAGAGCCGCAACTATCGTAAGATCGAACTGAAGTCCGAAAAGCGACCATATTCCGAGAGTTATAAGCACATCATGCGCCAGAGCGACAACTGCTCCCGGAGCAAAATGATAGTTAAATCTCAGGGCAATATATATCAGAATAGCGATCAAAGCATAAAGAACTGCCTGAAAAGCCGAGTATCTAAGTCTCTTTCCAACTTTCGGACCGACAAGTTCGACTCTCATAAGTTCAGGATCCTTTCCCGAAGCCTGTTTGATAGTGCTGAGGATCTTGTTTGTAAGGCCCTGAAGCATGACTCTGTAGATATGCCTGTCTCCCACTTTCTTATATTCTATCTTTCCCGTCGCAGGAATATTGAACTTCTCAAAAAGAGGTTCCAGTTTTTTCTCATCTATGGCATTGTTAAACCACATCTCGATCCTGTCACCTACCTGGGAATCGAAGTGCTGCCGTGTAAGTTTTGCATCTGTAAATAATGCCTTGGCACCATCAATGAACTTATTGATAGTTTCATCGTCAACCATTGATATATTGCGGAATCTGAGGAGAAATTCATTTTCCTTTCCTTCAAACTTCTGAATATCAACCTTTCCGAACTTACTTACCATATCTCTGAGCTCGTCAGTGTTTACTCCGTCAACCTTTACCTGGATCTCTGTTCCACCGGCGAAATCGACTCCGTAGTTAAGTCCTATTGTGAGAAAAAGTATGATGCTTACAAGCACAAGTATTGTCGAAAGCGCTCCGAACAGCTTGAACTTTCCAGCAAAATCGATCATTTTCCTATTATTCATAATACCAGCTCCTTAATCATCAGTTTTTTCTAAGAGAGAACTTTTTCATTCCGGCTTTCATAAGGTAGTGAAAGATAACTCTTGTCACAAAGATCGCCGTGAACATACTTGAAATGATACCAAGCAGAAGAGTGATCGCGAATCCCTTGATCGCTCCTGTTCCGAACTCCCACAGAATAAAAGCTGCAATTGCTGTTGTCAGGTTAGCATCAAAAATAGCTGACCAGGCTTTATCAAACCCGGCAGAAACGCCTTCAGCAAGCGATTTTCCTGCCCGCAGCTCCTCCTTTATCCTCTCAAAGATAATAACGTTGGCATCAACGGCCATACCGATCGTAAGAACGATACCTGCAATACCGGGAAATGTAAGAGTAGCTCCGAACATCGCCATTCCAGCCATAATGAAGACAATGTTAAGAAGAAGTGCCACATCAGCAACGATACCGGCTATTCCGTAGTAGGCTATCATGAAAAGAATAACTGCAAGAAAACCGATAAGAATGGACATCTTACCCTTCTGGATCGAATCGTGTCCAAGGCTCGGTCCTACGGTACGGTTTTCCTCGAACGTAACAGGAGCGGGAAGAGAACCGGCTCTAAGTACAAGCGCAAGGTCCTTCGCCTCCTGAAATATCGAATTGTAGTCACCCATTGAATTAAGGGTGATCATTGCACTTCCGCCTTCGATCTTTGACTGAATTACAGGAGCACTGTTCACCCTGTTATCAAGAACTATTGCCATTTTTCTCTTAACGAACTTTCCTGTAACATCAGCGAAAAGTCTTGCACCGTTCTTGTCAAAGGTCATACTTACATAAGGCCTGTTCTTCTGCTGGTCGATAGATACTCTCGCGTCTGTGAGCATATCACCGGTAACATAGGCCTGCTTATAAAGAAGGAACGTCCTGTACTCACTTGTTCCATCAGTTTTCTGGGTTTCCTCAAGAAGAAACTCTGTGCCTTCAGGAGCCTTATCGCTGAGGAAATTAACAAGCGCTGCTCTGTCACTACTTACAGCATACTTGTAACTGAGGGTAGATCCGTCAGAATTTGTTCCTGCACCCTGAACAAGTGATATTTCAGGAGGAACTTCGCCCGTATACTCGCCAAGCGGATCAAGGTCTTCTGCAGCTATCTTGAACTCAAGCTGTGCAGTCTGACCGATGATGCTTCTTGCTCTTTCAACATCCTTGTATCCCGGAAGCTGAATAAGAATAGAGTTGTCTCCCTGTCTTGCAACGATCGGTTCTTTAAGTCCAAGTTCATCAATTCTTGAACGGAGTGTCTCGATCGCCTGTTCAACAGCGCCTTCCTTAATGCTTGAAACAGTATCGTCTCTCATTTTAAGAGTCACTTTATTGCCGTCCACAGCATCTTTCTTGAAATCTCTGTAGTAATCCAGGATCCTGTCTCTGAACTTTTCCTCATCAGTGTCAGGTGCAAGTTCAATAACGATCGAATTATTATCCGGATCTACTGAAACTTTGCTGTATGCTATGGATTCGTCATCCATTTTCATTCTTATTTCATCGGTTCTACGATCGACTCTATCCTGTACGGCCTTGTCTGTATCCACACTGAGAACAAAGTGAATACCGCCTTTAAGGTCAAGACCGAGATTGATGCCTTCGTTGATCTTTGTGACCCATTCATTCTGCTCGCGGTCAACAAGAGAAGGTATCAGCATTACGACAGCAGTGATCAGAAGCACAAGAATAAAAATCGCTCTTGCCATCCAGTTCTTTTCCATGATCTACAATCTCCTTACGTCTGTATTTTTCAATTAACTTTCCTTTTTTTCCTCAACACCGTCCTGCTCTTTTCCGGCAATGACGTTCTTCTGTATCGTGATCACGACTTTAGGTGCAACCTCAAGTTTGATCGCAGTCTCTTTTATTTCACTGATCCTGCCTTTAATCCCGCAATTCATGACAATATTATCACCCTTCTGCAGACGGTTGAGCATCTCGACATGCTTTTTCTGCTGCTTTTTCTGCGGAAGGATCACAAGAAAATAAAAGATTCCAAAGATCAGAATAAAAGGAAGAAGCATATTCAGGATCCCGCCGGCACCTCCCTGCTGTGCAGCCTGGCCTGTCGCGACTTCCCCTAACAATTTCAAGATGTTAGCGTTCAACTCAGCCTCCATTTAATATGGTTAAACAAATAAAGCGAGGAAACATAACACAAAAGGCATTATTAAGCAAGATTTAAGTAAGTAATAATATAGATAGTGTTTAATGTGTTGACCAGGCAGGATATGACTGATAGTATAAGTGAAGATCATTTTAAGGAGTTACGCTGATGGATAGATTAAAAATACCTTTTCTGCATGATCATCACAGTCATTTTTCTCTCTATGCGGGACTTTCAAAGTCGCTTAATATAAAAAACTTTTCGAACAAAGATCATGTAGCTGATATTATAAGAGAATATCCTGATGACAGACTAAATGTGGTTTATGGATGGAACAGCGGAAATTTCAGATTTACAGATAAGGAGCTTGAGTCATTTCCTCCGGTTCTGATCTCGAACCTGTCACTGCACGGATTTATAATGAACCGGGCGGCAGAAAAAATGCTTGCCGATGAATATCCGGACATCATAGAGAACTACAAAGATCCAGACTGGTGTGAAAAACACCTTACAGAGCTCGTTCTTTTCTTTTCAAAGATTCTGCCAACCACCCTTGAGACCGTTCTTGATTATGCCGAACTCCTCAAAAACGATTACGGAATTTTTGAGATAGAGGACATGCTTCTTCCCTCTGATGATCTCTACAGGATGGTAAGATACTCTCCTCTTTCCGAAAGGGTCTTTTTCTGGGCTGACATCAAGACCTTTAAAAGCTTATCCGAAGAAACAAGAACTAAGATAAACGGCATTAAGCTGTTTACCGACGGAGCAAACGGAGCTGCTACAGCGGCAATTAACGAACCATACTTAACAGGTGAAAAAGGAATCCTCACCCATTCAGACAGAGAGCTTACGGAACTTATGGAAGAAAGTCTTAATATTTCAAACGCTGTTGCGATCCACGCTATCGGTGACAAGGCTATAGACCAGATAATCTCCTCGACAGAAATTATCCGCAGGAACGGGATCATCAAACCCGTAAGGATTGAACACTGTCAGTTCATTTTTGAAGAAAGTGCAAAGAAAGCTAAAGATCTCGGCATCATACTTTCACTTCAACCCAACTTTAACGAAGATTCCGTGATCTATGCTGACAGAATTCCGCAAAAATATGTCAGGCAGAACAATCCTTTCAGAATGCTGATTGACAAAGCGGGTTTTATCCCCGGTAAAGATCTGATCTTCGGTTCGGACGGTATGCCTCACGGTGTTGAATTTGCTCTTGAGCAGTCACTCTGGCCTCCATTTCCCGTCCAGAAACTTACACTCGATGAATTTGTGGCTGGATACTGTGTTAAAGGCGGTTCAAAGGAACTTGATATCGAAATTGACGATGAGAAAAAGTCTGTGAGAATCTCAGATCAGAAGTGAAGATCTATCACTATTATCCTGGATCTTGCCGTCGTACTTTCTGAAATGTAGACATAACCTTTTGAATCAACTGCAATACCCTTAACATATTCAATAAACCCGTACTCTCCCATTTCACTTCCTAAGAGCATTCCGATCTGATTTAGATCAGAATCATATTTAACAACAGAATAGTTATACACTGCCAGAAGATTGCCGTCATTATCCTCAACCATAACATTAGGACTAACAGATGCGGATATACAGTTCGGAGCCGAGTCAGCATCTGCAAATCTACAAATATTTGAACCGTCATGAACAAAAATTACTCCGCTTTTTCCGCTGGTGATCTTTTTTATACTGCCTGAAAGCCCCTGAAGTGTTACAGTATCATTTGTATTCAGATCTGACTTGCTGTACCGGAGAAGTCCATTGCCTGTTGCCACATAGACATAGCTACTGTCATCCGCCATACCGAAAACTGAATTCTCATAGAATAGAACTTTTGACTGAAAGGTTCCATCTTTCTTAAATGAATACAAATAGTTATTATTAACATCAGCAACATAGACAGATGTTTCGTCAATTGTCATCATTTTAGGGTCATTCAGCTGATTCTCACCTGTTCCCAGAGATGATATTTTTCTAACTTCATTACCGACATCATCAAGTACCCGGATCATTCCGTAATCAGTAAAGTAAAGATGATCATTTGAATCTATCCAGAGAGATTCGGAACGTGTGAAAAGATAGTCAATTCCATAAATTATGTCAGAGAGATTCAGGTTGTCAGCACTTGCTTCAGTAAATTTCTTTATGCGGCTGTTTCCCTTATCAGCAACAAGCACACTTCCATCATCAAGTGAAGCAGCTCCCGCAGCTACATCAAATTCTCCCTCAAGAACGCCGTCGAATTCTCCACAAGTTCCCACAGTATCAACTCTTGAGCCGTTTTTGAATAGTTTGACACAGTTCTTGCCGGAGTAGGTTATCACAACTGTCCCGTTATCCCTGAGAGCCATTCCCCCCATAAACGTAACTTCTGTCGTGGTCCAGTCCTCGGAAAGATCTGTTTTAAAAACCTTTATCTTGCTTGATGAAAAATTGTCTTCATAGACCGCGATCTGTCCACTTGAATTAATATCGATCTCTGACGGTTTATCTAGTGCTCCTATGCCCAGTACTGAATCAAAACTAAGATCTTTATTAAATATCTGGATACGTCCGTTGTTTTGATCAACTATATAGAGCTTACTGTTATAAAAAGCAATCCCGAACATACCCGCGAACTTACCGTCACCAGTTCCTGTGCCACCAGCTTTTGAGATATATTGGCACGTTGAACTGTACTTTTTAACCTCATTCCCGAAAACTGTTATATAGATGTTTCCTTCATCATCGAAAGCAACTCCCCGGGCACCTTCATCGATCTCGCAGACAGGCGTTCCTGAAAGATCAAAGATCCTTGTTCTGATATTTGAATTATCCTCAACCACTGCAAGTCTAGTGGAACCATCTGTATACAACTGATCCGGCTGAAAAAACCCGCCTTTTTCAATTATCCTTATCCCTGTAAAAAGTGCATCATCATCCGGCACTTCACCGTCTTCGGACTCGTCATTAACCTCATCAGCAATCTCATCAGCAATTTCATCAGCAACTTCATCTTCATCAACAAAGGGATCATCATTTTCGATATCTGAAACTTCATCGATCAATTCATTGTCAGCAGCCTCATCAGTCGCCTCATCAATATCCTGCACCTGATCACTAAGATCATCCTCAGTCTCGTTTTCATCTTTCAGCTCACCTTCATCCTCAACCTCATCAGTAGTTTCATCCGTAAGGTTCACTGAATCGACTACATCGTCATCATTAATTTTTGAATTTCCATTGTCACACGAAACAACAAGGAACATTAACAGCAATAAAATCACAATTTCAATTTTCAACATCTCTCCCTCCTAATAAAAAACTCTCCCGTAAAAACTATTTGAGTATTATCTTTCAAAACGAAAAATCAAGAAATCATCATTTCCCTGCTCAAAATTCATACAAACCGGATACAAATAGAAAGACAATTTTATAAGACACTGATTTATCTGGAATAAAAATCATGTTTGAAATTAAAGATAGATTGTATTCTTAATAAAGATATGCTAAAATTCGCGTTGTGTTAAAGAATCACATATGTCGGGAGCTGAATATGACTAAGATCGAGCCTGCACCGGAAACACGGATTCTTGAAGCTGAATTCCTATCCAGAACCGCTCAGGATCTCCTTGAGATGGACTGCGGCGACAATATTTTTTCCTACGTTTGTGACACTGTACATTCACTCGTTGAAAACGCCGCCGTACTTGTAAGTTCATTTGATCAGATAAACAAACGATTTCAGCTAGAGGCCATTAACGGAATCGATGAACATAAAGAAAAAGTTACAGAACTGCTTCAGGGGAGCCCGCTTGGACTAAGTGCGTTTCTTGAGGAAGAGGAAACTGTAGACCTTCTTCAGCAGAAACTTGTGAAATCCTCTCTTGATTTTAAAACACATGTGAGAGGAGCAATGGATGACACCACCAGAAAAATGATCGAGGAGCTTTTCGGAGTTTCGGACATCTATGTGATGGGATTTTCCAGAAAAACAAGGATCCTCGGCGACGTAATGATAGTTTTCAAACAAAATGGCCGGTTAAAAAGTAAAGACCTGATCGAGATCTTTATCAAACAGGCTTCCGTTGCCCTGGAAAGAAGGTTTTTTAACCAGTCGCTTATTGAAAGCCAGAAAAAGATAGAGCAGGAAAAGGAAAAACTCGTCACCACACTACAAAGTATTGCAGACGGAGTTATTTCAACTGATCACAATGGAAAGATCCAGATAATGAGCAGCGCCGCTGAAAGAATAACCGGCTGGCCTCAGGAGGATGCTCAGGGAAGATACTTCTGTGAGGTCTTCCGGGTTTCAGGAAAAGGAGGATCAAAGGAAAAGAGAGATCTGCTCCGCAGCAGTCTTCCTGAAGCAGGTTCTGCGGAAGTTTTTGACAACATATATCTTATAAACAAAAACGGAGAAGAAGTTCCCGTAGCCTACACGACCTCTCCCATTAACAAAGAAGGTGACGAATCCGCAGGAGTTGTTTTCATTTTCAGAGATATTTCAAAAAATCTCAGTCTGATCAAAACCATACAGAGAACCCAGAAACTTGATGCTCTAGCACTTATGACAAGTGGTATTGCCCATGATTTTAACAACATACTTGGAGGTCTGTACGGAAATATTGAACTTGCAAAACAGAGCTGCAAAAAAGAATGCGCTGCTCTGAACTACATTGACAAAGCTCTTTCCTCATTTTACCGTGCAGGATCCCTGACACAGCAACTTCTTACTTTTTCAAAGGAAGGAACTCCCGTACTAAAAAGAGGTTCTGTCGCGACAACCGTTGAAAATTGCACCAATTTTGCACTGTCCGGATCAAATGTTTCCGCAAAGTTCAACATCGAAAAAGATCTGTGGTACTGCGATTTTGATGAAAATCTCCTTTCTCAGGTTTTTGATAACATCGTTGTCAATGCCAAACAGGCTATGGAAAATGGCGGAAACTTATCGGTTAATATCAGCAATATAATCATAAATAACGGTCAGGTCGCAGATATGCCTTCAGGCAGGTACATCTGTATAGAATTCTGCGATTCCGGTTCAGGGATCTCTGAAGAGACAATGAAAAATATATTCGATCCTTTTTTCACCACAAAGGAAAAAGGCAGCGGACTGGGGCTGAGTATCAGTCATTCAATAATCAGAAAACATAATGGAGCTATTGAAGTTGATTCAAACGAAAACAACGGATCATGCTTCAGGATATATCTTCCGGCAAAAAAAGCCCTTCTTAAAAAGACGTCGAAACTCAAAAAAAAGGTTCCCCATTGCGGATCAGGAACTATTCTCCTGATCGATGATGACAGAACGATCCTTGATGTTGCAGGTAGCATGCTTACAAGGATGGGATATAATGCTGTAAAGACCGAGAATGGAGAAAATGCAGTAAAGTGTCTGACAGATATGAAGAAAAAAGGTCTAAGCTGCGTAGCTGTCATATCAGACCTGACAATTCCGGGTGGAATGGGCGGCAGAGAATCTCTCTTCCAGATCCACCAGATATTCCCCGATGTTCCGGTAATTGTTTCATCAGGATACGCTGATGATCCTGTTATGCAGCATCCTTCAGAATACGGATTTGTGTCCAGTATAAAAAAACCCTACATGATAGAAAGTCTTACTGAAACACTTGCTCTGTGCACTTCTTTAAAGAAAAACTCCGAAAATTAATCATCCACTCTTTCAGCATCAATAACCTTCCCGTCATCGTACTGACTCTTTGAGCGTCTTCCGTGTGTTGAATAATGAGAAAATTTAATATCTCCGCTTTGAACTTTTTTTGAAAAATAGTTCATAAGAAAAGCTGAGATCATATCTCTTGTTCCGGGCATTATCATTGAAAAACCTAAAATATCAGTGACAAATCCGGGAGTCAGAAGCAGAGCTCCGCCTACAAAGACTAGGACTGCATTCACAAGCTCTTTCCCGGGAACCTTGCCCTGAGCAACAGAAGTATTGAGCTCACTGATAACAGAAAGCCCCTGTATTCTTGCCATCCACGCACCGACAACTCCAGTCAGAACAACAATTCCTATAGTCGGAAAAAAACCGATAATACTTCCGACACGAATGAGAAGCCAGAGCTCTATTACAGGAACTAAAGTAAAAAGAAAAAACAACTTAAAAAACATGATGACCTCCAGTGTTACGCACTTATATCTAAGCACGAATCACAGGAAATCAAGCGTTTTCGATACACTCCTGAA
>CAZTKP010000011.1:1966-7178 GCA_964614215.1 uncultured Spirochaetales bacterium | reverse complement strand
GGAGGAAAAAATGAAAAGAACTTTCCGGGTTCTATTGATGTTAATTTTCGTTATACCGATAACAGTTCAGGCAAACTATACGTATACATGCGAACAACTTGAAGGCGCTTTGAACTATGACCATGATAATGAGAACGGAACTTTTTCATATAAAACAACAAGCGGTTACTACAGTGGAGGCCCTTTATACTCGCTAAGTTACAATGAACAGAATCTTGTGACACCTGTATATGATGCATTTTCAATAAGTCAGAAAGAAAAAAATTCAATGATGATCCTTGACCACTGGTGCATCCATGACGGAGAATACCAAATAAACTGGGATCAGGGACTTGACTGCGGATGTGATACTATTCCCATATACTGGAACATCATGAAAAATGATACTTCAGAGGATTTAAAAGTTTTCGGTGTAATTTCTGAAGCAGAGTTATCTCAACTGAGATCCTATCGTTACCTGAGCGATGATTTTACAGTTTCAAATTCAGCATACGGAATGTCCTGTCATATAAATGATGCCGCAATGCATTTCAGGTTTAATTATTCAGGAAAAAACCCGGAAGCCCCTCTTCCTCCCAGAGCATATATTCAGCAAAATCAGATCAGAACATGCACCGTAGATGTCCTTGTTTACAAGTTATGGACTATTTGTGAAAGTTCCGGAAAATCGAACACCTATTTTGAAGACTACGAAAACCCGATTACAGTTAAACCCAACCATCCATATAGAATAACAGATGATGATACTTCCGGCTGTACTGTTTTTGCTGAAACTAATGACCCTTTCAGACCGGTCATCAGATCTTATAATGTATCTGACAACTATGAAACCCCGGAAAACGGCTCCGAACACCCCGAGCTTAAAGTATCAGGCGCTGATGTAATTGTTGAACCTTCTTCAGATGGCTGGTGGAGCTCAAGTGCAGTATATCGAGCAAAAATCGTTGAAAACGGAAACTACGAAGTAACTACGCTTCTTAGACCTAATATAGACGAGTGCGTTCCTCCCGGAGACTACGTTTATTTTGTAACCAGTCACAGCTGCATCAACAACGAAGTAAGGTGTTTGAATTATTCTGAAATAACCGTTGGAAAAACTATTGAGAATTCTTTATGCCCAGCTCCTGACAATACTGTTAAAGTTCTAAAACATGAACTTGATTCAATTCTCACAGACATCCCTAAACTGTCTCAGGATAATCCTCCGAGCTACAACACATATCGTAACTCTTGTGCAATTCTTCCCGGAGAGATCACTAAAAGACTTATGTTCCCTAAAGATATCATCCCTGCAAGAGTTGTTCACAATATAAAAAACAACAATCTTATTTTAAGCAACTGTGGCGAGGAAGAACTTGAAGTTGAAAAAGTGGAAATGGAATGCTCAGATAACCGTAATGATAAAACATTTTCAAACGTTTATGACGGCACATGGAAAATATCCTCAGGAGATGAAACCGCTATATCATTAATAGACCAGGGAAAAGAAAGCTGCTTTTATAACTGTCTTTTATCAATTTACAGCAGCGATGATCAGAGAAATATCGCTTTTGAGAACTACAATAACGGCAACGAACCTTTTAACGAGAACACTGCCATATCCTTGGAGACAGATGGTGCTGAAAACACTATTTATGCACAGGAAACAGCTGTTGTGGAAATAAACATTGAGAATCGATCCTGTATGGATATGAAGAACCCGTCAATTACTGTGCCTGAGTATATTTCCGGCTGGAGCGATGAACTTCCGACACTGATATTCGAACTTTCAGACCCCGCAAAGATAACTGATCAGTCCGGTGACCTTAAAATCAGTACAGATACTCAAACCAACAAGATCTCACTTGCCGGCACTCTGCCTATATCAGGAAAAGTTAAGGTAAAACTAAAAATAAAAGTATCTTCTGAATACGAATACGATGAATATTTTTGCGGGAACGGATATAAAGTCCACTTTCAGATAAATCACGATGACCTTAAAACCCCGGCTGTAGTTATCAAAGAAGTTGCATTCGAATGCAGAGGATCTGAAAAAAATGAACAGAATAATGATGATGAAGACTATACTGAGTCTTACAAATCCGAAAATTCGTCCGGGTGCACTCTCTCACCCTAATTTTTACTTGATTATTTATATCAAAATTACATACTGGTCTTGATAGCTTTTTCACTTATAAGAACTCGTATTGTTAAAGGAGAAACACTTATGAAGAAACCGTTAAGCTGCTTTTTGATGTGGATGATTTTTACATTTACAACGGCCTGTACTGTAACGACGACCAGTGATCTGGACTTTGATCTCGGATCCGGTGATGACAACGGAAACGGATTTCAGATCAACCTGAAACTTCCAATTGATGACGGAGCATGTTATCATCCGGATGATGGGAACAACATGACATACTGCATTGCTGAAGGCGATACAGTTAAACTTTCAGTATATTCAACGGACGACGTTTCGAAAAAATATCTTTTTGACAACACTTTTGTCATTCCTGTATCCGATAATTCAGCAGAAA
The DNA here is from genome assembly GCA_964614215.1 of uncultured Spirochaetales bacterium. Taxonomy (GTDB): domain Bacteria; phylum UBP6; class UBA1177; order UBA1177; family UBA1177; genus CAZTKP01. The sequence goes on along the minus strand of CAZTKP010000011.1, from coordinate 4,659 downwards.
ATGGAAATTTCTCAATTTCTCCGAAACTAATAAAAAAAACCTTCTACCGCTTTTATGCTGAAGTTGTAAACTCAAATGGAAGTATTAAAATGACAGGCGGCATCAGTGGCTTTAATTATCTCACTGAAACTCCTGTGAGCATTTTTCTTGCTCCGGCTGGTGATTTTGCAAGAGTTGTTTCCAACAGAATGAAGTATGAGGATTCATCGTTAAAAACATATTTTAATTCCTGCGGGTCAAAAGGTGCCTCCGCTGTTGCATTAAAAGACGGCACCATTTTTCTGTCAGGAGGATATTCTTTTGACTATGAAACTTTTATGCCCGACTCAATGATAATTGATATGAAAACTCTCACAACAAAAGTGGCGGCAAACATGGAACCCGGACTTTCAGATCACGCCACCGCCCTTCTTGATGACGGCACTGCAACAGGTAAGATCGTCCTTGCTTTCGGAAAGACAGGCAACGATGAGAATTCCAAAAACATTACTCTGTACGATCCTGAAACAGATACATACACTGTACTCAAGTCTGACTCCCCTCTTACCGGTGCGAGAGCTCTTTCCATTAACGGTGACGTATATGTCGTAGGCGGATGTAACGGAGAAAATGCAAGTGCAAAGATCTACAAAGTCGATAAATCTTCCAATTCAGTCTCAGAATACGCCTCTCTTACGGAAGGAAGATGCAACTTCGGAATTGCAGATATATCAACTGAAAAGGACGGGAAGATCACTCCTGCAATGCTTATTGTCGGCGGATCAACTGATGAAAATGGTGAAAACCCTGTTCTTTCAAACTTTGCAGAAGTTATCACCGGTGGAAAAAGCTCAGTGGTTGAACTTACAGATAGAAACGGTGAAGATTCCGCCAACCTTTATATGAAAGGATTGATCTCTCCGGCAGCAGTCTCTGTAAAAATCGAGAACTTTGAAAGTTCTGAAAATATCGTTGCTGTTACAGGAGGATATCTGAAGGATGAAACCGATTCAGAAATGTATGCCAGTCCTTATTTCTACTCACTAAGCAAGGTTGACGATAAATGGACCTATGACAGAAGTGCTATGCCCTACAGATGCGCAAGACCATCGGTAGGAACAATCGGATCGATCGAAAACAGCGGTATCGGCAGATTCGCTGTAAACTGCGGAACTAGAGATCTCGACACAGATTCAAAGGCTACTGACAACCAGTTGATATTCGTAGCAAAGATCAAAAAAGTATCCGGACAGGAAACGTACTATGAGATCGCCGTACAGAACACACTTATGGATGAGAACCGCGATCCCGAAAATGGTGTAATGCTTAACGGCCCTGTTGCAGTGGATGAACTAGGCCAGGCATTTCTGTTCGGCACCGAGTACGTTTATAAGGTCGGCTCTTTTTCCATTCCTAAATAAGTTAAGGGGGTTACAGATGAAACTTTTTAATTGTATTGTTCTATTCTCACTCATTTTTATTCTTTCCTGCACAGATGACGGTGGCGTATCTTCCAATATTCCTCAGATAACCTCAACTCCCGATAAAGTTACTTTCCCATACTATCCGTGGGATGATAATTCAGAAGCAGCAGATGTGATAACTCAGGAATTTGAGATCTTTAACAAAGGAAAGAAGGAACTGGAAATATCTCAGATCAATCTTCTCGATCCGACCGGTCAACTTTTAAGCAGTTCCACAGAAGACTCCTTAAAAGATCTTTTCAAGTTTCAGGTTTCCAAAACAAGCGGAGGAATTGTAACTGAAGGCTGGAATGATGCTGTTTTAACCTTTAACAATGACAATCAAGCTCTTGCATCTTTATGTCCTGTTGAATCTGTTTCAGCTGAAACTAAAAAATGTGCGCAGGATTCTGATGCTGCGAATCTCAACAAGCACTTCAAAATTCTTTTGAGCTATAACAAAGAAGCAGCGGAAACTCTTAAAAACAATGCAAAAGTTTCTCAAAGCGGCGACTTCCAGATAGAGATCTGTTCGAACGATCCATTAAAGAACAGTTCTGAAACATGTCCTGAAGATTCAGGTAGTTTCAGGATCATGGTCAGAAGACTTGCAGCTCCTCCGCCTAAACCTATAATCCATGTGACATTTGATTTCACAATAGGCGGACCGATGTCATACCGAAACATTAAAGATAAAGTTTCAATGAACCTTAAGGAAACCTGTGTTTCAGATCCCGAAGATCCAACAAAATGCCTTGCCAACTGGGAAGAAAAATACTACATTAAATACAAATGGGAAATGATAGAATCTCCGACACCTCTCCGTGAAGAATCACGCGTTGAACTTCCTGACAGTTCCGGCAGAGCAGGTCAGTGGCTTCCCGATCACGGCAATGATAATCCTAAAAGAGCAGAGTTCACCGGTCTGATGGTGACACCAAAAAAATACACTGATGCAAACCCGGACTTTGATGAGGAAAAATGTACCAGTGAATGTGGAGATGAACCGGCAAATATTGAAGATAAGTTCTATTTCATGGATCTTTCTAACTTCCTTATCTGCCGACAGAAATACTGTGAAAAAACTAAAACTGAACATTACAAGATCAGTATTCAGGCTGAAACTGTTGACAAAGAAACTGATATGACCAGTGAAGTTGTTCAGGCAACAGTTATTCCAAAAATCATTCCTCAGGCCAGAGTTGTTGCTCAGCTTACATGGAAACAGGGATTCAGAACAAAGACCGAAGC
>CAZTKP010000011.1:0-1866 GCA_964614215.1 uncultured Spirochaetales bacterium | reverse complement strand
AGGTCTCGGTCCAATTGAAGATAAAGATGGTGACGGTAAACCCGACAAAAAGATAATTGATGACCAGTATCTTGTCGTTGTCGGATACTCTTACTGCACTTCAGATTTTGAAGATAAAACATGGAATACGTGCTGTGATCCTGAAGATCCTGACTGCAACGGCGACGGCTCAGCCTATGAAGTTGATGCCAGAGTTGATATTATCATTGACGGTATCGAAGCCGCAAGACCTGAAAGAACTCAAGGTGGAGAAGTCATAAGACCTGCGGACAACTATTCTGACACAACAAAATATTTTAAGATCAGACCTGATGAATGGAAAGTTATTGCAGTGATCAAATGGGACGGTTCTCTTCCTGGACCGGAACACAATCCATCTTATGAAGGAGACGCCATTGTAACTGATATTGCCATGACAGATGAAGAAATTGAAATCAATCCGTCAGAGTATCAAACGTGCAAATTTGATATCACTCTTTGCGAACTTGTTCCCGTCTGGGATAAGGAAGCCTATTATGAATGGGTCGATCAGCCAATGAATCCTCATGATGAGAATTCACCGAAAATTGGGGAATGTTACTGACAGGTTGACATGACAGAAAAGTGATGTAAAATCAATCTGTATCTTGAATTAGAGGTTTCTGATCCGATGAGAATTTAAGTCTTAAAAATTTTCCTTTCATTATTGTTTAGAAACATCTTTTTCGAGGTAATGTATGCAGCTTGTAAAAATCACCAACTTATACTTCAAATATCCTGAACATATTGATTTTATTCTTGAAAACATCCACTGCACTATCAACCAAGGCGACAGGATAGGCATAATCGGACCTAACGGCGGAGGAAAAACAACGCTACTGAAGCTGATTTACGGTATGATCAAACCATCTGAAGGAAATATCTTTATCAGAGATAGAGATCTTACAACTTATCTGCCTCAGGATTATTCAGGGCTTGATAATGCAATCGGAAAGGATGTCGCGGAAAGTCTGAGCGGAGGCGAAAAAATTAAACTCCTACTCAGGGAAATAATCTCACGTGAACCTGATGTCATTCTGCTTGATGAGCCGACGAATCATCTTGATATCAAAGGAATTCAAAGGCTTGAAAAACTGATAAACCGAATTCCGTCGGCAGTTGTGATGATAAGTCACGACAGGACAATACTTAACAGCTGTGTCAATGAAATCTGGGAGATTGAAAACGGATCTCTCTGTATTTACAAAGGAAATTACGATACTTATGAAAAACTCAGAGCAGATGAGTTAAACCGCAGCCAGAAAATGTACAAAGATAAAAAAGAGCAAGTGAAAATGCTTGAAAAGGCTGTTACTGACAGAAAAGTGAGAGCTGAAAAAAATGAAAGATTCAAGCCGTCAAGATCTATGAAGAAAAACGGAGGATTCTGTCAGTATGACATAGGAAGCATAAAGTCAGTAAGATCCGGAAACCTTATGAACAGTGCTAAGGCTCTTGAATCAAGGCTGGAAAAAGAACGTGAGATGATGTACGAACTGAAAGGAAGCATTGCGAAAAAAACTAAAGTCCACATAAATTCCGGAGGATCAAAAGTCAAATTTCCTGTTATTCTGCAAAACGTATCTAAATCATTTAACGGTAAATTCATTCTTCAGGATTTTTCTTTTTCAGTGGAAAGAGGTGAAAAAATAGCAGTGACAGGACCCAATGGTTGCGGTAAATCCACACTCCTTAAAATCATCTCAGGCTCTCTTACACCTGACTGCGGAGAAGTCATTGTCTCACCATCTGTCAGAACCGGATATTTTGCGCAAGGCAGCTCCGAACTGCCTGAAGATAAAACAATCATCGACTTTCTTGCAAACGGAAACAGGGAACTTGCAAACA
>CAZTKP010000010.1:17972-30669 GCA_964614215.1 uncultured Spirochaetales bacterium | reverse complement strand
TCACTTAAAACAGGAGCCGCTATTATCTCATAGTCACTTTCAGGACCAACATCTGTAAACTGCATTGATAAAGGTATTTGAAAACCCGGAGCGCCTGCATCTGAATCTGAATTAAAGATTTCACCACCGCTTATGTTGGTGAAAGCAAGTTTTGGAACCACTGCATCAACTTCATAGACATCTTCTGCCTGATCTCCGACCGTGGCTCTGTTGCCGACTTCATCTTCAACAGTAACAGCAAAAGAATGTTTTCCGTAAATAAGATCCGGAAGAGCAATATCTACCGAAGTGCTGTTTAAGACCACACCGTCAGTAATTTCACCGGAATAAATCTCCACATCGGAATAGTTGTAAACAGTCTGAACCACTTCAACAAACGCTCCAAGCTCTTCACTTGAATTAATATGCATATTCACACCCGTAAAATCACCGTCTCCGTCAACAGTTCCCAAAGCAGGATCATCCGCTGTCGTGATCCAGTGCCAGTTGCTGGAGCTGCCTCTGGGAGCTGTGAGAGTAAGCTCGGGTACGATCGTGTCAACTGTGATCGGTGCCAGCGTTTTAGAAACTGAATTGCCTGAACAGTCAAGAGCTTCTATCCTAAGCGAATGGATAAATTCTCCGAGAGGAACATCCTCAAAATCCGCAACATCTGAAATACTGTTCATTGTGCTGAGCAGAATTGCCGCTCCGGCACCTGACCCGTTATCAGTAAAGATCTTTACAGTTCTTGATGAATCTGCCGAATTTTCCGGATCTGAAACATCAACACTGACATCTATCAGCATTCCTCCTTCCGGATCGGGATTCTGGTTATCAGCTCTGTTCAGAATCCTATCAGTATCGTCAACATTTAACACTGTCACAGAATCAATTACAGGCTTGGTTCTATCGACAACGAAGCCTCTTGCAGATTTAAGAAAAACATCATCCGTTGCATTTGTGTAGTATCTTTTCCCCGAATCCTCAAAAGTAGCATAAAGATTGTAAGGTGCGCAACGATCATTAAGGTCCAGATCGAAAGTGATTATCTCTTTAAGATCAACTGAACCAACCGATGTCGCCGTATCAATAACATTTTCAGTATCAGCATCAATAAGCTCGATTGTTGTTCCCGGCAAAGCATTCCACAAATTAAAATAAACTCGTGGAACATCTCCTCCTGCTAAGAATTTTGTTCCATTTGAAGGACCGAACCATGTAATCGTCGGTTCTTCCGTATTAACGATAACTATTTTACTGATCTGAGCTGAATCCCCAGAATCATCGCTGACAGAAATAGTCAGAGGATTGTTGACTCTCGCACCATCCTGAAGACCGATGACAAGGTTGTAAGTCTTTTCAGCAACTGTATCAACATTGACAACTGTGTATCCCGGAGGTGTTTTAAAACCTGTTACATTAATTGGTTGTCCTGAATTGCTACCGGAAACCTTAACCTTAACATTTATCGCATATCTTGTTTCATCAGCCAGATAAACATCATCGGATTTTCCGACCTGGATCTTCCCTTCACCATCCGGAGCAGGTGAAACCCACTGTATCACAACAGGTGTTCCATCAACTGTCCAGGTATATGATGTAGTCCCTGTATTTCCGGCCTTATCTGTTCCCCTGACTTCAAAAGTGTAGTCTGTATCTGTATCAGCCACTCCGAATGTGCCTGAAGGATAGGCAAATGGCGAAGTGCATACTGCCCAGACTGAATCTGTCGCAAGTTTACATTCAAAAGTTACAGTTTCGCTTGCTGAAAAGCTGAACTGGGCACCGGTTTCATATGTAGGATCGTTAGGTCCCAGATCAATTGAAACCGCAGGATCAACTGTGTCAACTGTCCACGTGTAAGTATCTTCAGCAGTATTTACTCCCGCTGTAGCTTTCACTGTAAACGTATGCACACCATCAGCTAAAGAACTGTAACTTTTCCCGGTTGTGCATGTTTCAAAAGCTCCTGAATCGATGGAACATTCAAAAGTAGCCGCCTGAGAAGCGGAAAATTCAAAAACAGCTGAATCAGAATCGGAATATTTAGCAGGTTTAGAGCTTATTGTCACACCAAGCACCGCAGGATCTATGTTCCAGTTTATATTTTCCGTAGAATCATTCCCGGCCCTGTCAGTTGCTGTAACTGAAAAAGCATGGGCTCCGTCTGCAAGAGATGAATAACTGTAACTTCCTGAAGAACAATCTACAGTATTTGAATCGAGTGTACACTCATAGGTGCAGTTATCTCCCGGATCTTCACAATGAAAAGAAATATCGCCTGAATCGTAAGGTGAGCTTGCCGCAGGCTGTTCATCGACAATAATTACAGGATCAGAGATATCCACGTTGAAACTGTACGTCTTCGGTGTCTTTTCCTGTATCATTGTAAGAGAAGTGGCCCTGACATAAAAAACATACCCACCATTATCAAGAGAGCTGTAGCTTTTTGTTCCTCCTGAGCAGTCCGTCCAGTCTTCAACAGTAGATGAACCTTTGATCAGTTTACATTGAAATGTGCTTGCAACGGAAGCTGAATATTCCAGGCTGATAGTCGTCACATTTATATAGCTTTCAGAAGGAGTAACCGTGTTAATTGTCGTTACCGGAACTTCACTTCCCACGATAAAATCATGTTCGGCCGGTGACGGATCCTCATTGCCGAGACTGTCAGTTGCTCTAACCCTGAAACGATAGGTTCCGTCATCAAGGTTGTAATAGTCGCGACCTCCGCTGTTACACGGCTCCCAACTGTCATCAGAAGGAATGTAGTTGGCGCTGTCTTTTTCCAATTTACACTCAAAAGTTGAATTTGCCTTTGAAGAGGAGAATGTAAAAAGCGCCCAGTCATTTGAAGTTCCCGTTCCCGGATCACTGTCGATCGTGGTTTCAGGAGCTTCGCTGTCAATAGTCCAGTCAAATTCAACAGGTTCACTTGTGTTTCCTGCAAGATCTCTCGCTCTCAGGATAAAACTATGCTCCCCGCCGGCAAGTCCGGTAAGTTCCCGTTCCGTATCCGATGCAAAAATATCACTTATTTCTGAATCCAGGAGACCATTGTAGCTGCATCCTGATTCTGAGCAGGAATAGTTGAATGTGATATTGACCGCTGAAGTTACATCACCATTATTCAGAAGAAGATTGTTGTTTAACGTTGCTTCAGGAACAACTGTGTCAACCCTGACCACCTGAATTATCTCATCCTTGATCTCATCATCCTGATAAGCCTTCGCCAGAAGCTGAATTCCTGCTTCGCTCTCCGGCAGTTCAATATTAAAGATAGCTGTATTATCTCCGCCGACACTTCTTTTCTCCTCGTCGTTACTTCCGATTTTCAGAGATATTGCATCTCCCAGAGCTCCATCAGCAAGCTTTACAATAACAGTACACTGCAGCATATCAGCATCAGAATCCTCATCATCCGCAGCATTAAGATACATCGCCTGAACAATATCATCACCCGTTCTGCCGCAGATCGACTGGAAAGTTATGGCTGTATCCATCTCGACAGAAAAAGGAATGTTGGCACTTTCAGTATTTCCGGCTCCGTCAGTCGCTTCGACATAAAGGACAAGAGTTTCATACGACTGGGCAAAGGTATACGGGACCGTATACTGACCATCAACGTTCTCAACAGTTTCCAGAACTGTACTTCCAAGTTTAACTGTAACAGTCACAGGTTTCGTAAGAGTATCCGTCGAAGTTCCCTCGAAACTGATCTGGAGACCGTCTGTTGCAGGCTCCTTATCGTCATCCATGCTGAGAATCGCACCGACTTCCGGATTTGTTATCTCAACTGTCGGAGATGTAAGGTCAACAAGAATGCCTTCATAGCTTGCCGTCCCGTAAAGTCCTTTAACATCATCTCTCATTCTGACAAAAACACTGTGAGTATCTTCAAGTGACTTAGATTCATTGATTGTAATATCATGCGAAGGAACATCACTGTCAGCAACAAAAGCAGCATGAGGCGACACCCCGTTACCCGGCATTGCATCAACATAAACGTCGACAGCACTGTCACTGCCGCAGCCGACTATCTCACTGATAACAATTTCATACTGCAACTGTTCAGAAACAGGATCTTCATCGTCATCTATTCCCAAAACAGCATTGTCTTTAAGATTAACAAGAAAACCGCAGTGTTCATCTGTATCAAGTGTAAACTCCGCGCTTTTTCTGAAACTTCCGCTGATAAGGCTCATTCTTATAGTTTTTACAATAGGGATCGTGACTTCACCGAAATCAACCTTTCCCTGTGCATCGACTGTACCTTCGGCAAGAGCTTCATCCCGGATCTCAGGAATAAGTATCACAACGTCAGCACCCTCTTCGAGTCCTTCAGTTTGGGCACTGAGATAAAGCTGAATACCGTTAACTGTCGCAGAGTCATAGTCATCTTCATCAACTACGGTTGCTCCGTCGAGATCTGCCGAAGTTCCGCCTTTTCCATCCTTCAGATAGCTGACCTCTATGTCTATTTTCTTTACGTTCAGGTTAATTTCCACCTTCACATCAGGATTCTGAACGAGATAGGCTTCCAGTTTAACATTCCCGAAAGGAACTGTAACATTCGAAAAAACAGAGTTTTTCTTAATAAAAACGCCTTTATACTCCTTTGCCTGAGAGCCCGTCACCCTTAAGGTCACTTCCAGCCCGTCGCGAAGCGTTTCCGTTGCCAACTCAAGAGCGACATCTATCTGAACTCCATCCACAGAAACATCCTTATCATCTGCAGAATTCAGTTCCTGCCCGTCTTTCAGTTCTTTAAACGCAATTGTGTAATCGTCCGAGAGGAACTCCACACATTTACCATCAGAACCGCAGTAGGAACCATCCTTACAATGGCTGTCTACAGAACATTCATTACTTTTCGAACATCCTGAAAACATCAGAAATGAAAACGCAAGCAATGTTAAAAGTAATCTTAAAGATCTCATGCCCAAATTCATCATTATCCTCCGGGATTTATGCTATCTGTTCAATAAATTCTTTCTTCAGGAACTGCTCCAGGATCTCATTCACATGATTAGCTGCTTCGCCTTCTCCGGGAAAGTTCTCATCTTCTCTGTGCCTTGAAATAAATTCACCGGCGATCTCATCCATATTTCTTTTTCCGTCTATAAGGTCCCACAGCTCAGCTGCCGCAGCATTTATAGTAACGATCTTATCAGTTACAGGAGAAACTATCGTCATCGTGCCGTCATCCGCCTTTCTGAAAGCGACCTCGTCTCTTATCCTAAGCACTGCCTTTTCCATGAAACACTCCTAACTTAATTATTTCTTGATAATAATACTCTTAGAGAACTTATTTTCAACTAAAATATTTGTGATGGAACTTACTACAGCTAATAGATAAAGGGAAAAACTCTTTTTCTGGAAGACGGATATTTTTCGCCGAAGGTCTCACGATACCACTTGCGGTGTCTGTGAGCTCTGGGGACGAGATTGGCCATTGTGAACACCATGAAGGCAAGTCCGGGAAGAGACCATGTGAGGATGGCGTAACCAGTCCATTCCATTATTTCACCGAGATAGTTGGGACTTGCGACAAATCTGTGCATTCCCTTTACAGGAAGATGGTATCCCGGGCCTTTTTCAGCTCTGAGTTTTCTTACAACGTGATCAGAGTGAATATTTGTTATCATTCCGGCAAAAAAGATCAGGGTTCCGATAATGAATCTCGGATCAAAAAGCCATGAAACATCGTAATCTGCAAGATGAAAAAGGAAGTAACCGTTCAGAAATCCGTTCATACTGTTGAACATGATGGAAAATATCATGATAAGAACGGGCATATCCTCCTCGCCTCTGATCAGGAACGGATAGACGAACGTTCTCTGAAGATAGTGGACCATCCAGATGGAAAGCATCACTACAGGAACCATTTCAGCTTTCCCCGTAAAAAGGAAGTAAAGCGGAATGAAAACCACGGGCGATTCCATGACCATCCAGCCTATTCTCGGATTTATCGCGGGCCCCCATTTCTTTCCGCCATGCCGACCGTAACCGGCAGTAACGAAATAAAGAGAAATAAAGACCATGGCCGCACTGATGAACTGCACGGCAAGAAGAAGTTTATACAGGTTAAGCATCATTTTCTCCTATTTTTTTCTCGGAAGAGGCATCGGTTCTATATCCTTGTTCTCAAACTCGAATATCATCACTCTTTTATACAAACCCAGAACATTTAAGGTCACCTTCGTATATCCTTTCGTGAAGTGAAAAAAGTCTCCGAAATCCTTTGCTTCATAAGTTACATAAAGAGAGCTGCATCCGAATCTCATTTTACCGGATGTTCCTTCATTTTTCATGATCTCCAGACCATCGACAGAAACCCAGATAAACCCCTTGAAATGTTCACCTTTCGGATCTCTGGGAGTTGCCTTTATCTTGTAGGCAAGCTTGCCTCTCAGCTTTTCCACCGCAACGACTTTTCTAACATATTCTTTTGCACCGTTCTCATCAAAATGAGGGATCCCCGGAGCGGATTCATGGGGGTTATAATCATCCACGTCTTCCTTCTCTCCGTCAACAGTGTATGAAAGTGTTTTATACTTGAGGTCCTCGTACCAGTCATCCCACCTTGTATAGACAACCTTTTCCGTCTTGACCAGCTCCATTGTTTTAGGCATATACCACTTTACAGTCAAATGCCTTGTGCTTTTCACACCGGCATATTTTTTATACATTTTCGAATATTTAGCGGTAACTCTTGCAAGAACATCTTTTGACATCTCCTCGCTGACTTTCATTCCCGCATAGATCTTCTTTTCTGTTTTTTCCAGTTTTTTTTCAGGGGGTTCCACCTTCTGGGCAGACAGGTTCATAAAACTGAAACAGAGAATAAAACAACTGAGAGTAACAATCTTTTTCATAACGACCCCTTTTCTTCATCGTCATTACAACAGAATTCTGACACCTCAGATATAGCACAGGTTTCACTTTTCGACAAAAATATTTAAAATCTGCTATATCCATAAGATAAATTTTATTGAGAAAATGTATATATAAAGTACAATGGTCTGTTTGACTAATGGATAGCTAAAAAGTGTTTTTGATCCTTGAATTTTTTAAAGACGCATGAAAAGAAATACCGTAATTATTGACAGGTTCGAACTTCAGAAAAAACTCGGGTGGACTGCCTTCGGAGAAGTCTGGCTTGCAGAGGACAGAAAAACCTCCTCCAGAGTAGCTCTCAAAATGATATCTCCTGAACTTTTCAGCTCTCAGAACGAGTACAGAAAACTAAAAAAAGAGTTCAACCTCTTTCTTCAGGTTAAATGCCGTAACATCTCGGAACTTAAGGAAATATTCAACACCAAAGGCATGCTTTTCTATACCGCTGAATATGTTGAAGGCACGGAGCTTACGGAACTCAGAGGTGAATCTCTTCCCAAGGTTCTTCCCTACTTTATCGACATAACAAAAGCTCTTATCGAACTTCATAACTACGGAATAGTTCACGGCACTGTTAAGCCTAGCGATATAATCATAATGTCAAATAACCAGGCAAAGCTTGTTGACACAGGACTTCTGTCGACATTTGAGAACAAGTTCCGTGTAATAAAATCAAATTACTCATACACCGCTCCTGAAATAATTAACCAGAGAAAGCATGACTGGAGAGCGGACCTCTACTCCCTCGGCGTTATAATGTACGAGACCCTCTACACCAAACTGCCGTGGAATACGCCTCCATATCTTGAAGATTCTGAGTCCTCTGTGGAAAAGAAGATAACTTTTCCCGAGCACTCCTCGACTGAGATAAACTCCGTTATTGCGAGACTACTTTCCGTAGAGCCTGAGAACAGGTTCAATGATACGGGAGAGCTCCTGACAGTAATGGAACATATTTATACCGGAACTGTTAAAAAACCGGAAAGCACAGACAAACAGCTTTCCAAAGTGAACATCGTCGAACCGGACTTCATATCCAGAAGAGCCGAAATGTCAAAACTACTTGAGATCCTTGACAATTTTGAGGCCACATCGCTGGATCACACTGTTATAATAGAAAGTCCCAAAGGTTCGGGAAGAACAAGATTTCTCAAAGAGTTCAGGGCCAACATTTCCTCAAGAAACCTGAGAACTGTATTTTTCAGTGCAAACCAGACACAGAATCTTATTGCAGACCTCGTCAGAAAAATATGGGAACTTCTGGACAGAGAACTTAGACTTCAGCTATCCTTTAAATGGGGCCCTGCGATCCTGCTTTACTTCCCCCAGTTCGAAAAATACGGAGAATTCAGAAAGGTAACCCCGGCAAAGGACCTGCCTCATACTCACGAGGACTTCTACAGGCTCTCTTCACTTCTGCGCGATTTTATAAACATGTCATCCAGAAACCAGCCTCTCGTTCTTATGCTGGATAACTTTAACCATATTGATAAAAGGTCTCTCCGACTTATCCAGGAACTGTCTTCAAGTCTTGATTCAAGCAACCGGCTGTTCTGCATAGTTACAGTAGAACCGGGAAAAGATTCAAGTATCGAGATCCCTGCTTTCTCAAGAATAATTCTTACACCTTTTACTTTTTCCGAGACCAGAGCATTCATCGAAGGATGCCTGAACTTCCCCGCATCAAAGATAGACAACGAGCTGTTCGTATGGGTCTACAGGAACAGTAAAGGTCTGGCTAAACAAGTAAGATCGCTCCTTTTTCTTCTGATAGAGGAAAAATTCATAATAGCCCGGGAAGGACATATCTTCTTTAAAAAGAAAAAAGTCGCCGATGACGGAATAGAAAAACTTCTACGTTCAAAAATAACATCTTTTTCTGAGAAAGAGAAATCCGTTCTTAAAGCATGCTCCATATATAAGAAATTTATTACGAAAGAGGCTCTTTACTATCTGCTGATGAACGAACTGAAGCCCAAAGATATCGACATGGCTATTGATGTTCTGGAGACTAACTATCTTCTTGTGAAACATAAGAACGGCAAGATAAACATCGTCAACCAGTTCTTTCACCCGATAATCTATTCTCTCGTTTCAAAAAAGGAACGCATTAAACTTCACAAGGACATGGGCGATTACATCATCTCCACATGGAAAGTCCTTATGGGAATGAACATCAATCATTTCGCGTTTGCGGCCTATCACTACCATCAGGCGGAAAAGATGGAGCTGGCCTTAAAACTCTACCTTCAGTCAGTCGGCGGGTTTATGGCACACCTTAACTCCGAGCTTGCTGAATCATCCATAGACGATGCTCTTACCATCCTTGACTCGAACCCCAACCTTATGGAAGGTAAAAAACTATATGCAGTCTACCTTTTTGCAGGAAGGATGTATTTCAAGCTCGGTATTTTCAGAAAGGCCACTACTCTTCTGGAAAAAAGTTACTCCATCTGGAAAGACGACACTATTCTGGAGGATCTTGTTTTCTCTCTTGCCGGAGATTCAGACCCTTCAAAAGCTCTCCGTCTTATATCGGGATATAATGCCGACACCCCTGATAGAAAGGCAGTGAAACATTATCTGAGAGCCTTTGTCTATCTTAATGCAGACAACAACTTCAGCAAGGCGGAATATCATCTTAAGAGAGCCCTGGGACTTATACAGAAAGGTCACAGATCTCTTTTCGGACCGGTCAGAAGGTTTACTTTGAAACAAATGCAGTTCGATATAGACCTCCAGGTCATAAACTCTGATTATTCTGAACTTGATACTCTGAGAAAAGAGCTGATCGAAAGTGCGGAAAAGATCGACTCAAAAGCCTTTTATATCGATGCTCTTAACATCTCGTTCGATTTCTACTGGAATTTCAACCTGATGAAAAAAGCCTACGAAGTTCTCCATGAGACATTGAAACTTTCTCTTGAAATATTTGATAATTTCAGAATATCGAGAAGCTATCTGAACCTTGCAAAATGCTCTCACAGGATCGGCAGACTAAATGATGTGAGATTCTATCTTGATAAAGCCGTTGAATACGCAAGAAAAGGATGCGGTGTCAGTATTATCAAGCAGTGCTACTTCAACTATGCCGAGCTTGCCATAATAAACGGAGAGTTCTCACTTGCAGAAAACTTTCTGTACAATGCGCTGGAAATTTCCCAGAGAGAACACAGGGACCCTGAGCTCATAAACATCTACAGTCTCCAGACAATGCTGTCCCTTCTGAAAAATGACATGGGTATTGCAAGGAACACCGGAGGGAAACTTAGAAGATATCTGGAAGAGTTTAAAAGCATCAACTACCAGAAAAGCATAATGTCCTTCTCCACTTTGATGCTGCTTGAAGCTATCACAGGTAACGATAACGAGTATTTCAGCGAACTCGACAGAAAGATGCAGGCACTATTCAACAGCTATCCGCTGTTTAAACAGACAAGTTATCTTCTCTATATAACATGCATGATAATTTACCATAAAAAACTCGGCAACTACGATAAGGCAATGAACTTTATCTATGAAGTTGAACAGGAAAGCATCGTGAGCAACCACACACTCTTCCAGATGCTCTACTATTATCATGCTTCTCTTTTTCTAAAGGACTTCTCCCCCGCTTCCACTCTTTTGAGAAAATATCTCAAGAACGGACTGAAACTGGCAATGAAGATCCAGTCAAACCACTTCTACAGTCTTTTTGACAGAGTATCGTTTCTTCTTGAAAGAGAAGATACCGAAAGCATCCTGGGCAATATCAGAGATATTTTAAAAAGATCTGAAAGCTCAATAGAAACAAGGGATTCTGTCGATGAAGAACTTGCAAAACTTCAGACATATTTTGTAAATACAAAAAACCAGATCGAGATCCTTAACACTATGAACTCCAACTACTCGGCAATAATTGATATTGTAAAATCTATTGCGGGAAAGACCGATTTCACAAGGATCACCGACAGTGTGATAAAGAAGGTCATAGAAGTACTGTCCCTTGACATCTGCGGCATTGTCTTTGTAGGCAGTGACAACGACGATGGCACATACCACATCCTTGACTCATCCTACAGGGAATACAAAATGTCGGAATTCAGGTTCAAGGCCGGAGTTGTTCCGAGAATGCTTAAAACAGGCCGGATGGAATTCATTTCCGGAACACCTGATGAAACAGGACTGGATTTCAGGTTCGTTGCAGCAGTCCCGATAGTGCTCAAAGGAAATCTGAAAGCCTACATCTATCTTGAGAGAGATAGCTCCATCGGCACATTTTCAGAATCTCAGATAAACTTTCTTGAGACACTTTCTGAAAACCTGGCTGTTGTTCTTGATAATGTGGAACTCGTCCAGATAGCGACAACAGACACTCTCACCAAACTTTATTCCAGAAGACACTTTTTCAGCATACTCGAAAAGGAAATCGAAAAAGCGGACAGATACAACTTCACCGTTTCAATGATCATGCTTGATATAGATCATTTTAAAAACATCAACGATACTTACGGCCACCTCGCCGGAGACAATATCCTCAAACACCTCGGAATGCTTCTTAAAAACTCTGTAAGATCATCTGACTATGTCGGAAGATTCGGTGGTGAAGAGTTCGTTATTCTGCTTCCCGGAACTGATCTCGAAGGAGCGTACCAGACCGCGGAAAAGATCAGAAAAAGCTGTAAGGAAAAAGAAGTGGCCGGCATATCTTTTTCCGTTAGTCTGGGAGTAGCATCTTTCCATGAGGACAGAATAAAGAACGAAAAGGATTTTATTGAAAAATGCGACATGGCGATGTATAGAGCAAAAAGTAACGGAAGAGATAACGCCGTTAAATATTCAGAACTTGTAGGAAAATAAAAATGGGATTGAATTTAAAGATCACTGAAAAGCAGATTCTGGAAGGAAACACTTCCGAGATCAGAAAAGAGATCGAGAACATAAGGCAGTCTTCGGGTCTTATAAAAAGATATGAAGACGGAGTTTCACTTATTTTTCTTGAAAACACCCCTTTTGATATGGTTAAAAAGATCAAAACGGATACTTACCGTGAATGGTTCAGAAAACTCAATGTTGAGATTCCCGGCCTTCCATATTTTCTGAGTGCAAAGACGAACTCTCTGCTATTCTTTATTATGGGAAACGTGACCTATTTTGAGGAAGAGGATGAAATTAGGTTCGATAAAATTGAATCATCCAGATTTCTGAAGGAAAAGGTCGCACAGATCAGGAACATCTGTCTCGCTCACAACATTAACCCCCAACCAGGGATTAACAGAATATCAAAAATAATGTCCGGAGGCTCAAATCAGCAGGAATCCCCTGAAATAGTTCATAATAAAAACGAAGCCATTTCTCCTGAAAAGAATGAGCCTGAAAAACCTGAAAAAAAAGGAACATCCATTAAGAACTTTCTGGACAAATACAACTCAATAGCGTTCATCAACAACAACCGGGTCGTAAAACTTGCTCTGGTCGTTGAAGAGATCCCGGCAAAAATATCTTTCACAAAGAACCTCCTCGTTAAAGACCCTACATTTCCTCAGCCTTTTTTCATTACAGAGATCCAGACAGATTCAGGCATTCAGGAGATCAGGTCTGTGATCATTCCGACCTTAAGCGATATTGAATCATCCATATCCCATAACAACGGAGTCTATATCCAGGTTCTTGTAAAAGCTGAAGATGGAACCTACCAGAGACTTTTTGAATCGGACACCCCGTTTTCCGTGGAAATAGTAACCGACTTTGTTTCAAGAAAGAGCGAAGAGCCTGCTCCGGAAGAAGAAAATGAGGAAAAAGAGTCTGTTTCTCCGGAGCAGTCTATAGATAAAAC
>CAZTKP010000010.1:0-17872 GCA_964614215.1 uncultured Spirochaetales bacterium | reverse complement strand
GAAGAAGAACCTGAAGAGGCATCTATTGAACCGGAACCGCAACCGGCAGAGAACATAGAGCCGGCTCAGGCAGCGGCAGAGACGGACAATCCTTACCTGGAAATATCAAAACTGCGAAAAGAAAGAGAAGAGTTAATAGAACAGGTCCAGAAACTTCAGAACCTTGTTCAGGAATACGAAGAAGAAATTAACAAAAAAAGGTCTATAAAAGGCTTTTTCGGTAAATTTTTCAACTGATGAAAATAATCTTTAACGGAACAGGTTCTTCAACAGGAACACCGCAACTTTTCTGTAACTGCCCGGTATGCTCATCAAATGACCCTAAAAATAAACGGACCCGGTTCTCAATGACTATCATTGAAAAGGACACGACCATTTTAATTGACACTCCTTTTGAACTCAGACAGCAGCTTCTGAGGTCAGGAGCAGCTGATATAGATATGATCTGGCTCACTCATCATCACAGTGACCATATCGCAGGACTGGATGACCTTAGAATGATATCCTTTGTTAAAAAAAAGCCTTTGCCTCTCTACGGCTCAGAAAAAACTCTCGGAGCCGCCCGCAGGCAGTTCCCATATATGTTCAGTGATAAGAACGAATATATTGACAGACCGTTTCTGATACCTAACGTCGTAGCAGGTGACCGTATAAAATTTAATGATATTGAGATAATTCCGATAAGACATCAGCACGGTGAAATGGAAGTTTTCAGTCTGCGGATCGGGAACTTTGCACTACTGGCCGATATCAGTGACATCAGAAAAGAAGAATTTGAAAAACTGAAAGGCATAAGCACACTTGCGATATCAACAACAGTAAAGAAGCCTCATTCAAAACATCTTTCTCTTCCGGAAGTGATCAGTTTTATTGAACAGCTCAACCCGGAGAAAGCATATCTTACCCACATGAACCACACGTTTGATTATCAGGAAACGGCCTCAAGCCTTCCAGATCACATTCAACCTGCCTGGGATGGAATGGAAATCTTGATTTTTTAACTCGATACGTTTAACATCATGCACAGAGAAAGATTATTCTTTGAGGTTAAAATGATTAGATTTATTACTCTTTTTGCGGTTATTGCGCTTCTTTTCGGTTGTTCCACGACTAAATCCGGGAAAGAATCACAAACTGAAACAGCAAAAACTAAACAGGAAGATACACTTACCGCAAAAGGCGGAAAATTAAAATTTGATCCTGATAAATATGTTGAGAAAAGATACGACATCAACAAGGACAAGAAACCTGATATCATCAACGTTTTCAAAAAAGTCCCTGTTAAGGATAAAAAAGGCAAGTTCAATCTCCAGATCAGTGTTAAGATGATGGATCTGAACAGAGATAACAAAATTGACGTATGGCGTTATTTTAATGATGAAGGCGCCGTTTTCAAGGAAGAACTGGACCTTGACTTTGATGGAAAGATCGATGCCACTGACTACTATATGAACGGAGTTGTCAGAAGAAGAGAAATAGACTTTCAGTTCGATGAAAAGACTGACATCTGGAAGTACTACGATGAAAAGGGCTTCATTATTCTTCTTGAAGAAGATCAGAGTGGAAACGGCAAAGCTGATTACTGGGAGCACTACAAGAACAACGTTCTGCAGAGAATAGAAAAAGATACTGACAACGACCAGAAACCGAACATCTTTAAAAGGGCCGGCGACAAGGATTTTACTAAGATCATTGACAACACCCAGAAGTTTGAAGAGAACGAAGCTGCTGTAAAAACTAAAAACATGGAACCGGCTCAGAAAGAGCAGAAAGAACCTGAGAAGAATAAAACACAGGCAAAAAAGGAAGCTGAAAAAGATCAGCCACAGGAAGAAAAAGAAGTTAAAAAAGATCAGCCTGAAAATAAAGATAACAAAAAAGAAGCTCCCTCTTCAGAGGAAGAACAGCCTGAAAAACCTAAATCCTGAAGCTGGGATTTATCTTGACAAACAGCCTTTTTAGACTATATTTCCACACTGTTGTTTTTTGATACTTGAATAAGGCAGATGGAACTTTTTCTGAATGAAATAAAAGAGTCGACCTCAAAAAAAGACATCGTTACGACTCTTGCAGGGGACGAATTCAACCACGGCTCAAAATTAAAGGATGTTGACCTTACCGTTGAGTTCTACAGGGCAGGAGAGACGGTGTGCATAAGAATAAAGGGAGATTTCTCCATCATCACCGTATGCGGCAGATGTCTTGCTGATATTGAAGTGACAATTCAGGCTGATGAATCTTTTTACATTTTCCCTGAAAGCGGTGATGACGACATCGATTATTTCTATCACGGAGAATCAATTGAACTTGATGATTATGTCCGTGAGACAATAGTTATGAATATTCCGGAAAAGATCCTATGCAGCGAAGACTGTAAAGGGGTCTGTTCCCACTGCGGAGCAAACCTTAACGATAACAAATGTGATTGCATGTCAACCTAAAGATAAACACAGGAGGATACTATGGCAGTTCCTAAAAGAAAGCATTGTCAGGCACGTTCAAGAAAAAGAAGAGGCGGACATCTCAAGATGAGTCCCGTAAAGACCATCACATGTCCTAAATGCGGAGAAACTATGGTGCCTCACCGTATATGCCCTAGCTGCGGAAATTATAAAGGCAAAGAAGTTATAACTCTCGAAGATCAGTAAAAATGTCATCAACTATAATTGTTGATGCAATGGGAGGGGACAACTCTCCCGGTATTCCTGTAAATTCATCTCTAAAGCTCTGCAGAGAATTTTCTAATCTTAAAATTATTCTCGTGGGATATAAACCTGAGATATTTGATCATATTTCGGGAGTTATACCCGATAATCTTGAGATCGTGCATGCTGATGATGAAATAACCATGGATGATTCTCCGGTCTCGGCATACAAAGGCAGACAGGGATCTTCCATACACAAAGGCATTGAACTGCTGACCCGGAATAAAGGAGACGCTTTCTTTTCTCTGGGGAACACAGGAGCTGTTGTAACCATCTCGTATTTTAAAAGCGGAATTATGGACGATATTTCCAGGCCGGCACTTGCCACTATCTATCCCTCTGTTGACTCAAGAAAAATGATCTTTCTTGATCTTGGTGCGACTATTGATCCTAAGCCTTCCAATATTCTGGACTTTGCGTTAATGGGCGAATCATATAGATACTGTATTACCGGACTTAAAGATTCCAGGGTCGGTATTCTTAATGTCGGAGAGGAAAAAACTAAAGGCACAAAACTGGTCCGTGAAGCCTCTGAAATGATAAGCAACGTTCCTCTAAACTATGTGGGATTTGTCGAAGGGAACCACCTTTTTATTGAGCAGAAGGCTGATGTTATCGTAACTGATGCATTTACCGGAAATGTTGCACTTAAAACAATAGAAGGCCTGAATGAAACTTTTGTCTATATGATAAAGTCAATGATCGCTCCTCCCAAATGGGAAAAAACATCAAGTTTCTTTTTTAATAAAATATTTCCGGATGCCCTTTCCAGATTTCAGTACAACCTCTATGGCAGCGCTCTGCTTCTGGGTGTTAACCATCTTGTCGGCATCGGGCATGGAAAAAGTGATGAAACAGCCTTTCAGAACGGTATTCTGACCCTGAAAGATCATGTCGAGAACAACTTTATGAAAAAATTCCGTTCAAGAATAAAATACAAAAAGAAAAGAAGTAACTAAAGATATTCCTCAATAACCGTCCAGATATACTCCATACTTGAGAAAGGCTTGAGCAGATATTCAACAGCACCTTCACGAAGAGCTGAAATAGTGTTTTCTATCGAAAGCATCGCTGTCATTACGATAACCTTCTGCTGTGGAGCTTTGGACTTAATATCCTTAAGGATCTCTATGCCGCTTATATCGGGAAGAACAACATCCAGAATTATCAGATCAAAAGAATCTTTTTCAAAAATATCCCGAACATTCTTTCCCTTTTCCTCAACAACGACATCTATCTTCTTCATTTCCAGGAATTTCTTCATTATCGACAACAACTCCAGGTCATCATCAACAATTAAAACTTTCGGCTTTTTTGACACCTTTTACCTCTAACACCTAGTTTAACTAAAATTCTTCTGTTAAATTTAACCCTTTTTCCATTTTTGTCAATATTCACATGAAGGTGCAGATAAAACAGATTGATTTTAAAAAGGTTATCTGATAATCTTGACCGCTTTGACACTGGAGAGGTTTTTATGGTAAAGATAAGCGGCATCAACAGAAAAGTTAACGCAGAAACTGTTGCAAAGCTACTTATAGAGCTGGATATTAACCCTGAAAATATTGCCGTGGTAAAAAACGGAGCAATTATTTCAAGAAAAAAATGGGATAGCGAAGAGGTCGCTGAATCAGATGAGATAGAATTTTTCTCCCCGGTAGGAGGAGGCTAGCTCATTTCTTTTTCGTTTCAGGTTTTTCCGGTTTAGGATAACCGACGAATTCGCCTGTTTCAGGATCCATAAGTTCCGGATACTTCTTAACAAAAGTTCCTTCCCACTCCTTTATGGGGAAGCGACCCTCCTTAACGAACATGGTGATATACATCAACCTGTCATTTGGAGTGATGACCTGATATCTTAAAGTAAGTTTGTTGAGAAGTCCCAGAAGTTTTGCATCCTTATATTTCTCTGCACCTGCTGAAATACACTTATCTGTTGCTTTTTTGATCCACTCGTCAACCATCTTCTTGTTGTTGTTCTCGATCTTTTTGATCTTAAGCATTACTTCTATCCAGTCCATCGGATCATTTGTCTTCTCAGCTTCAGCCCAGTACTTTTTATAGTAGCCTTCAGCTATTTTTTTGTCACACTCCTTTTCCATGGCAATAAGCTTCTTATCATTAGGATACAGACCCCTAAGTGAGATCAGCTTCTGTTTCGCAAGAGTATAGTCCCCTTTTTCAACAAGCTGCTGAACCTCCACTCTCTTATCTACAGTTTTTTCTGCACATGAACTGAAAATAAAACCTGTCAGACCGATCATCAGTAAAAAAACAAGTAACTTCTTCATAAAAAAACCTCCTAAAAACTCATGTTTCGACCACTTGTTGTAGTTAAAAATAGAGCAAAGTCCAACAAATGTCAAAAAAAAAGGGGAGTTTGCACCCCCCTATAAAATATCAGTAAATTCCGACATCTAGAATTCAGCACCAGCTGAAAGCATCAGAGTCACAAAGCCATAATCAATCTGAGACGGTGTTGAAACAACTTTACTCTCAGGCTGCATCAGGAAAGTAACTCCGGCATAAGATCCTACACCGTAGACTTCCTTAACAAAGAAATTAAGTGTTGCACCAATTCTGAAGTACATTCCTGTATTTTTAAAAGTTGTATAATCCAGATAGCTATTGTTTGCAATATAAACACCGCGGGCAAGATCAAACCTTACGGCCAGAGCTATTTTGTCAGCCCATGTGCTCTTAAAGCTGTATGCATAACCCGGAGCTACAGAAAGAAGAATGTTGGCAACAGGACTTTTCTTAATGGCCGGTACAGTTTTCACAAGATACATCTGATTATAATCAAATGTTACAGGCATTTCAAAACCTTTAACACTTACGTTAGCATGAATACCGATACCGATGACAGGAAGTTCCATACCCGTGCTGATGGTTGAATCGTACTCTTTTCTATACTGAAGACCGAACCCGAATTGAAACACTTTATGCATATAGGCAAGTTTTGCATAAAGTCCCATTGTCTTATCGTATTTCCAGTTAACAGGATCATGACTTCCCGTTCCAAGCATAAGCCCTATATGAATAGTATGAGCCTTTGCAAAAGTATTCTCATACCCCAGAGCAAAACCTGCATCAGTCTCAGGAATAAAACCTTCAACAGCCGCAAGACTTCTTGTAAGGAAAGGTGTTGAAAAGCCCATGCCGAGCTTCTGCCATGTATTCATAAGTCCATATTCCGGAGTCATCTTTCCGGCTTTAACAAAAACACCGAAAAATTTCATTCCGCCGTAAAGTTCATAGAGCCCGTTAGCTATACCGTTCTGGATCGAGTGAAGGTTTCTGGCCATCAAGGGGTTGTTACCCTTATCCATAAGTGGATTTTCCGTTCTGATGTTCATGGTACCTTTAGCGATAACGTGTTCACCTTCGTATTCAGCACCGAGAAGTCCTTCATCGACA
Source organism: uncultured Spirochaetales bacterium (assembly GCA_964614215.1). GTDB lineage: Bacteria > UBP6 > UBA1177 > UBA1177 > UBA1177 > CAZTKP01. The sequence goes on along the minus strand of CAZTKP010000010.1, from coordinate 11,747 downwards.
GAACCGAACATCGAACCCAGTGTTCTTGCTTTTTCAGTAGGATCAGCCGGATTTGTTTTTGATCTGTACTGACCAAGAAGTGTGAAACCACCCTTAATAAGAAGGACCGGCTTCAGACCGGCAGGAGTCTTCTTTTCTTCAGCTTTCGGTTCAACATCAACAGGTTCTATAGCATCGAACTCATCTTCTTTCTTTTCTTCCTTCTTCTCTTCCTTTTTTTCAGGCTCTTCTTCACCGAGAAGATCCCTCATAGCTTCATCGCTTTTTTTCTGGTCTTCCTTTTCTTTCTTTTCAGCAGATTCTTCAGCATCGAAAGGCTCATCTTTCTTCTCTTCTTCGAATGAACCGAAATCATCTTCAGCGAAATCATCTCCGCCACCGCTTCCGCCACCGAAGTCATCTTCAAAATCATCGGCTGTAATAAAAGATGGAAGAACAAACATAACCGCTACCAGCAGTGTAATAAATCTTTTAAGGGCCATTAACTCCTCCGTTTAGTAACATTAGTCTGGTTATTTTTACAACATTCAAAAATCTGCAACAACCTTATTGGAACATAAAAAAAAATTCAAGTTTTTTTAAACATACTCTCATTACACTTAAATTGTTTGAAAGAAATCAACTTTTATGGTAGTTTAATGCCCTATTGTTCGTTCCCTGTGGTTACTGGAGGAAACTATGAAAACAACGCTGAGGCACATTTTGGGAATATGCCTGATATCTCTAACGATTGCAACTATTTCATGCACCAAGAAAAACGTGGTTAAAAAAGAGGATCCGTCGGAAGTTACACACAAGGTTCTTTTTGAGACATCTGCGGGTAACTTTACTGTTGAACTTTATGGAACAGGAATGAAAAAAACTGTTAACAATTTCGTTACTTACGTTAAAGACGGCTTTTACGACGGCCTGATCTTTCACAGAGTTGTTCCCAACTTTGTGATCCAGGGCGGCGGCTTTTATCCTGGAATGAAACCGGAAAAGACCAGAGAACCTGTTGAACTTGAAATGGTCCCAAGTATTGAAGTAACTGAAGAATCCGGGAAAAAGTACAGAAAACTGCTTTTTTCACATGACAAATATATGCTTTCGATGGCAAGAAGAAGGGTTCCCGACAGTGCAACGAGTCAGTTCTTCATTACACTTGCTCCTATAAAACATCTTGACCCCAACCCGAACTACAGTGAACCGAACGGATATGCTGTCTTTGGAAAGGTCATCGACGGCTTTCAGACAATAGATAAGATAGGACAGGTAAATTTCACAACTAAAAAAGGATTCCCGAACGTTCCGGTTGAAGACATCATCATCAAAAAAGCTACATTGATTTATGATAAAAAAGCTGTCGAAATGAAAAAGAAAAAAGAGGGAAAAGTATGAAGTTCACTGTTTACAGAGAAATTTTCTTTTCGTCTGCCCACAGGCTCAGGAACTACAATGGAAAATGTGAGAATCTGCATGGACATAACTGGCGGGTAAGACTCTATGTCAGTACAAAAAAGCTTGATGAAACTGGTTTTGTTATAGATTTTAAGGAAATGGACAGAATACTTAAAGACGTGACAGACAAACTTGACCATCAGAACATTAATGAACTGCCATTTTTTCAGGAAACCAACCCCACTGCGGAAAATATTGCATTTTTCATTTTTAATGAATCTAAAAAACTAGTTGACAACAACAGGATCACTGTTTCCGGAGTATCCGTCTGGGAAAGTGAAAAATCATGTGCGACAGTAGAGGTGTAGATGGAATTCAGACCTAATGCTGCAGCGGTCATAATAAATGACAGAGGCCTTATACTTGTCGGACAGAGAGCGGACATTCCCGGTTCGTGGCAGCTGCCTCAGGGAGGCATAGATCAAAACGAGAACGCAGAAAAAGCGATCTTGCGGGAAGTTGAAGAGGAAACCGGCATCAGACCTCAAGCACTTAGAATCATTAAGAAAACCTCTGAGATATGCTACAATTTTCCGGCACATATTGAAAAAAAGATGGGGTTTAAAGGTCAGTGTCAGATCTTTTTCCTCTTAGAATTAATAGATAGCGACTGTGTTCCTGAAAGTTCGGATGAGTTCTCTTCATTTGAATGGATAACTAAAGAAGAAACTCTGAACAGGATCGTCGAATTTAAAAAGAACAGTTATGCTGAAGCATTCAGACAGATCTTTGGAGATTAAGATGGCTGAGACAACAAAAAACAAGCAGAAAAACGGCTTTTTTAAAACGCTTAAAAAGCACAAAAAAGCTATCTTTCTGACTTTGGGAATAATTTTTCTTTCAGGATTCCTGCTTGCGGGAGGTCTATACATAAAATTCCGTTCGGAGATACCTTCGATAAAAACTGTAAGCGATTACAAACCGAATTCCGGAACAAAGGTTTATTCCTATGACGGCGAACTGATAGCCGAATATGATTATGAAAATAAAAGGCTCATCGTGCCTTATGACAAGCTTCCTGAGAAACTCAGATATGCTTTTGTTGCCGGCGAGGATTCATCTTTCTATTCACATTTCGGTATTGATCCTCTGGGAATGATCAGAGCGGCACTTAAATGGGCTTTTACAGGAGTTAAACAAGGCGGAAGCACGATCACTCAGCAGCTCGCAAAATCATTTGTAGGAACTGAACAGACATTCACAAGAAAATTCAAGGACATTTTACTTGCGATAGAGCTCGAAAGACATTTATCCAAGGAAGAGATCCTCTACCTTTATTTAAATGAGATCTTTCTTGGAGGTGGCGCATACGGAGTTGAAACTGCCTCAAAAAGATTCTTCAGTAAACATGTCTGGGAACTTGAACTTGAGGAAATGGCCACCCTTGCCGGCCTTCCCAAGTATCCATCTGCCGCGAACCCGATCTATCATCCAAAAAAAGCACTGAACAGAAGAAACTATGTCCTGAAAAGAATGAAAGACGAAGGATACATCACGGAAGAGGAATACAAAACAGCAAAAGAAAAACCGCTTGTAACAAATCCTGCAAAAGAGCTCGTTCTGGATAAAGCTCCTTACTTCTCAGAAAGGGTAAGAAGACATCTTCTTGATAAATACGGATATGACAAACTTTACAAGGAAGGGCTTTCCGTCGAAACAACTGTCGACGTAAGAGCGACAAAACTGGCCCACGAAGCTGTTTTTCTCGGGATAAGAGAACTTTCAAAAAGACAGGGGTATCGCAGATCCAAGGAAGACAGCTACAAAAAGGGCAAAAAATTCAACGGGGAGGTCACTAACCCTCTTTATACGATAAATCTGAAAAAGGATCTTGAGACATACCTCAAGCGTCATGAGAAGTTTTTCGGGAAGATCACAGAAGATACGATAAAAAGTGGAAAATACTATCAGGGAGTTGTTCTGGAAACAAAACCTAAAGAGGCAATAATTCAGGTTGGCGAGGTTAAACGTCCTTTAAAGACCGAAGACATCCTCTGGGCAAAGGACTGGAAACCGACGGGGTCATGGCAGTCGATAAAAACGTCTGGCGATGTACTGAACCCGGGAGATATCATTCTTGTCCGTGCAACTGATATGGAAGGCACCAGAGATGTCTACGACCACCGGAACTACGACAAAGAGCTTGATAAAGAAAAGTTCTTTTTTGTGCTTGAGCAGATACCCGCTTCTCAAGCCGCAATAATTGTTAAGGATCCATATTCAGGGTATGTAAAGGCGATAATGGGCGGATACGATTTCGAGATAAGTGAATTCGACAGGACAACTCAGGCATGCAGACAGCCCGGAAGTGCGATCAAACCTATTTTCTACTCTCTTGCACTTGAAAAGGAAAATGGCCAGGATCCGCTTCTAACACCGGCATCCATGATCCTTGATGCCCCTGTTACAGTTACCGATACGAACTTCAAGCCCGGAAATTTCGAGAACAGTTTCAAAGGCGAAGTTACTGTCTGGGAAGCACTGATCCACTCTATGAACACCCCTGCGATCAGAGTTCTGCAGAAGATAGGACTTACAAAGGCGATACAGGGGGCTCAGGCTCTAGGGATAAAAAGCAAGATCCGTGCGGAATTCGGAAGTATGCTGGGTTCAAGCTGTCTTACAGTTGACGAGCTTACTGATGCCTATGCTCACTTTCCTAACCAGGGAAGAAGTCCTCATACGACTTTTATCAGAAAAGTCTATGATAAATACGGAAAGGTTCTTGAAGACAATACTGTTTACTATGACCCGTACATCTCCGCGCCCGAAAAACTTTCCCGTCTTATTCACTTCTCGAAAAGAAAGGAAAATCAGGCATTGACACCTCAGACGGCATATATAACCAGCAAGATACTTGAAGATATTGTCAACAGAGGAACCGGGGCCAGAGCCCGCAATATCAACAGCTATAAATGTAAAAAGAAAAAGACCGAAGAGGATGGAACCGTTACAGAGGTGACGGGATACTGCTCAAAACACGTAGGCGGAAAGACCGGAACAACGAACGACTATCTCGATGCTTGGTTTATCGGTCATTCTCCAAATCTTGTCGCAGGCGTATGGGTCGGTAACGATGAACACGGACTTCCTATTGGTCGTGTTGAAACAGGCTCAAAGGCAGCGCTTCCCATCTGGAAGGATTTCATGGAAAGATATCTGATGAACTTTCCTGAAACAGACTATGAGATGCCTCCGGGAGTTGTCTCAAGAAAGATCGATATTTCAAACGGACTTGTTGTCGAGGAAGGTAACGGGGTCAGGATGTATTTCCACTCAGGAACGGAACCTGATAAAAGTGTTGAGGAAAAACATATTCTGGATCCCACAAAAGGTCTGGAAGGAGTATTTTGAGCAGGGCCGGCATCATAAAAAAGAGCTCTCTGCTCGTCCTTTTCACAATGATATCAAGAATCTTGGGGCTTGTCAGAGAAATTGTTAAAGCTGCATTCCTGGGAACTACTGCTCTTTCGGATGCTTTCACCATAGCTTTTTTAATTCCCAACCTTTTAAGACGACTTTTTGCAGAAGGAACTATTTCAGCGGCGTTCATACCGACATTTAAAGGCTACCTTCAGGACAATTCAAAAGAAGATATCAGGCTTTTTCTAAGCTCAGCATTCACTTTTGCAGTTACTGTTTTTTCAATTACTGTAATAGCGGGAATGATCATATCAGGACCGCTTGTGAATATTTTCGGTCCCGGGTTTGATACAGAAACAGCACAAGAGGCCACTTTTCTGACACAGGTCATGTTCCCCTACCTTGCCTTTATTTCCATTGCGGCATTTATTCAGGGGATCTTAAACAGTCTGGGAATATTCGGCCCAAGCGGATTCACCCCTATTCTGTTCAATCTATGTTTTATAACTTCAGGGTTTTTGCTGAGCCCGTTTATGGATAATCCGGCCAGAGCAATTGCCGTAGGTGTTACTGTCGGTGGTGCGGTTCAGGCGGGATTTCAAATTCCCTATCTCATAAAAACTGGTCTGCGTTTTTCATTCACAAGTCTTAAGAATGCCTTTGCTCATCCCGGAGTCAGAAAAGTTCTCAGGCTTATTGCCCCTACTATTCTCGGGCTTGGCGCGTACCAGCTTAACATAATTCTTACAACAAGAATTGCAAACGGGGCCGGAGAAGGTGTCGTGAGCTCACTTCAGTTCTCCAATCGGCTTCTTGAACTTATTCTCGGCATCTTCGTTGTATCCATCAGCACGGTAATTCTTCCTGAGCTTTCAACGAATGTTAAGGAAGGAAAATGGGACACTTTCAACAAGAACTTGATCTTCGGAATAAAGATAATCGCTCTTATTTCAATTCCTGCAACTGTTTTCACCCTGCTTTTCAGACATGAGATAGTTGCACTTCTTTTTAAGTTCGGCAAATTCAACGAAGAGTCTGTGGCACTTACAGCCTACGCCCTGATGTTCCATATCGCAGGCCTTTTTTTCATTGCGGTAAACAGAATTCTCTTCCCTGCTTTTTTTGCACAGGAAGACACCGTATCGCCTACAATTGCCGGAGTGATATCACTTGTTGTCAATGTGGGTCTTGCACTGATACTTGTGACTTTCATGAAAGGCGGCGGAGTTGCGCTTGCGGCAACTATCGGATCACTTTCAAGCACTGTCACTCTGCTTGTTTTTCTTAAAAAAGGTGGGAAAATAGACCTTGTGAAAATATTTAAGTCATTTATTTATTCTGCAAGATTTTTCATAATAGTTCTTGTTTCCTCTGTCCCTCTTTATCTAGTAAAAAAAGAACTTTATGCGTTTTTCAGTAAGCTGAACGTTCTTTCCGGAAATTGGAACAGGATCGTCACGGAGCTCGTTCCTTTTACGATCTGCGTTCTTATTTTCGGGTTCATACTGCTTACTATCCTGATAATGACAAAGGACGAGAACACGAAATTCATTATAGAGAGATTCATACGGAGAAAGAAAAATGGAAAAAGTTAAACTTCTTATTATCGGAGCAGGTCCCGGCGGATACGTTGCCGCCATCAGAGCTGCTCAGCTTGGACTCGAACCTGTTATTGTTGAAAAGGAAAATGTAGGCGGAACATGCCTGAACTGGGGATGTATCCCTACAAAAGCTTTAATTTCATCTGCAGAAACATATAACCTCGCTAAACATTCAGAATATCTCAACATAACAGCAGGAAGTGTTAACTGGCCGGATGTTGTTGAAAATGCGAAAAGATCCGTAGTTAAAAATAGAACAGGCGTTGAGTATCTTTTTAAAAAAAATAAGATCAGACATGTTTTCGGAACAGCCTCTTTCACCGGAGAAAAGACCGTAAAGGTCGGCGAAGAAGAGTTTGAAGCGGAAAACATTATCGTCGCAACAGGCTCTAAAGTCCGTGACATTAGTGCATTTCCAGTTGACGGAAAGGACATCATCAGTTCAGACCATGCTCTTTTTCAGGAAAAACTGCCGGAAAGTCTTGCAATAATCGGCGGCGGAGTTATCGGTGTCGAGATCGCCTACATCTACCATTCTTTCGGTGTAGAAGTGACGATAATCGAAGCAATGAACTCCATTGTTCCATTTGAGGATAAGGATGTTGCAAGAGAGCTTTCTAAAGAGTTTAAAAAGAAAAAAATTAAGATCCATACAGGAACCTCCGTTCAGAAAGTGGAAAAAACTGAACATGGAATGCTCATTACTCTTGAGAACGGAAAAACTGTTGAAGCCGAGCAGGTTCTTTCATCTGTAGGCAGAGCTCCCAACGTTGACGGACTTAATATCGAAAAGTCAGGTGTAAAGCTTGATGAAAGAGGTTTTATCGCTACTGACAAGCTTTTTAAGACTAATGTTGATGGTGTTTACGCGATAGGTGATGTCATCGCAACTCCGATGCTTGCACATACTGCCGAGCATGAAGGAATCATTGCAGTTGAACAGATATCAGGAAAAGTTGTTCACGAAATTGATTACCTCCTTAATCCCGGATGCATTTACTGTCAGCCCTCGATCGCTTCGATGGGTTACAGGGAACAGGAACTTATTGAAAAGGAGATCCCCTACAAGGTTGGAAAGTTCCCTTTTTCAGCTAACGGCAAGGCGATAGCATCAGGTCATACTGCAGGTTTTGTCAAAGTTCTTCTTGATGACAAGACGCATAAGATCATCGGGGCCCACATAATCGGTTTCGGTGCAACAGATCTGATCTCAGAATTTATCGCGGCAATGAACATCGGTGCAACGGCGGAGCAGCTCATAAACTCTATTCATCCGCATCCAACGCTTTGTGAAGCAACTCTGGAAGCACTGCTCAATGCTCTTGGCCGAACAATTCACATGTAGGTGAAAAATGTATCAGCTTGTCTTTCTTCTTTCAGGTCTCGCCTTTTTCCTTTTCGGAATGCAGCTTTTAGGGAAACTGTTAAGCTCGTTTACCGGCGGAGATCTTGATGAAAAACTAGCTAAATATACAAAGAACGATCTTGTAAAGCTCGTTGTCGGCTTTGTAGTTACCACCCTCTTTCAATCTTCCAGTGCAACGACTGTCATAATGGTCTCAATGACCTCCGTCGGCCTCATCTCCGTTGCAGAGTCCCTGAGCTTTATTCTCGGAGCCAACATCGGATCGATAACCACTGCATGGATCGTTGCTGTAAAGATCACAAAGGCAGGTATTTTTCTTTTTACTATCGGTATTATCGGAAGGTTTATCACGAGCAGTAAAAAGCTTGGTAACATCTTTGATTTTCTTGCCGGCCTGGGGCTTATCTTCTTCGGTCTTGAGATGATGTCGGACTCTCTCGAGTTTGTGAAAAGATCTCCGGAAGTCGTTGAATTCATTTCAAGATTCAGCGCAGAGACTTCTATCGGGTCAATGCTCATCCTTGTTCTTTTCGGCATTCTTTTTACTGCCGTTATCCAGTCAAGCGGAGCAACTGCGGCAATGGTCATAACTATCGCCTCTCAGGGAATACTTGATCTTCATAGCGCATGTGCCGTAGTTCTCGGGTCAACTCTCGGAACAACTATCACTGCATTTCTAGCATCACTTAATGCCGGAGCTTTGGGAAAAAGAACAGCCTTTATGCAGTTTTTTATTAATGTCATCGGCATGCTTTTCGGAATGGCGTTTTTCTATCCTTCTATTGACCTAATGAGTGGTCTGATGGCTGCAAAAGGAATTCACGTATCGCTGATAATTGCGACATATATGACCTTTATAAAGATCGCACTTGTTATCATCGTTTTTCCAATACGCAAATATGTAGCAAAATTTTCGGAGATGCTTATCCGGGAAAAGTTTCAGACAATAAATATCAAGCCCGTTACACCGGATCTGCCTTACAACGCGGATTCTTTTGTTATTGCTTCAAATCTCAGTAAGAATGTCGATACTTTCATGAAGTACCTCACGGACATGCTTGCCTTTTCATACATCATCATGAGAAAACCGAAGGAAAGCAGTCTTTTTGATAAGGTCGTCAAATATGAAAAAACTCTCGATCTGGGACACAGGAAGATGGTTCAGTCTATCAGTGCTACAGGGAATGACCGAAATGCACTTCTTTGGCTTTATCTTAAAATGTCCGATGAGGCTGAATCCATGGGAGACCATGCCAGATCTATTGCTAAGTATGGAATAAAACTTGGTGAGCTCCATTTCCAATTCTCCGATGATCAGAAAAAGCTCATGCTTGAAGCCCACACAAAGATCTTTGTCCAGTTTCATAAAGTCTGTGTTAAAAAAGACTACAATACTGAACTTCTTGAGGAAAGTCACCATATTGAAAGATTCCTGAGAACAAAAAAACGCGAACTTTATACGACTCTGTGCATGGAAACGGGTCATAATCCCGAAAAGAGACTTGTGCTGACCGACATTCTTTCCGAGTACAGCAAGATCAATCATTCAATAAAGAGAATCCTTCAGGTAAATCTTGATATAATCGAAGGCAGAGGCATTTACCTCTGGGAGAAAAAACATGTTCAGGGAAAGAACATCGCTGATCCTGGGCAGTGATGGAATGGAAAAACTCAAAAATTCGACTGTCGCTGTTTACGGTCTAGGCGGAGTCGGTGCAGTGGCGGCAATATCGCTTGTCAGATGCGGAGTTGGAACCATCGCTGTTACCGATTTTGACACTGTGAATGAATCAAATCTCAACAGGCTCATCTTTGGATACAATTCAACTGTAGGAATGTCAAAAACCGAAGCTTTTATCAAGTTTGCAAAAGACATAAACCCAGATGTTAAGATAGTTTCTTCATCAAATTTTGTTCACGGTGATAATGCTGCTGACAATGTTCACGAAGCGGATTTTCATATTGATGCAATTGACAGTCTCAACCCGAAGATAAATCTCATTATTTCCCTTATTGAAAAAGGGTTTTCATTCATCTCTTCAATGGGAACAGGCGGAAAACTTGACCCTGAAAAACTTCAAATATCAGACATCTGGAAAACTGATGTCTGCCCTCTTGCAAAATTTGTGAGAAAAAGGCTCCGCAACAGAAATATCAGCAAAAAATTTCCCGTTGTTTTCAGCACTGAAAAACCAGTCGATCCCGTTATGCTCGATGAAGAAAAAACTGATGAAGAGATCGGAAGAGCCAGAAAAACACAGGGTTCAACGCCTTTCGTCCCGCAAGCTGCCGGACTGATGCTTGCCTCTTATGCTGTGAGAAAACTTATTGGTTAGTTTTTACTGCTTATCAAATACTTCCAGATCAATTCCTTCAAAATTAAGTTCTTCAACTTCTGTTAACGGACTTTTCAGAGAATAGACAGTCATAATTCCTTTTGATCCCAATCTTTCATGAATAAATCCAAGACCTTCAGCATAAAGACGCACATAACTGCTTTCATCATCGATCTCAACCTCATAAGGAAAATCCGCATCAAACGGAACACGGAGGTATGCTATCACCTGATGTCCATGTTGAATAAAACCGCCTCTTAAAGATAACTCCACAACATATTCAGTGATAGAAATCTTTCTCGCGACTTCAATAAATTCATTTATTCCATATCCACCGAACTCGCCTCCCAGAGAAAAATCTAAAACGCTATCTGACTTGTTGTAACTGAAACTTATTGAGCCAAGTCTTTCTTCCACTTCATCGACATCTGCGTCGGTGTTATCAAAATCCTCTGCAACATCCTCATCAGCTCCTTCATCATTCAGTTCAACAGTAAAGTCATCTTCAGCAGTTTCATCATTTTCGGCAATTTCTTCAACTTCCGGGAACAGATCACCATCTTCAGGATCATCCATCAACTCATCAGTCTGATCCGGAACAACAGTTTCATCTATATCATCAGCTATCAGACGATGTGACGTGTTGCCGCATGAAGCAAAGACAAAAACAGTCAATAAAATCAAAACATTGAATCTCACAGCAAAATCTCCAAGCAAGGCAAGCATTTAATACTTTTTAACGCATAATACCAAAAAAGAGTTGTTTTTCCAGAAAGATCTTTTTCGGCATCATTTGATAATTTTATTAACAAGAAAACTTTCAAAAAACCTCAAAAGCATCTATAATACATCTATATAGCATCTTTTAAGGAGGTTTTGATGCTCAAAAAAGAACTTCTTGAAATTATATCAAACGGAGAAAATTCAGGGGTTGAGTTCAAGCTTGACAACATCCGTCCGGAGCAGCTTGCAAAGGAGGTTGTCGCTTTCGCAAACCTTAAAGGCGGAATTATCATCCTCGGCGTGACGGACGACGGACAGATCAAAGGAATAAGAAAAAAGAACATTGAAGAATGGATCATGGACACGGTTTTTTCAAGATACATCCACCCTGTCATCATCCCTTTTTATGAAGAGATAAACATCGAGAACAAAACTGTTGTTGTAATAAGTGTCAGCTCTGGAACATCAAAACCTTACGTTGTCAGAAACAAAGATCGGGAAGATCTCTACATTAGGATCGGCAGTGTTTCAAAACTTGCAACCAGAGAACAGCAAGCTGGACTTTTTGCAGTTGGCGGAATGCTTCATACTGAGATCATGCCTGTTCCCGGGACCACTATTGAATCACTTGATAAAGTCCGTCTTGAGAACTACATTTACGACATCCTGAACGAGCCGGAAAAGATCGACTCTCATGAAGAATTTGAAAAAAGACTTAAAGGTCTGGGTTTTCTTACCGAAGGCAGCAGAGGACAAACTGTCTGCACGATCGCAGGGCTTATTCTTTTCGGAATTAATCCGAGAACTTACATCAAACACTCAGGGCTGAGAATAATGGCGTTTGACGGCAGTGAAATGAATTATAAAGCCATTCTTGATGAAGTTCTTAACGGACCTCTGGTCGGAAGGTTTAAAATT
>CAZTKP010000009.1:0-31935 GCA_964614215.1 uncultured Spirochaetales bacterium | reverse complement strand
ATTTTTCCTGAACATCATCTGAGTATCCTGAGACAAAAAATGAGTTCAAACCATCATCAAGACCGTAAAAACTGTGAGTGGTACTGTATCTGTTTAGTTTGAAATTCGCGTTTCCGATCGAATCGTCTTCAGCGTTTTTCTCAAGATCTCTTTTGGTCTGAAGGAACTCGACCATTCCGCAAACTCCGTTTAAGAAATCAAGTGTAGCAATGCTTATAGCACTATTGACGACAAGTTTCATGAAAGCTCCGAACATCGCCTTTTTATTAAGCTTATCAAGCTCCAGAGCGCTGTAGTCAAATGATAGCGGAATAGCTGTATCTTTAAGTCTTTCCTTTGGAACTCCGAAAAACGGAATGTCAAGAGGAACAACAGGATGGAAAAAGTCTCTACTGAAAACAGGAATGTTTATTCCGCCTACATTTTCAGAATTGACCTCAATTGACGAATCCGCAAGACCGTAGTTGGGGCCGTAGGGAAATGCCATATTGTTTATCTGGACAACCGATTCAAGCCAGTTCAGATACTGAGTCGCATCGTTATTTGCAATTGCGCTGTATGTTGTCATTGTTTTATCAATTGACGCCTTTCTGCCGTATGCATCAAGAAAAAGCCACGGATCATCTTCATAAAAGGATTCCAGACAGCCAAGATAACCGCTGCAGGGAGAAAAACCTGAATCAGCTTTTATTGCTTCAAAACCTGCGATGTGGTCTTTACATGCTCCTTCTTCAGTAAATGGCCATGGTTCTTTATTCGTGCTCCAGCATCTCCATGCCTGATACTGCTGGAGAGATCCAATATTTTCAGGATCCCATGAAGAATCGATGTTGTTTGCAGGCGCCATGTTAGTACTCAGGGTCATCCTTATTTCGCCTCTTTCCCCGTCACTTTCACCGTCTCTTGAAAAAGCGGAGAAATCGAGTTTTCCGATGACAAATTTCTTTGTTTTAATCGGCTCAAATTTGACTGCCAGAGAAAATGAAACATTCACATCTTCACCGGCTGCACCATAGCTTGAAGGAGAAATTTCATTGATCACATAATTTTCATCTATTGAAAAAAGACCTTTTTCATTAATAAGTACAGTCCATTTTCCATTTTCCGAGTTCACTTCGATCTCATTATTTTCATTGACTGTATAAGATTTTGAGCTTGGAGAAATTAAAGTCACTTCAAGATCGATCGGATCAGTTTCTCCATTTGCGGCGGCATTGAATTTTACGCTGACTGTCGGTTTTTTTGAAAGCATATTGAAGAAAAAGTGTTTAACAGGAACCAGCCTCATAAAATTATCGGAATCTATTTTCCCATTAAAAAACACTGTAGGAATTTCTTCATCTTCATCCTGAGAAACGACCTCGTCAGTCTGCTCTAGATTCATCAGTTTAAAATCAAAATCCTTGCTGCTGTAAAACGGGGCACAGACCATATTTTCAAATACAGGAAGATAAAAGAATACAGCATCATTAGAATCAAGTGTTGAAGTAAAAATAACATTGTTGTCTTTATCCTTAAGTTCAAAAACCCCGCCAGTCGAAGAAAAAACACTGAAAAAAGCAAGCCCTGACTGAGGAAGAAAAAACTGTCTTAAATCAGAACCCTCCTCATCGTAGCTGAATGGAGGCATGGGCTCTTTTGAGCCGTCTTTTTTAGAAATTGTAAGTGGATACTGCATTGTAAAATATCTGCACGCTTCATTCCCGTTTGCCTCCCATTCAAGGAACTTCTCCGGAACTTCCGCATTATCTGATGAAGATTCAACAAGTGCATTAAGAGGAGCATCGGCTCTTTGACGACCTTCATTTGTCTTCTGAGCAGAGCTTGTCAACATCTGAGGATTGGCTCTCAGCTTGACATCAGAAAAAGCATTCCTTAACGAATTAAACTCATCTTCACTCAGCCGCTCGATAGACATCCCTGAAAAAAGGTTGTCCCATTCGTTTTTCTGATCTTTTCGAAGCAGTTCATCAGCTTTAACTCCGGTATCTCTGCCCGAAACTAAAGAGTGAAGGATCAGCATATCTCTGATCTCCATAACAGATAATCCTGTTGTATTTATTTTCTCAACAGTAGTTTCATTAATATTCGTTTCATTTAAAAGCTCTTTAAGAACAACCTGTCTTTCAGCTTTTTTTATAAAACGGATCAGTCTTCCGGAATTTATAAATACATTATCGACCTGCATCGCCTCAACTATCTGATTTAAAGCGGCGGTAGTGTTCACTGTTTCAAAAAGTTCTTCAGCAGTTTCAACTCCCTGCTCTTTTAAACTGTCGGCTATATCCTTATCACCTTCATCAGCGATATCATCAATAGAAACACCGGAAACAGTATCATTATCCGGCTCATCATCATTTTCAATGCTGTCAGAATCAGCAGGCAGATCATCCGTGTCGTCATGATCATTTGTTCCGATATCAGAACCATCTGTCTGTTCCACATCTACAATTTCATCAGCATCATTAAGATTATCCTGATCATCGACTTCAATTTTTTTTGAATCACATCCATAAAACAGAAAAACAAATACAAAACAGAAAAACAAATAGAATTTCATAGCTATCTCCAAACAAATGAAAAGGAACAAAGCGCAGGAATAATACATAAACTTTCATTATTTCCAATTAAAAAATCAACTTTTCAGATTGTTAACAGCCTTTTGTTAAGATAGTTCCTGAATTCTCATAAGATAAGCATACAGTCGCCGTATGAATAAAATCTGTATTTTTCTTTTACCGCCTCTTCGTAAGCCTCAAGAATAAAATCTCTATCGGCAAAAGCGGATATCATCATGAGCAGTGTACTTTGAGGAAGATGAAAGTTGGTAAGGATCTGATCAACGAATTTGAACTTATATCCGGGATAGATAAAAATTCCGGTATCTCTGTCACTTTGTTCAACATTTCCATTCTCATTCGCAGCACTTTCCAGTGAGCGAACTGTTGTGGTTCCTACCGCCAGGATCTTTCTTCCATCTTTTTTATCTCTATTGAGGTTATTTGCTGTATCTTCCGAAATAAAAAAATGCTCTTCATGCATTTTATGTTTTGTCAGATCTTCTGTTTTTACCTGCATGAACGTTCCAAGCCCTACATCAAGCACAACCTCTTCGACATGACCGTTACATTTTTTCCTGATATCAGCCATAATTTTATCCGAAAAATGAAGCCCTGCTGTCGGAGCTGCGACAGATCCCGGAGTTCCGGCATAGACTGTCTGGTATCGTTCTCTATCCTCAGGACGACTGGTTCTTTCATTTCTCTTTTTAAGAATATACGGCGGCAGAGGAACATCTCCGTACTTTTCAAGATAATCATAAAGCTCATCATTTTTCATGTTAAATCTGACGAAACTCGAAAGACCGTCTCTGAGAACTATTTCTGCTTCAAGTCCGTGTTCCAGATCAATAATTTCACCTTTTTTTAATCGTTTGGACGCCTTGATCATTACTTCCCAAGTTCCATCCTTTTCAGGTCTGACAAGAAGAAATTCAACTTTTCCGCCCGTCTCTCTCTTTCCGAAAAGTCTAGCGGCAATGACCTTTGTGGAGTTAAAGACCATAGTCGTATTACTGTCGATATAATCAAAAATATTTCTGAACTGTGTATGAACGACAGTCCTGTTCTTTCTATCAAGAACCATCATTCGGCTTTCACCTCTTTCAACTGCGGTATCGGCTATCAGTTCCTGAGGCAGATCATAATCAAAGAGCTTAACGTCCATCAGTACATTTTCCTTATTTCAATTCCTTTGAGGTAATATTTGAGTATTGTTCTGTATTTTTTACCTTTTTCAGCCATTCCGGCCATTCCCCACTGACAGACTCCGACACCATGACCGGCGCCTTTACCTTCAAAAATATAGTTCCTGCCGGATTTTCTAACCTTAAAATCATTAGACCATATCGCTGAATATCCCACAGCGGCTCTGAATTTATTTACAGGAATGGTTATCCCGTCAACTACAACGCTTTTTACTCTTGTGTCACCCCTTACAACTTTGATCTTTTTAGCTCTCGAGACTTTATATCCTGCACTTTTAAGCTTCCGGGCTATATCGGTACTTTCCAGAGCTCTTTTCCATCTGTAAAGCGAGGATTTTTTGCAGTACGGACATTTTACCGGCTGCAGGTGAGACATTTCTTTTCCCCAAACCTCCTGAGCCGAAGCGGTCTGACCTCCACATGTTGAATGAAAAAAGATCTGAGCAGGATGATTTCCGACAGTTATCACCTCTCCTTTTGTCTGATCAACAGCTTTGTTGGATGTTACATCCTCTTTGTTGAGTCCGCCGTAAACCTGATCGAGCACACTCGGAGCAAGATCAAAAAGTTTGCTCCTGGGATTAAACATTTTCTGATAGACAGCAAAGGTTCTTGCAAGAACAGCCTGGGTCTTTTTTGCTTCCACAGGCCAGGATGGGATCGCCTCCTTATTGATAACTCCGCGAACATAGTCTTCTATAAAAAGATCGTTAACGACCGTCAGTTTTCCATTTGCCGCATGAACCTCAATATCACCTCTGAACATCTTTTTACCGACCTTTATCATCATAAGCTGAGGAGAAAAGCGGATCATGCGGGAATTTATCGTCTTACTTCCAACTTTTATTTTTCCTTTTTCTGAAGTGATCTTGTAACTGCCCTGTATCCTCGCGACTTTCTGACCTTTTTCATCGAAAACATCCGCATCACCTTCTATCTGAACAGAGCCGACATCCACCTTGATTCCAATTCTAAGATAAGGCGAGAATCCTCCAGCGGGATCATCTGACTTTAAAAGGTCCTCAACTGTCTGGGAATTAAGAATAAAAGGAAAAAACAATAATAAGAGAAGTGCTCTACTCATCAACTTCAACGATGTTAGCTTTCTTGCCGCTGAATTTTTCTTTCAACGTTTTCTCAACCTCTTCCCTGGATACAAATCTGCCGTATCTTACTTTAAAAACGGTGTTGTTCTGTGCAAAGATATAGGCATCAACCTCTAAGGTCTTCTGAAATTCCTTAGCTTTTTCAAGATCGTCGAAAGTTCCGAACTCTATTGCATAAAAAACTGCTTTGCTTTCTATTTTTTTATCAACTTCAACAACTTCAGCCGCTTCGGCTTTATTAAGGTCAGTATTTTTGAGCTCACTGACAACCTTAACCTTGACTCTGATCTTTCCTTTTTTCTGATCATCAATGACCGAAAAAGCTTTCTTTGAAAGATCAAGAACATTCTTCCCGGGCCTATCAGTTACTTTGACTACAACCCTGTTCCCTGTTGCCATTGACTGAACAAGAAGATACGTGCCAAATGGAAATCCTTTTGCCGCACAGGTCATCTCATTCTCATTAAAAACAGATCCGTCCGCAGCTTTCTTTCCGTTAAAATCGTCTCCATAGTAAGTTGCGTTAAGATAGTAGACATCTCCCGCACTGACTGGATGTTTAACCATGTAGGGAGATTCACACCCGGAAAAAAATACAACAAAAAATAAAAAAAGACTAGCCCGCATTCTTACCTTCACTGTTGCTTTCTTCATAATAAGCTTTTTCATAATAAAGCTGATCGTGATATTTCTTAAAACGTTTGCGCTTTTCCATATCAAATTTGTTTACAATAGGTCCTAAAAAATTGATAGAAGGATTGGTAAGTCTCTTGGAACTCATTTTGAAAACATCTCTCGGCGTAGAATCAATATTTACAACAAGAACAACACCATCAACAATCGTTGCAATGGCAATAGCGTCATTAACCGGATTGAGCGGAGGAGAGTCGAAAACTATTATATCATAACGTGTCTTCAGGTCTTCAATTACTCTATGAAAGCTCTGACTTTCAAGCAGTTCTGCCGGATTAACAGGAATAGATCCACTAGTAAGCACATCCAGTCCATAGAACACATCTTTCCTTACAACTTCTTCAAAAGTTTTATCCCCTGAGATAATGGTACAAAGACCGCCTTTCCTGTCCAGATCGAACACCTTGTCAACTCTCGGTTTTCTCATGTCCGCATCAACAAGCAGGGTTCTTTTCCCGGCTAAAGCATAACTTACGGCAAGATTAGAGGAAATATTCGTCTTTCCCTCCTTCGTTATTGAACTTGTAACAAGAATTGTTTTCAGATTTTTATCCGGATCCACAAGCCTTACATTGGTTCTTAAAGATCTCATGGATTCAACTGTCAATCCTTTGCGCTTTGAATCAAAAACTATTTCATTCCCTGATTTCTCGAACTCTATATCATACATCGGGATAACACCAATAATCGACCTGCCGCAGATCTTTTCTATCTCCTTAAAACTTCTAAATCTGTTGTCAAAGAACTCTACTACAAAAACAACAAGAAATCCTGTGACAATAGAAATTATCAAGCCTATTAAAAAAATGAGCTTCCCCCTAGGCTTAACCGGAATTGTGGAAACCTGAGCCCTGTCAATGATCCTTACATTGTTGTTTTTAAGTAAAGCACTCAGATCAGCCTGTTTCGTCCTTTCAAGAACGATATCGTACAGTTTTTTGTTCGTCTCCACTTCTCTTTTCAGCTTGCTGTAAATGATATCCAGTTTATTCAGTGCTACTGACTCTTTCTGAGCTTTAACAAGCATCTGCCTGTTCTTGGACATTTCATTTTCAAGAGTATCCTGTTCCATTTTATAACTATCTACAACTCCCTGAACTTCAACTTTAAGAGCCGCCAGCAGATTATCACTTTCAGCCTTCAACCCCTGAACAATAGGATGTTTCTCACCATAAAACTTTTCTTTTTCATCAAGCTTGGAAAGTGTTTCCAGATATTTTATTTTCAAATCTGTAACAACAGAGTTATCTCTACTCACCTCTTTTAAGAAAGTTGCTTCCGGATTTTCAATATCAGCTTTCCCGTACTCCTCGATCTTTGATGTGATTGAATTTTTTAAAATTTCCTGATCAGTAAGCTTGTTCGTTAACTTTGATATAGTGGAAGAAAGAAGTTGCTGTTTGTCTTCAAAAGTTGTTGACAGAACATTGTGCTGCGACTTGAAATCAAATAAAACCTGTTCTGAATCCTCAAGATTCTTTTTGAGGTTCAAGCTCTGATCCATAAGCCATCTGGCAGCATCTTTAGTTGCAAAGTACCTCTTCTCAAGATTAAAATCGATATAAGATTCTGCAACACTGTTAGCCAGCAGTGCAGCTTTTTCAGGATCCTTATCTTCAACACTGATATTCACCATATTACTGTTTTTCTGAGGAGACACCGTTATTTTTGACTGAAGAACACTGACCGGATCTATTTTATTTTTAGCTTCTTCAGTCATATCAGCTGTTTTTATCCCAAGAAACGACAAGACATCATTACCCTGAAAAGATTCAAGAACTTTGAAAGAAACAGCTCGGCTCTGTATAATTTCGTACTGAGTCGAATAATATTCTTTATTTGTATAAAAATATCCCTGACTCCCGGAACTGACTATTTCCATACCGCTTCCGAGAACATTTGGAGCTTTAGGCTCGATCTCTATGGAAGCAGTTGACATAAAAATTTTCGGAGCACGGTAGATATAAACAGATGTGAGGGATAAAACTATTATTACAACTGAGAAAAAAGAAAGGTAATGCCTTTTTAAAAGTCGGAGAACTTCCTTGATGTCTATTTCCTTTTCATACATCAGAAGAACCTCTCTTTTACAAATATAATATCTCCCGGCCGAAGATAGAAATTCTTCTTGTCACCGTTTACAACTTCTTCAATGTTAACAACAAACCTCTTCTCTTCCCCGTCCTTTAATTTTCTCGTTACGACAACATTACTTATATCAGCAAAGTTAGTGAATCCGCCAGCCAGAGATATCGCCTCGACAATGCTCATCGCCTCTTTCATTGGAAAGTTGCCTGCTTTCTTGACCTGCCCGAGAACGTAAATCCTTTTACTAACGAACTCCTGTATGAGAACAGTTACCTGGGGATCTTTCAGATATCCTTCTCTTAACAGCTCAGATATCTTTTCTGCAAGTGAGAAACTTGTATGCCCCTGGACCTCTATTTTCCCTGTAAAAGGAAACATTATGGCACCTTCAGGACCTACCTGATAAAGCCCCGAAAGCTGTTTCTCGCCATAAACCATTATTTTCAGTTTATCACCAGGCCCTATATAAGAAAGAGATATGTCTGAAAATACAGCGCTATCTCCTTCAGTTGCAACAAGTTTAGACCGTCCCTGTTTGTCTTTATCAGCTATTTTAATAGTGCATGAAAAAGACGTGATAAAAAAAGCAAGTAGAATTACAAACAGACGAAAAGTTAGCATCAGATCAATAGTCAAGAGTTAATGAAAGAAAAACCTTGTGGTTCATAAAGTCATAGAATGTTCTATAAGTGTTGTCATAGTTACTGGCCGCATTAACATTGCTATTGAACGTAGCCCTTGTAGTCCTTTCAAAATTTGAGGTTCTATACTGGAACTCATAACCGACTTTTAATCCAAGCCACCTTAAAATATTTACGGAAATGGAAGGCGCAACTATCATAAGCTGATCCTTTCTATCGGCTCCGGGAACCTGAACAGTATACACCAGTGTACCGTTCGTTACACTAGAGGTATCTTTTGTATAAAGATCTGTGCCTGCATTATAGGTATATCCCTTATCAAATTCAATAATGGAACCATAGTTAATGAAGGAATAGCTGAAATTAAGTTTAGCCAGAAAATATTTAGCAAACTTCTGCTTAAAATTCAGATACAGTCTATGAGTTGAATAGTACTGGTAGTAAGCAGAAGGTCTCAAAGTCTTTAAATATCCTGCAGACAGAAGAGTTTTGTCAAAATATTTGAAAATAACTTCGGCATTAGCATTAAAATCATGCTGGGTATTATCTCCAAAAGCAGCCGAGTACCCACCTGATATTTTTGCTGAAATACGGGGTGTAACCTGTCCCATCAAACCTGCGAAAACATTGAAAGGCATGGTTTTCGAGGCATCTCTTATTCTTGACTCATAAAAATCCTGATATCTGAATCCGGCCTTTAAAAACACCATCGTTCTAGGAAGGAATTTCCATCTGCCGAAAAGATTTCCCACTACAGAATAATAGTTGAAATCTTTGTATGCATCCTGATCTTTGGATTCTTCAAGATAGTTAAAATCAACTCCGGCATCTATACTCATATAAAGCGTGTCTTCAATGTTCTTAAATCCAATACCGAGATCGAACTTCTCGAGCAGATTTCTATGTAAACCTGACAAGTCCTGACCATTTGGAGTAGCGCTACGGAGAAAGTTGTTGTTAATTCCAAAAACAACCTTTCCATCTTTGTTAAATTCACCCAGAAAATTACTTGCGATGTCCAGATCGGACAGTTTTTTCATGGTGTCTTTATCATCAATTCCCAGATAATGATTATAATCAAAGAAAAGGGATAGTCCGACTGTGTTTTTCTTGTTATCGTGCTTCAACCTTAACGAGGGAGCATAATGCAGAACCATATCAGATGTTTCACCGACCTTTTTACTCTTAGTGGCATCAAGGTGATCTATAATCTCAGAATCTTCTGAAGCTTTTCTGACATTTGTTTCATATTCAGGAGTAATGGTCAGTCCAATATTTAAAACCGTATCCTTCGTGATCTTAAAACCTTTTTTTGGTTTTTCAGATTCTTCTCCATGTATAGATACAAACATAAAGCAAAAAACTAGGATATAAATAGCCTTTATGGGGGCTATATTAATCTTAAATCTGGTCATAAATATCAATTAATTATATTCCTTCTTTCATTACTTTGTCGGACTGGTATCAATAACCTCTGGAGTTTCAACATGTTCAACATATTCGGTTTCAGATCCACTCTCCTCTCCGACATTCTCAGGAGACTCACTATTCACATCTCCTGTATCCACACCTGCAGCATCAGCAATTCCAGAACCTTCAACATTCTTTTTATCTGTATCTGCTACAAATTCATTTCCGAAACCCAACCCCATTGAATCATTAACGCTATCTTCTTTGTCCCCACCAGACACATCCTCATTTACTTCCTTTATAACATTAGTTTTTGCATCTACACTTGTCAGCATTCTTTCACACGACTGTGATTTAGAATACTCTTTCTTGGCGGAAGAAGACAACCCTCTTATAAGGATCAACTGGCTTAAAGCTTCCTTGATCTTTTCAACTTCTAAAAAATCCCCAACTTTTTTGTATGCTGTATCTGAACCGACAGCCAGAGCTTTTACTTTTGCAAAATAATGGTCCAGACACATTCTCCATCTAATATCTTTTTCCTGTTCAGCTTCTTTTTTAAGTTTCTCAAGTTCTTTTTCAAACTTAACAATGATCTCGTTCTTTTCTTTTGCTTCACTTTTTATAGATGATTTGTCGAGTTTCTCACCTTTTGCCTCTTCTCCAACGAGAGAAAAAACCACTATTGTCAAAATAATGATTAAAAGAAGATTTTTTCTCATTGTTCCCTCCCTTCTAATTTGAAGGACTAAACACGAAAGGGAATGTTACGCTTGCCGGACCACCATCCGGTTTAGGAAAGCGCCACCTTCTCACAACTCCCTTAATACAATTGGTTACAGATGCATCCCCTAATGTATTAGCCACAATATCGACGGACTCAACACGGCCCCTCATATTTATCATTATAGTCACAGATACCTTACCTTTCAAGTTAGGATTTGCTAACAGGCCTTTTTCATAGCATCTTTTTACCGCACTGGCATTTCTTTTAACTATCTTTGAAATACTCTTTGAATCTACGCTTCCATCTACCTCAGCAGCTCCTACAGATGCTCTGGCAACGATGGCTTTTTCTTTTCTTCCTTTTACGCCTAAGCTACCTTTAGATTTTTTCACATTCAGCTCGCCTATCTTAGCCGTCTCAGTAGCTCCTGCATCACCCTTCCTGCTTCTCTGGCTTGAACTTGTAGCAATACCTATCTGTTTTACTCCGGCAAGAGCCGTATCAATATCTCTATCTTTTCCACCATCTCCAAGCACATCGGAAATAACTCCCGCACCTTCGCCCGAACCAGCGGAACCTATAAGTTTAAGCAGACCTTTTCCGGCAACTTTCTTTTTCATTTCAGCAATTCTGATAGATTCCTCTTTCTGAATCGTCTCGGCATCTCTGGCCTTTTTCGGTTTCTTCGCATTAGAATCAACCTTATTCTCTTCCTTTTGAGCAGTCTGAGAAGTATTTTTGCTGTTTTCATCTATAACTTTGTCTTTTTTCTCGTCCGGCAGTTCAAGGTCCTCAGGTTTAGGCGCGATCAATTTCGCAAACCTGTTAGGAACTTTTGCAAACTCTGTTGGATCAGGCGCCGGAACTGTCGGCAGATAAACTCCAAGTATAAGGTAACCTATAAGAAATAGCGTTGACTGAATTATCGTAAACGGCCAGTCAATTCTCTGTGTCCATGAACCTCTTATAGACTTAGGCAGCTTAAGTTTAGGCGCCTTAGGCGGCGGCACAATAAATTGAAAAAGTACTATTGCACTTCCAACCATAACTTTTCCACGGGAATCCTGGGAAAGAGGAAGAATGTAGGCATTACCTCTCTTTTTAAGCATGCCTTTCTTAATGACATCTTCAATATCGATCACTTTCCCTTTAAGAAAAACCTTTCCAGTCATATTCTTCATTAAGACAAGTTCATACCTGCCGGAACGAAAATAGAAGACTGGAAACCTACTGGGAAGAGAAGACGATGGAACAACAAAATGTGATTTTTCAGAATCACCGACAAAGATAGTCTCTGCTTTTCTGAATATCTGCTCGTCTAAAATTTTCCCGTTGTGTATAACTCCAACTCTGAGTACTTTTGCAACTCTATCCTGAGCCATTTACAACCCCATGAAAATGCAATAATATTTTCTCAACAAACAAAACTTGCGGCCGGTTTCCCGGCCGCAATAAATTTTACCCCGCAGAGGAGATAGTAGCAAATTTGAATTTGCTAAATTCCGCCTGCCCTGCAGTGTACATAACTTCCGTTAAAAGCCTGTAAGGCGTATCCTTATCCATGACAAGAGTACATATACCTTCAAACTTAACAGTCGGATTGACACTTGCAAGTCTTCTCTTTTTCTCAGCTGCATCAACGAGAACTTTATTCAACGGAATAATAAAATATCCGTCTTCTCCACCTCTCTTCTGGGCAGCTTCAACCTTTCCGTCCTTAATAACAAGAACAGGCTGATTATCAACAATTATTGCAGACTTAGATACTGTGACCATAACTGTAGCAGCAGGTTTCAGCATCGATGTTGACTTGGGAATATCCAAGTCCGGTCCCGGCGTAATGTTGATAGGATCTGTAGCGTAGCTCTTAAGGAGGAAAACAAGCATAATTGTAAGAATATCCATAAGAGAGTTGATGTTAATATCTTCTGTCTTATCTTCTCTATCCTTTACCTTAGAAGCCCGTCTCCTCTTAAGCACTTCCTCTTCATAATTTTCGGGGATATATTCGTAAGTTCTTTTTTCTTCAGCCATATTACACCCCCTAAGCTACACCGGCACTGAGAACAACGTTGGGAAAAAGCTTTCTTTTCTTTTCACCGTCTTTCTTTTCCCTTGTAGTATCCATCACTTGCATGATGTAATGATACTTAATGTTCGGCTCAGCACTGATGATAATGTTTTCTTCGGTAGGATTTGCATCCTTAATGTCAGAGATGATCTCAACTAACTTGGTGTAGTTATAGACTCTGGCATTTACCATTTTACCGTTTGCATCCTCTTCCTGTCCATCTATCTTTGGAATAGTCGGACCAAGCGGATCATCCTTATTCTCAATAACCTGATCTCTCGCAAAGACCGTTATGCCTCTATCGGTTAAAGCAATAGTAAGCTTGAGCGGTTTGTCTTCAGGAGCATCTGTCGGCGGCGGTGAAACTGAAGCCGGTCCAATATTGGGCGTAGCAACGTTAACAACTGCGATCTTAACAGCCTCCATAGATGTAAGCAACAGAGGAATAAGGATAAGAATCAGGTTCATGGCGGGCTTAAGGTTTATTTCCTCAACGCCGTCTGATTTTTTTCTTCTTTTAGCCATCTAACTATCCTCCAGTTACAGTATAAATCTTACTCTGCCGCACCCTTTTCTCTGCTGACAAGAAGGTTAACGAGCTTAACGGAATAAAGGTCCATGTCGTCAAGAATCTTGTTTGAGAATCCTTTGATGAGAACTGTAAGAACTGTACCGGGAATAGCCATGATAAGACCAAAACCTGTCGTGTTCATTGCCATAGCAATACCGCTTGCAAGCATTGCTGACTTCTGCTCGGGAGCAGCGTGAGCAACAGCGTCGAAAGCTTCGATAAGTCCGAAGATCGTTCCAAGAAGACCAAGCATTGTAGCTGTACTTGACATTGCGAAAATAGACTCAGTAAGCTTAGTGATCTTTGGTGTTACTTCAAGAGTAGCTTCTTCCATAGCGTTCTGAATCTCAAGCTCGCCTCTGTTAGCTCTTGAAAGACCAGCTTTCATAACATTTGCAAGTGCAGCATCGCCAGCAGCTGTACAAAGTTTGATAGCTTTGTCAACATTGTTAGCCATAACAAGCTTCTGGATCTGCTTCATAAGGTTTGCACCGTTTGTGTTGAACTTTGCGAGAAGGAATACGAACTTGTAGATCGAAACTCCAAGAATGTAAAGACCGCAAAGAGCGATAAAGTGCATGAATGGTCCACCGTTTCGATAAAAATCTGCGAAACCCTGCATGATAAAACCTCCAAAAAAAATAAATATTAACTAGAAAGCATCTTCCGTATAAAGAGCTTTCTCTACCTTCTTCTTAAAACTGACGTTCAGGTCAAGTGTCCTGTACGTAAACCTTGCTCTGGAAAGAAAATACATAGCCTCCGGCTTCTGAATAGTTCCTTCGATCTTGATCTCCTCAAGAACAATGCCTTTTTTCTGCGCATAAAGAGTATTAACAAACATAATCATCAAAAAAATTACAAAACATAAAAACAGGTATTTTTTTTCATTCCAAACAAACATAGCAGAAAGATACACTCAACTATAAATAAAATCAAATTTTTTATTGTTAGTAAGTAAACAAGTTATCATCATTTACCCTCTGTTTTTTCAGACTCTTCCCCGGATCTCCCTTCTTCCTCTGATTCACTTCTCAGTTCCTCGAGCCTTCCTGTCGCAGCAATACTGAGCTTATCATTGTCATCAACGATAGGAAACCTTTCAAGGAAACTTTCCCATACAGGAATATCGTCTTTCTCTATCGCCTTTTTAAACGCATCCTCTTTAGCAGCAGGAAAAAGCTCTTCATACCGAGCCTTTGCCGCAATTCCAAACTTATCATCATCTCCTTTCAGAGGATAATCCTTTAAATATTTTTCCCAAACCTCAAAAGTATCCTTTTCCTTTGCCTCGTTAAACGCTTTCTCTTTTGTAGCCAAGAACTTCTTATGTTCTTCTTCAAGCTCTTTCTTCCTCTTTTCGGCCCGGGCTTTCATCTTGTTGTAGTACTCCATCTTTTTCTTTTCCACACCGGCTTCCTTTATGTATCCGGCTATCAGTTTCTTCTGTTTTCTATAATCAGGATCCTTACGCACAAGCTTCAGGTACTTATTAAAATAACTGATAGAAGTATCAAATTTATTAGGGTCCTTGTTCCCTTCCACATCAGCATCAAGATAAAGAACCGCAATGTTATAGATCACAGATTTTCTGAAATCAGGACCTAAAGTCTTATCTTCTTCAAGTTCTTTTAAAATGTCTCTGGATTTTTTATATTCCTCAAGCCCTTTGTATGCAATTGCAAGGTTCATCTTCGCCGCTTTAAACTCCGGTGCGATTTTCAGTGCGAATTCAAGCTTATCCTTCGCTGTTGCAAAATCTTCTATCTCCATAGCCAGAACCGCAAGGATGTTGTTCACTTCAGGGAGTTCGGGATTCAGTTTGGCCGCTTTCTGAAGATGTACCGCCGCTTTTTTCTTGTCTCCTGTTCTATAGGCCAGGAAACCGTAAAGTCTATGAAGTCTGAAGTTGTCCTCATCCCATTTTTCCGCAGTTGAAAGCGCCATTTCAGAAAGTTCATACATTTTCTTACTATAATATATCTCCGCAAGGGTAATAACGGCGTCTGAGTTCTGTTCATCCTCTTTCAGAGCTTTCTTTGCATACTCCTCAGCAGCATCTTCATCCCCATGTCTGAGTTTAAGCCACGCAAGAAAATTGTTCTTTATAACTTTGTCCTTTGTCTGCTCAACAAGATCAATATAAAATTTCTCTTTACTTTTAGATTCCTCCCCCAGAAGAATATTGGCATTATACAGAGGCCTTGTGAAATCGGGATTCATCTTATAAGCTTTAATATACCATTTGATACTTTCATCTGATCTTTTCAGCCTTTCATAACAAAGTCCCACATTAAATGCCAGCTGATATCGCTTATTATCTTTCTTAAGACCTTTCTTCCACTCTTTTATTGCCGATTCGCAATCATCATTAAAATACTTGGCAAGACCATCCGTAAGATCTTCTACTGCCGGACCGATATACTTTGATCCGTCATAGTATTTCTTCTTACGTTTTTTCTGTTTCTTTCCACTCTTATCGTCCTTTTTATCTGCATCGGGTTCTTCTTTTTCATTTACATCAGAATCTTCTTCGCTGCCTGCCTCTTTATCTTTCTTGTTTTTTCCATCAGTTTTGTTGTCTTCAGTTTTTTCAATCGTTTTTTTGTCCTTTTTCTGAGATGTGGCACAGCTACTGAAAATAAATGGCAGCAGCAGCATTAAAGTGATTAGAAGTTTTTTCATTTTTCAGCCTCCTTCTCACCCTGTTTCCCTGAAGCGTCTTTCTCTGCTTTTTCTGAGTCTTTATCTTTCTTGGAAGCTTTTTCTTTATCCCCTGAATCCATTCCCTTTTTCAAGTATTCCTTTTTCTTTGTACGGTCAAGTGACAACAATATTGGAAATCCTGTCTCAAGAGAGCTGTCAACAACAAACTTAGGAGTCTTTCCAACTTTATATTCCGCCGGTCTCATAACTGACAGTTTTTCTGTTATAAGCTGAGTCCACTTGTTAAAAACTTTCATCTCCCGTGCCTTTGCGAGACCGCTGGAATAAATTAACACAGCTTTTTCCTCAATAGGAGCAGCCTGATCCTGAAGCATCTGCATGTAGATCTCTTCCTCTTCGTATGAAAGCCCTTTAGGCGGCTCAGCATTAAAAAGTGTATCGGAAAAACTCTGGTAGAGAACACCCATTCTGTAAATAGATGCAATAACCCATTCATAAACCTGATACTTGAGCACTTCCTTGTACTTTTCCTCAAGCTCTTTCATTACTGCAACTTTATTCTTCAGGCTTTCTTCAAGCTGTTTGTCGTTTTTTCCACCTATTTTTAATTTTATATAGTCGTTGAAATCATCTTCCAGGAGTTTGAATTTTGCTTCAGCCGCATAAAGCAGTCCTTCCTCTGACTGCACTTTCTTTTCTTCAAGGTATTCCAGTATTTTTGAATAGTAATCCTTGGCCTTTCTCCATTTATTGAACTTTTCCTCATAAACTATCGCTATCTGATGATAGGCTCTCATTACAAGATGCCCTACTTCCGAATCGTTTCTGAAAGTGCTGATGAAATTCTCAAAGCTTTTTATCATCCTGTTCCAGTTCTTAGCTTTCTTATACATCAACCCGGCCATATAAAGGGCTTCCTTCCCCTCGACCTTCTCATTTTCTTCGGCGTAATAAAGCTTATAGTAGGAAGAGGCTTCACTGTATCGCTGCAGTCTTTCAAGAAGAAATCCCGCATTATAAAGTGCCGCCGCCTTTTTCTCGTAGGCAGGATATTTCTTGTAAAGCTGCTGATAGGCATCAACTGCCTTTTCAAAGTTATAACTTCTTTCAGCATTGTATGCAACAAGATAGAGAGACTGCGGAGCCAGAGAAGAATATGGATATTCTTTGTATATTCTTTCATGAAGCTTCAAAGCGGAATCGAACATCGTTGCTCTCTGAAAGTTAATGGCTGCATTGGAAAGAGCTTTATCTGCATTCTCGTTGTAGGGGTTTTCTTCAACAAGTCTCAGATATTCTTCAGCCGCTTTCTTATATTTCTTTTCTTCCTCAAGTTTCTGAGCATACATGAAAAGCGCGCCGGCCCTGTAAGTTGTAAACTCCTGCTTGAGCTCCTTGCTGACATCCTTTTTCTCGGAAAGTCTGTCTGTAAGTATTTTGGACCACTTAGCAACATTAACCCAATCTTTTTTCTCTGTGTAGGCACTAATAATATCTCTTGCAGCAAGAATTGAAGCCTGATGGCCTGAAAACTCACTAATGATCTTAAGATATCTTTTCTCAGCTTCTTCGAATTTACCGTGATCAAAGAAGATTCTGCCTACAGTGTATGCAACTACAGGTTTGTCCTCGACCTCTTTTGCTGTTTCAAGGTAGATGTCACTTGATTCAATAAGTTTCTCTTCAAGCTTAGAAAAAGGTTTACCTCTCTTTTCTTCACTGGCCACAAGCCTTTCCGGAGACTTCTCCCACAGCATTGTATAACATACAAAAGTCTGAAAAGCGGCATCTTCCCTAAGCCTATCCTGATTCTTATCGTCTCTTATCCTTTCATAGATAACAACCGACATCTCTATGTCGCCAGACTGAAAAAGAGTATCCGCAAAGTTATATGTAATATCATAACTCTCAGAGGTATAAGGAAATTTAATGAGATACTCACCGTACGCTATAGCCGCTATCTTATATTCATCAATAGCAAGCTGAGTCTCTCCATCCTGCTTATACTTCTGAGCCTGTCTGTGATGAAAGGATGCTGTGTCTAAAAGCGCGTTTTTTGCCCATTCAGCAGCCTCTCTCACAGCAGTTGCATTTCCTCTGTTCACCCTCGCCCATTCGCTTTCTGCAGCATATCTTTTTGAAAAGACTTCGGTTTCGGCAGATGCTTTATCGAACTCTCGTGCCTTGTTGTACAGCTGTATGAGCCTGTGATGAATCCTGGGAGCATTTTCATACATCGGGTGTCTATCGAGAACAAACTTATAAGCTTTCTCCGCCTGAGAAAAACTGCTGTTTTCATAATAGTACTTCCCAAGTTGTTCAAAAACATCCTTCTCGAACTTCGATCCATCTATGTTGGCGAAGTAAGCAATCGCCTTATCTACACTTCCCCATTCCTCATCAGCGTAACTGATAGCAATATACTGAATCGCCTCTTTTCTCAGGTCCTGACCTTTATCTATACCTTTTGCCTTCATCTCGTCAGCATAATTCACAAGATTAACAAAGCTGTCTATGGCCTCCTGAAATTTACTCTGTCTATAGTAAGTCCAGGCCAGCTTATAGAGGATCTTATCGTAAAAAACATCTTCCCTGAACTCAATACCTTTAAGAAAATATTCCTCAGCTTTGACAAGATCGTTCGAATTAAAATAATGGTCACCAACTCTCAGATAAAGCTCAGCAAGATAAGGTGTCTCTATCTTCTTATCTATTAGCTTTAACCACACCTTTACAGCTTTTTCTCCCTGTGCCGATTCGGCATAACAGTAACCGAGCATGTAATAAACGGCTCCCAGATACTTAAACTTGGGAAAGACCTTGATTATCTTATCGTAAAGATCTATCGTTTCATCAAAATCAACGATAGGCAGCTCAGGCTCATCACTACGTCTTTTCTCTTCATATGCAACAAGTTCCTTCTCGTATTTCTGAACTTTCTTTTCATGCTCCAGCATGGATTTTTCGTAGTAAAGTTCTGCCAGCCTGTACATTGCTCCCGGAGTATATGTCTCATTTTCAGGATATTTTTTGATAAATTCTTCAAAAAGAGCAATAGCGTCAAGTCTGTTCAGATTCTCATTCTCCAGTTCTTTTTTGATCGTCGGAGCATATTTTTTCTCAACGACCCTCTTCTTTTCCTCCACGCTTCTTTTTATTAATGAACGAAGCTCTTCTCTATACTGCTTGATTATCGCTTCGTATCTCAGAACCTGCCTTTCAACATATCCTTCTTCAAAATCCTTTTTATCAATGATCAGATCTGTCGAAGAAGACTTGGGGGAATCTTTTTTTTCTTTTTCCTTTGCCACAGCAGGAGCAAGAAAAAACACAAGGAGAAGAAGTGTGATCAGTTTCTCAGACCTCATTCATCCTCCATGTTCATATAAAGAGCCCGGATCTCCTTTGCTCTCTGAGTTCTCAGCTTAAGGATGGCGTTTGTTTTTTCCTGCTTCTTTTCCCATGCCACATCGATTATTCCCAGGTCAGCTTTCAGGACAAGATCAGAGAAAGTCGTTCTAACTTTATTAATATTGGAATACATCGCAAGAGATGCCATCTCGGTAACCTCTCTCTTAATGCTCAGCAGATCGCTCTGATATTCATTTATTTTATTTCTTTCATTTTCATAGGCAAGTCTGATCTCCTGAATAATTCCCTTCACAGCGTTGTTAAGTTTCCCGTAAAACACATTAAGGTTTTTATCTATAAGCTCAGCCTTCTCAAGCAACTCATTGATATTTCTATTAAAAAGCTCAATGGTGTCGCTTGACTTCAGAAGGAGTTTGTTCTGTTTTGCTATAATACTGTTAAGACTGTCCCTTGCTATGATGACCCTACTGACAAGATCACCGCCCAGAACGAGTCTATTCTTTTCTTCCTCCACCTGCTTCTTATAGATATCAAGCGTTTCGATCATTTTCAGTATTTCTTCCTTTTCTGCCTTGATCTTGTTTACAAGTCTTTCATCTTTAGCTGTATCTTTTGTATTTTTATCATAATAGATACTAACAGCATCCAGCTGATCAAAAAGAGATTTTGTCTGTATTGATATTCTGTGAATAGTGGCTTCCATCTCTATGATTTTTTCAGCATATTCAGATGCCTTTTTTTCTATCTGTTCAGAAGTAAGCGGCATTTCTTCTATTATTCCAAGCAATTTATTCTTTTTGCTTTCAAGTTCTTCGTATTCTCTTTTCTCAGCATCATTGAGCTCATCCCACACAGCTTTTTTTCTCAGTGTCAGCAATTCACTTCTAATTGCAACTATCCTGTTCTGGAGGCGTATAACTGTCCTCGAACCCTCCTTCAACGGAGGAAAGATGGTGGATATGTTTTTGTTCTCAATAATTGTGCTTATCTTTTTCTCAAGTCTTTTGACAGTGTTGATCTCCTTTTCAAGTAAAGTTATATCATCCCCCAGACGCATAGCATTAGTGAATTTTTTGTTATCACTAAGAAGAGAACGAACGATCGGGGAATATGGAGAAAGAGCATTAGCCGTATCTCCCTGCTTTGCCTTTGAATAAAAATTCTTACTGTCTATCGAATACAGCTCTTCCTTAATAACGCCGTATTTCTTAACAACGGAATCAAACAGCATCATCGCTTCCCCGAACCGTTCCATCTTGATAAGAAGTGATCCTTCGAGTATCTCTGCTTTCGGCGCAATTATTGAATCCGGAGCAATGTATTTTATAAGTCTGAGTGCATTTATCGCTTTACTGTACTCCTCTCTTTTTATGTATGTCCAGCAAAGCTCATAGTAGGCTTCTGCAAAATGTTTTGATGTCTTATCAAGCATAATGTAATACTTAAGAGTGCTGTTAAGGTCATCCATTTCAAAAGCTATTCTTGCAGCAGCCAGAAGGGAAAGGTCTCTGATCTGATCAAATTTAAAATATTTCTTTTTGTCAGAAAGACCGATAACTTTTTCAAAATACTTTATGGCTTCCTTATCTTTACCGGATCTCAAAAGAATAGAGCCGATAAAATACTGACTTTGGGGGAAATAGGCACTTTTATCATTTATTGTTTTAAAAACACTGAGTGCTTCCTTGACCTGTTCATCAAAAAAAAGACTTTTACCCAGGAAGTAGACAAGCTCCTGGTCTTTCGACATGTCATAACCTATCTCCATAAACCTGGAATAGTACTTCTTTGCAGAAGAGTATTCACCCAGGTGATAGCTTGAGGAAATAAGTCTTTTAAGACATTCTATTCTATGCCTACTTTCAGGAATAGTCGTTATCAGCATTTCAAAGTATCTTTTTGCTGAAATATAGTTTCTGTTCATGTAGAGAGATTCTGCAAGCTTAAAAAGAGATTCCTCCCAGATGGAGTCTTTCTCAGTTCTTGACATGACGATCGAATAGTAAAGACTTCCCGATGAAATATAGTCTTTTTTATTAAAATAAAACTCCGCTTTCATTATCTTTTTTTCTACGGGAGTTTCATATTCACTGTTTAAAACCAGGGGTGAAAGATATTTAGCTTTAGCAGATGAGTACTGATCATTTATTTCTTCGAGCTCTTTTGATATCTGAGAAATGCTGGCTCCTATCTCCTGTTTGAGCTCATCTTCCTGAGCCAAAACTATGTTGGAGAAAACTATAAGGATCAGAAATATTTTAATCAGGCTAGATCTCATTATTCTTCTTCGGAATCCTTCTTTTCCTTTTCAGATTTCTGTTCATACATCTTCTTCTTAACATCAAAAGAGACCATCAGTCTGTTGTCAACTTTAACCGATGACCCCTTATCCTTAGGAGTTACTGTTATCTCCATCAGATTACCTTCATCAACATTAAACGAATGTCCGGCTCTCATTTTAAAGGTATATCCTTTCATATACGAAAAAATATAATATCCCTTTCCTTTATAGACAAAATATACTGAAAGATGATGCGGTCCCGGAACCACTGAACCGTCAAAAACTACAATTTCCTCATCTTCCAGCTCTTCGGGCTTATCGATCTTTTTGTAGACCGGAGCTTCATCCAGATAATAGACCATGGAGACCAGTTTAAAGGCACCTCCAACTTTATTACTGTGAATTATCGTGGCTCTCGCACCGGCGATTGAACCACTAAGAACAGTTTCCTGAAGAATTGCCAGTCTTTGCTTTGACCGAAATATCTTATCTTTCAGAGAGTTAATCTTTTCTTCCAGATTCCTAAGTTTTATGTTGTAACCCTGTTCAACCTGTTCACCCGCTTCAGCTTCATTCTTACCCTCTTCAGATTCTTCCTGCTTAATTACATCTTCATCCTGATTCTCGTTATCCGCAATTTGCTTTTCAGCAGATGTTTTTTCAGGAACAGCACCCTCTTTTTCCTGAGCAATAGCAACATGGCTTGTAAAGATCATAAAGCAAAGTAAAATAAATACATTCCTATACATTTTCAAACCCCATTAAAATTCTCGTAATACTATAAGCGGTAGGAAAAAAAATGCAAATTATATATGATGGATATTACTGATATCGTAGCCTAGAAACATTTCAGCAGTCTTTTTAAATGATGACACTGAGTCAGTCACATAAAAAACAGCTTTTCCCTTTATATTTTCAGACTGTCTCCCATCTGCTTTTCTTAACTCGGAGACCTTTAGAGCTGTATGATAGGCTGTATCAAAAACTAAAGTCCTTTGACCAAAATACTTGCCTATCTGTTTTTTCAGCATCGGATAGTGAGTACATCCTAGTATCACAGCATCCATCCCTGCTTCTTTAAGGTCTCTGAGATACATGTCTATAGCCATGATCGTGATAGGTTCATTAAAAAGACCCTCTTCAACCAGAGGAACAAAAAGAGGACAGGGCTGAGAAAAAATATTAAAGTCCCGATATCTTAATAAAGCTTTCTGATAAGCACCAGATTCAATAGTAGTGTTTGTCCCCAGAACAGCAACATTATTAACGGAAAGTTCTTTTATGTACTCAACTACAGGATCAATAACACCAACAACGGGAATATCCGGAAAAAGATCTCTTAAATACTGTACCGATACTGCTGAGGCCGTGTTGCATGCAACAACTATCATTCCGACAGCCTTACTCAATAAAAACTCAGCATTCTGCCTGGAGTATCTTTTAATGACATCACTGGACTTTGATCCATAAGGAACCCGGGCGGTATCTCCAAGATAGATAAGATCTTCATGAGGCAGAGCTTTCCTTATCTCATTAAAAACAGTTAAGCCACCTACACCACTATCAAAAATACCGATTGGAGATGATTTTAGAACTTCGCGATTTTTCAATTATATCAAAAACTTAGAATGTATACTTCATAAAAGGAGTAACGATAATATTCATGCCTTCAAAATCAAGAACATAGTTGAATTCCGCGGACAAACCCAGAGAAAAATGTCTTGCGAAAGTATAGTATTCAAAAATAAGTCCACCTCCGAAAGCGAGGTTTCCCGGGTTAGTATCTCTATACTGACCTGACTTTAATGTTTCGGCCAATGCATAGTAATCAAAGTTGATAAGAGCCCCGAGCTCCCATCTGTTATTAATCATCCATGTGATATCGACCTCAAGACCAACAGTTAGCGGACTGTAATCTTCGACCCAAGGAGATTTTGCATAATCAGCAAGAACTCCTTCTCTTGAATCGTTCGGCTGAACATTGTACTGCAACATACCAATAGATGCAGCTATGCCGATATTAACGGAATTCTTTATAGGAATATCGTATCCGATATTGAACTTAAAAGCTGAACCTAAAGGACTCCCGGCATTATCTCCTCCTGCTTTCCCTACATAAGCAAGAATACCTCCTGAAAGCTGGAAGTTAAATCCTCTAAGAACAGGATTCAGATCGTTTCCAGATACATCAGTTGATTCCCCCTCTGATTCAGCAAAAAGAGCAAAGCTAAGAAAAAGTATAGCAATTACCAATATTTTTTTCATAATACTCTCCATTAGCCTTCAGAGTGTTTAAACACAAACGGGTAGTTAACGATAACAATACCGCCGCCTTTAGGCTTCGGGAAACGGATCTTTTTTATCTGATTTGCAACACACGTTTCAACAGTTTTGTTACCCATAGTTGTTCTATTGACCTTAGAACTGCTGACTGAACCCCTCTTGGAAATTATGAAATTAATAACAATTCTTCCAAAAAGTTTCGGATCCTTATTAAGTTCCTTTTCATAACACCATCTAATCTTAGCGAGGTTTCTTCTAATATATGCATCAATAACAGATCTGTCCAACGCACCCATGATAACAGCCTGTCCGCCACCTGCAGTGATGTTAGATCTTCCTTTTCTTCCGATCCTTCCAGCAGCCATACCATATTTGGCACCACCGCCGCCGCCACGGCCACGTGTTCCAAGACCACCGATACCGAGAGCGTTTCCGCCGCCGCCTGTACCGAATCCTCTGGTTCCAAGTCCACCTGAACCGAACTGGTCAACACCGGCAAGACCGCTAACCGAACCCAGGGTCTTTTCCATACCGGCACCGAGACCACCGCCACCGAAGACTCTGTCAAAACTTGCAGCACCTGATGAAAGAGCACCCATGATACCTGAGCTCTGTGCAACTTTTGCATCAAGACTTCTTCTTGCTGAACCCTGAGCATTGGCAACTTTGCTCTTCTTGTTACCTACACGACCCTCTTCTCCAAGTGATTTCCTCTGCTGACTTGCTTCAACGAGACCTTCTTTCGGTTTTTCAAGCTTTACTTTCTTTTCTTCTTCGAGCTCTTCAACTTTAACATCGTCTTCAGCCTCAACAATAAGTTTTGCGAACCTGTTGTCGATCTCAAATATGTCGACTTCGACAGGGGGTGTTTCGATAACCATGTTTACACCGAAGATTCCGAGGATAAAGACCACAAGCATGATAATTGCAAGAGCTGCATCAAACTGCTTAAAGAATCCACCACCTTTAAAAGGTTCCGGCATTGACTTTGAAGCACAAACTGAAATAGCTCCGAACTCAAGAATAACAAGAGTTGACTCATCAATATCAACTGTTGCGTTTCCTGACTTTACATACTCAGAAAGGTCTGTTTTCTCCTCACCTCTGTAGATCGATCCTTTAAATCCGTCCTGCAGATTAAGAGTGTAGTTCTTGCCGACTTCGTTAATAATGTTGTACGCCTTATCAGCAATAAAAGCCTCGTCGACAGTACAGTCAGCAGCAACTTCTGTTCCAACAGTAAAAGCCTTCTTAACTCTTATAAAATCAAGAAGGACCTTGTTGTCGTAAACAACCCTTATTTCGGGCGTTAATTTCCCGGTAACACTTTTGTTTACCGGAATCTCCGGAATCGGAGACAGATCATAAAGGAGTCGTTTTCTCAACTTTGATTTTTCAGGCATAGTCCCGGCCTCATAATATAGTTAACATCAAAATACTAATACTAATTCAAAAGGTCAACTGACTTAACAAGTTCTCTGTTAAAATCCTTTTTAAGGTTTATCAGAGAATTAAATTTCTTTTTTGACTGTGTCATTAAAAAGGATCCTGAAGGCTTTTTTATCTGTCCTTCAAGCATAACATCCTCGAAGTCAATAACGGTCTTCTGCCTATACTTAATAAGATTCCCCTGTTCGTCAACATCCTGACCAAAGACAAATCCGAAAGTTAACAGTAAAACCGCCATTATTATTAACTTCTTCATACCAGTATCCTCCTTATCATTATCCAACGCTGATTACTTTATCAATTATGAAAAAAATATCAAATTTAATCATTTACTCTTCTTCTTCCTCGACTGGTCTGGCATTAACCTTATCTTTCAAGTACTTATGAACAATATGGTCATCACTTACACTTTCTGCAATAGAAAGGTATTTTCTAAAATTTCTTTTTGCCTCGACCTTTTTGTTCATGTGGTCATAGTAAAGAACACCAAGGTTAAAAGTTGCAATAGCATTGTTAGGATCTTTCTGAAGAACTTTCTGGTATTCCTTTTCAGCATCTGTAAAACGTCCTAGTCCTCTAAGGGAAAGAGCCAGACCTATTCTTGCATCCAGATTGTCAGGATCCTGTGAAAGAACCAGTGAATATCTGTCATAAGCTGTCTGAGCATCACCATACTTCATAGCGATCGAA
Source organism: uncultured Spirochaetales bacterium (assembly GCA_964614215.1). Classification (GTDB taxonomy): domain Bacteria; phylum UBP6; class UBA1177; order UBA1177; family UBA1177; genus CAZTKP01. The sequence goes on along the minus strand of CAZTKP010000009.1, from coordinate 6,120 downwards.
GCAACATTGAAGTTAGCACTCTTGTTCTTAGGATCATTGCTGATAGCTCTTATAAAATAAAGCATCGCTAGAGAATCATCGCCCTGAGAAGAGTAGATGACACCTCTGTTATTTGCAATACCGGCATCGTCCTTTCTCAAATTGTATGAGTTGGTGGTTACCATCGTTGCAAGACCGAGGTCGTTCTTTTTAAAGTAGATCATACCGAGGTTCTTAAGAGCATCTACATCACCCTGATCCTGAATGAGGATCTTTCTAACAGACTGAATTGCATTTATGTAGTCACCTTTCAGAAGATAAAAACCTGCAACAGCTGAAAGAACGATCTTGTCCTTGTCATTTTCCTTCTCAAGGAACTTTTCGCAAACATCTATCGCTCTGTTGTACTCAAGCTTATTTGCATAAATTGCAGCCTTGTTTATTACAGGCATCGGATACTTAGGATCAAGTCCTAGAGCCTTGTTGTAGTATTTTACCGCTTCCTGATCATCACCTTTTCTCTGATAGACAAGCCCTAGATTGTAGTGAACAAAAGGTGCTGACGGATATGCTTCTGCAGCTTTTGTGAAATACATTACTGCCTTATCAAAATCAACCTTACCGTTCTTAACTTCAAGAGCATCCAGTCCCTTTGCTGTAAAGTTCTTTGCCCAGTCTTCAGGTTCTTTTGGATCTTTTTTGACTACGATCGTTTTCTTTTTGGCCTTCTTTTCGACCTTCTTTTCCCCTGTTGCACAGGATGCTAAGGAAAAAATAAGCGCAACGGCTATTAAAAGTGTTATCAACCTTTTCATTCTTTATTCTCCTTTCTTTTCCTGTTTTTCATTCTGAGGTTTTCCAGGTGCGGGCTGTGCTGCTCCACCCTGTGTGCCGCCGACAGTCTGAACTTTAGGTGCATTAAGCATCTTCTTCAGCTTTTTCCTTTCCTCTTTTGATATCTCAGGAAAATTAAATTTAATATCTATTTTTCCAATGTAAGAGGAGGTTTCTATCATGCTTGAAGGAGGAACTATTTCATTCTCATCATAATACTTTCCGCCTGTAACTTCCTGGAAGAACCTGAGCTCATATTTTGCCTTGGCAACATACTCATTGTAAACAGAAGTCTCATATCCCTTTTTCATTGCACTTTCAAAGAATGCCACCGCGTTTTTCTGAGCACCGAAAGCTTTTTCATCAAGGAACTGTTTGTAGGCAGATATCTGAGCATCACTAAGCCACGGAGCAACAGGAGCATTGAACATCTGATCTGTAAGGTCTTTGTAAACTTTACCAATGTAGTAGAGAGATGCCGGAGTGTATCTGGGAGATTTTGCAATTTCAATTATCTTACCGAATCTTTCCGAAAGAGTGACTGTCATCTCAACCTTTTTCTTGATCCTTTCCTGTGAAACTTCATTGAACTTGTCTTTTACTTTTACCGCAGCCTTCAAGTTAGCTTTCTCACTTCCTGTAAGTTGACTTACATCCTCTCCGGCAAGATGCACTATCTTACCGTCCTGAACATCAAAACCCCACTGGATTATCTCGTATCCTTTCATTTTTTTCTTAAAAGGAATGTTGTCCAGCTTAATTGACATATATTCATTATATTCAGGAAGAATTTCAAGGATCATTGACTGAGCTACAAAATCTCTGGCGATCTCATTTAAAGGTTCCTTTTCTTTGAACTCACCGCCTCTGAAAATCTGAAGTATCTTGTCTGCATTTTTATAGAAATCCTCATTCTGACTATTTTCTTTAGCCATAGTCATCTTTGCTCCGAAGAGTGCGATAAGGGTATTGGGATCACCTTTTTCAACCTTAACCTTAACCTCTTCTTCCAGCTTATTGACTTCACCTTTCTCATTAAGGAATACATAGTCTTTCAGCCCGCTGAGCTCAATATGTTCATCCATGAACCTGTTGAAACCCTTTTCTGCTCTGTCGTAGAAAGTTTTTCCCTTTCTCATCCAGATATATCCATACTGAAGAGCTATTGTGAACTTTTCCTTTTCCTCTTTTGCATATTTATCAACGAACAGTCTGTAGTTGTCGATAGCCTTTTCTGTTTCGCCGATACTCTCAAAAAGAACTGCAGCATTATAAACAGCATCGCCCGCTTTCTTTGCCTTAGGAGCTTTTTCTACAAAATCAATGTAAAGATTTGCAGCCTTATCATAGTAAGCAATAGCTTCGTAGTTCTTCGCAAGACCGAACATGACCTTATCTTTCAACTTAGAATTTGAATAGATCTTGTCGCTTTCGCGCAGGAATCTCTCCTGAGTTCTGATTGATTTGTAAAGATCTCCACCCTTCTGATAGTAAACTATAGCATTGTAAAGAGCAACGTCATTGAATTTAGATTTCGGAAATTCCGTTACGAAAGCAACGTATCTCTCAGCAGATTCAAGACTCTTTCCATTCTTATGAGGAATATCCGAAGCATAGAAAGATGCCATTTCCTTAAATTTCTCGAGGTCTTTCTTCAGCCTGTTCCTTCCAGAAAGAAGTGCTGAATTTCTCAAGAATTCTCTTGACTTATTGTTAATTGCCTCCCAATCCTTACTCATGTTAAGAGAGTCCATGATAAGGTCGGCAGAAAACTCTGCAAGTTTGTGTCTGGGGTACTTCTTAACTATCATTTCAAATACAGGCACAGCATTGTCAAAATGATTAAATGCGTAGTATGTAATAGCCTGCTGATAAATAATGTCAACAAGATACTTAGATCTCGGAATATTCTTAATATAAGTATCACAAGCCTTTATATATTTCTGATGAAGTTCCGGTATTTTCTTCGGCTTGAATTCTTTAGCGACTTCATCTCTTTTTGCAGCATCCTTATCGTCAGCTGTCTTGACCATGTTGGCCTGAATCTGTCCTGACCCTTCTTTCTTTGCCTGTCTGATCCTGTCCTTAGCGGCTTCTTTTGCTTTCTTCTGATCGTCTTCAAGAAGAGCTCCGAAACAACTTACAGCTCCGTATGAAGCATCCTCAAAGTGATGTCCTTTCGGATTAAGGTCTGCAACTTTCTGATACTGTTCACCGGCATCATTATACTTCTTGTGATCATAGAGATATTCAGCATAGTTGAATCTCATGTCATAAGATGCTTCTGATTTTGCGAAGTAATTAAGGTAGATCGGATAGATCTCGCCAACTATCTTCCATGTGGTGTCAGATTTGGTCTTTCTAGCTTCATTATGATATTCTACTGTAAGGATCCTGAGTGCTGCTTCAGCTGTCTGACGGGCACTTTCAAGAGTAGTCTCATCTTTCTGGTTTGCCTTTACCCATACAGCATTTTTATCAGCATAAAGCTTAACAAGCTGGAGAATCTCTCTCCTTACATCATCCTTACTGTTAAGTTTCTTGTAAGATTCAACGATCTGTTTCTGCCACGTCGGACCTCTTGGGTGTTCAGGAGCTTCCTTCTGAAGTTTCTTATAAATAGTTATTGCTTCCTTATTACGATCCTGCTCAAAATAAATGTTCGCAAGTCTTATAAGAACAGCAATGAAGTACTTCTTTTCCTTAACGATAGTCTTAAAGTATCTTTCTGCGTCAGCAACGGTTCCAGACTCTGCATAGGGTGCTACCATGTCATTGAGAGCATCTTCTTTAAGAGCAACGTCCTTAATCTTGTTAGCTACCTGAACAACCTGCTGGAAAAGTTTAACAGACTTTTCGTACTCACCGACGTTATACATGCACCATGCATACTTATAAAGAGCAAAACCGTAGAACTTATTTTCGGGGTACTTGTCAATTATAGCCTTGTAGTTAGGAATCGCTTTAAAAACGTTATTGTTGTTAAAAAAGTATTCACCCATCTGGAAATATGCGTCTGCCGCAAACTTTGAGTTCTTATACTTCTCGACAACAAGTTTGTAATATCTCACAGCTCTGAGAGGCTGTCCGATCTCCATGAGGTTGGATGCCATAAAGAAGTAAACCTCGTCAATTCCAGTAAATGCAGGGTATTTTTTAATGATGTAATCACAGATATCAACTGCCTTGTTGTTCCATACCCATGAAGGTTTAAGATCAAGTTCAGGCATGGGAGCATTAGGATCGTTTATCTCGTAGTACTTATCCGTAGCCTTGTTGAACTCTTTCATAATAACATCTTTTATCCCTTTTGCCTTTTCCCAGTAAAGCTCAGCAAGTCTTCTGTAGACCTCAGCTTTTCTAGGGCCTTCAGGATAATCCTTAATAAGATCGTTAAGCTGTTTAATAGCTTCGTCCCTTTTCTCCATAGATGCTTTGTCTGATTTAACTTCCTTGACATCCATAGTTGTCTTTTTGGGACCTGTCGATCTGGTCTCTCTTCTTTTTCTCTGTGCCATTACATCTAAAGAAAAAGAGATAACCATCAAAGCAACCAAAATGGAAATCAGCTTCTTATTTCTCAACATTTTCAAGAACCTCTATCTTTAGTTTACATTATCAATTCACTTACTCTTTACATGCATTTTCTACATTAAAGAAGTAGTATCCAAGCTCATCTTCCCAATATTCACCATCGAAAGGATAGTAGTAGAAACCATCGGGAACAGAAGGATTCATTTTTTTCTCTTCCTTCTTCTGCTCTTCCTCGCCTACCTTCTTTCCGAACTGCTCTTCCTTTTCAAGAGCATTCTTCATACTGTCCGTCATCTCAAATTTAATCGCTCTCATATCAGCTATGAGCTGAAGAAGCTCCTGACTGAGATTCTGCACACGATTAACAAGCCAGATGCCTGCTTCATTTCTAAGCGTTGTAAGCTGATACATCATTTTCTTAGAAATATCCTTGGCAATAACGCTTGTCTTAAAAGCATCCGGAGAGCCTTCGATAAGAGCAAACTCTTTTTCTATCTCTTTAATATGTGTATACTTCCTCTCAAAAATAGGATCTGTGAGGATCTTTCTGAGAAGAGATTCAGGAAGAGCTGTCTTTTCACCTTTCTGAGCTGATTTATACATTTTCAGCAGTTCCATATATACATCAAGACCTGTCTTTGTTGAAACGTTCTCAAGCCATGATTTCATTTTGTCTGAATATCCGGGATAAATACCGAAGAAATAATCAATGACATTATTGACTTCACCATACTGGCAGAGGTTAAAATATGTAACCGCCTCAACCACATTAACTTCCGGGAAGTAAATGTCTGTGAAAAAAGGTGATCTGAGAGTTACAACTGTACCGAGTGTGGAGTCAAATCTTCCTATCATTAGTGATGCCCATGTTCTTGCAAACAGAGACTCAAACCACTGGTCATTGTCACGTCCGACATTTGAGAAATAGTTAAGCGCAACATTGAACATGGCAAGTTTGTTCTTGGACTTCCATGCAGCTGCATAGTAAAGTTCTCCAAGTGCAAGTTCAGCCATTCCCTTAAGCTTTTTTATATCTCCGCCCAGGTATTTATCATCAGGCATTTTCTTAAGCTCTGTAAAGCTTTTCATGGCCTCGGCATACATCTGCTGTCTGACCTGGATAACACCCATAAAGTAGATAGCTTTCGGATAGAACGAACTATAATCTTTAACTCTCTGAAAAAGGTCAAGGGCCTTATCGTCCTGATTGTTGTAGAAGCTGATCTTTCCAAGATAGTAGGTAAGCTCATTGGCGAATTTCTTTGGAAGAGCAGAGTAATCTACATTCGAAAGAACTGCGAAAAGAACCCTTTCATCTTCAGTCTTATAGGTAACAGCAAGAAGCTTAAGAAGACTGGAAATGAAATAATGCGACTGAGGACCTTCGAAAAGCATTTCTGCAAGCTGATATTCGGAAGCCTGATACAGTCCCATTCTGAAAAGAGACTCTGCATAGTAATATCTTGCCGTCTCATGCAGTCTGTCCCATTCCTTGTTCTTCATTATTGCGTAAAAACCTACAGCGGCCGTAAAGTAGTCCTCATCGTTGTACGCGTTAACAACTTTGACAACTGTCTGCGGCATGCCGTTTACAAGATCTGTGTCGATCTTCTCGTATTTTTTCATCTCCCTTTCACGCACAGTCAGCTGTTCCGCACATGATACGGAAACAAGCGTCATAAGCGCAAGGAGTATTAGAATAAGTAATTTCTTCATCGTCAGCTACCCCACTTAGTTAAAGGGAAGAAACATGCTTGCATTCACAGTGAACAT
>CAZTKP010000008.1:9748-33675 GCA_964614215.1 uncultured Spirochaetales bacterium | reverse complement strand
CAACCGTTGACTTTAGTCGATTCGTACCTATATAAAAGTGCGATGATAACGGCTCTGTTCTTAGAGTGCTGTAAAAACAGCACTTTACGGTTTTAAGTGTTCGGAGGTAGTATGAGCGCTAAGAAAAAGGACGTTGAAAAGGAAAAAAAAGAAAGTATCGAAGAGATCGAAGAGACCAGAGACTCGGAGACAATAGAACTCGATGAATCTGAGCTTGAAGATGGAATGGATCTTCAGAAACTTGCCGATCAGCTTGGTAATGAGCACAAGGCGAAGAAGAAAAAGAGGAGCTTTTTTTCAAAGAAAGATGATTCCAAAGATGTTCAGAAGCTCAAAGATCAGCTTGCAGAAAAAGATGAACAGATAAAAAAGCTTGAGCAGGACCTTAAAGCGATGGTGGCTGAGAACAGAAACCAGAAGGTGAGGATCGAGAACGAGTTCAGATCAAAGATCCGCTTTGCTGTGGAGAACTTTTTCAGGGATTTTATTACTGTTAAGGATGATTTTGACAAGGCTATGGAGTTTGTGCCTACGGGGGAGGATGCCGAGAAAGATCCGTTTATTCAAGGGGTTAAGCATCTTCTTTCAAAAACTGAGAATATAATGCAGAACCATGGTCTTCATGGTTTCTCCTCTCTCGGAGAGGAATTTAATCCAAATCTGCATCAGGCAATGAGCATGATCGATGTGGAGGGAAAGAGTGCAAACGAGATCGTAACGGAATATATGAAGGGTTATAAATATCATGACAGAGTCCTGAGACCGGCAATGGTCGTTGTTGCTTCGGGGAATGATCCGAAAAAAGCTGAAGAGGAACCTGAAGAGCCGGTAGACAAGCAGGAAGTGGATGCGACTGAAGAAATAGCTGAAGAGCCTGAAGTTAACGAACAGGCTGAAGAAAATGATGATAAGAACGAAGTTCAAAGTGAAGAATAGTTTGGAGGTAAAGAATGGGTAAAGTTATTGGAATCGACCTTGGTACGACCAACAGTTGTGTAAGCATCATGGAGGGTGGAGACCCGAAGGTTATTGCTAATGCTGAAGGATCAAGAACAACACCGAGTATTGTTGCTTTTACAGACAAAAAGGAAAAACTTGTAGGACAGCTTGCAAAAAGACAGGCTATCACCAATCCGCAGAAAACGCTGCATTCCATCAAAAGACTTATCGGCCGTAAATACGATGCCAAAGAAGTCACAAAGATGAGAACGCTTGTCCCTTTTGAGATCGTGAAGGCTAAGAACGGTGATGCATGGGTCAAAATTGACAAGGATTACAGTCCTCAGCAGATATCCGCAATGATACTTGAAAAGATGAAAGAGACGGCGGAAGAATACCTTGGGGAGAAAGTTACGGACGCTGTTATTACAGTCCCTGCTTATTTCAATGATTCTCAGAGACAGGCAACAAAAGATGCGGGAAAGATCTCGGGGCTCAATGTTCTGCGTATCATAAACGAGCCTACTGCGGCTGCTCTCGCATATGGAATTGATAAAAAGGGAAAGGATATGAAGATCGCAGTTTACGATCTTGGCGGCGGAACCTTTGATATTTCAATTCTTGAGCTTGGTGACGGAGTTTTTGAAGTTCTTTCAACAAATGGTGATACATTCCTCGGTGGAGAGGATTTTGACCAGAGAATAATCGAATATCTTGTTGCGGAATTTAAAAAAGAGACAGGTGTAGACCTTTCAGCCGATCCGATGGCACTCCAGAGACTTAAGGAGGCAGCTGAAAAGGCAAAGCACGAGCTTTCATCCACAATGGAGACAAACATCAACCTTCCTTTCATTACTGCTGATGCGAGCGGTCCTAAACACCTTAACATCACAATGTCCAGAGCTAAGCTTGAAGGACTTGTTGAAGATCTTGCACAGAAAACTCTTGAACCTTGTAAAAAGGTTCTCAAGGATGCGAAGCTGGATGCAAAGGACATCGATGAGATAATTATGGTCGGTGGTATGACACGTATGCCTCTTATCAACAGAACGGTTAAGGAATTTTTCCAGAAAGAGCCTCATAAAGGTGTTAATCCTGATGAAGTTGTTGCTGTAGGCGCAGCTATTCAGGGCGGAGTTCTCAAGGGTGATGTCAAAGACGTTCTCCTTCTTGACGTTACTCCTCTTTCTCTCGGTATTGAGACACTGGGCGGAGTTTTCACAAGACTTATCCCCAAAAATACGACTATTCCGACAAAGAAACAGGAGATATTCTCAACCGCTCAGGACAATCAGCCTGCTGTTACCATCAGGGTATTCCAGGGTGAAAGAGAGATAGCGATTGAGAATAAACTTCTGGGAGAGTTCGATCTTGCTGATATTCCTCCGGCACCGCGCGGAATGCCTAAGATCGAAGTTAGTTTTGATATTGATGCTAACGGTATTCTTAATGTAAGTGCGAAGGATCTTGGAACTAACAAAGAAAAGAACATCGTTATTAAAGCAGGTAGCGGACTTAGTGAAGAAGAGATCGAAAAAATGATCCAGGAAGCTGAAGCCAATAAGGAAGAGGATGAGAAGAGAAGACAGGGTATCGAAACAAGAAATAATGCGGATCAGCTTATACACACTACGGAAAAAGCTCTTGCCGAGTATGGCGACAAGGTCGGAGGGGAAATAAAGGCAACTATTGAGGAGAAACTCGAAGCTCTTAAGGAAGCCATAAAGTCAGAGGAAACTGAAGCGATTCAGAATGCAATTAACGAGCTTAATGAAAGTACGCACAAACTTGCCGAAGAAATGTACAAGGCAACAGGTACTCCCGACATGTCAGCCGGAACACCGGAAGAAGGTGATGCTCCTGAAGAGAAAAAAGATGACAATGTTGTCGATGCTGAAATAGAGGAAGATGACAAAAAAGAAGGATAGAACCTGAATAACCGGAGTTGTTGAAAAACTATGGCTGACTACTACGAAATACTGGGCGTCTCTAAAAACGCCACTCCTGAAGAACTGAAGAAAGCTTATAAGAAACAGGCTCTTAAATATCATCCTGACAGAAATAAAGGAGACAAGGAGGCTGAGAACAAGTTCAAGGAGATCAACCAGGCTTATGAAGTCCTGAGCGATCCTGAAAAAAAGCAGATCTATGACCAGTTCGGTGAAGACGGACTGAAAGGTCATGGAGGTTTCGGAGGCGGAGGGCAGTATCGTGATTTTGGCGATATGTTCGATAACTTCGGTGATATTTTCGGTGACATCTTCGGTGGCGGAGGTCGCTCCAGAAGAAGGAACGCTCCAAGACAGGGCGCGGATATCCTTGTAAGAATGACGGTGACATTTAAGGAAGCCTATGAAGGTGCAAAAAAAGAAGTTACTTTCTCAAGAGCTACGCACTGCCACTCATGTAACGGTTCGGGAGCTGAAAGCGGTTCATCCAAAAAGACTTGTCCAACCTGTCAGGGAGCTGGTCAGGTCAGAATGTCACAGGGATTCTTCTCGGTAAGTCAGATCTGTCCGACATGTAAAGGGGAAGGTCAGATCATAGAAAAACCGTGTAAGAACTGTCGGGGAACAGGCTTTGAAAAAGAGACAAAGACCGTTAAGATGAACGTTCCTCAGGGTATCAGTTCAGGAATGAAGATCCGTGTTGCAGGTGAAGGAAATGCAGGAGAGAACGGAGGTCCCAGAGGTGATGTCTACGTTGAGATATCTGTTAAGGCGCACACTCTTTTTGAAAGAGAAGGTGATGATATCTACATGGAAATACCGATCTCCTACTCTCAGGCGGTTCTCGGTGATAAGATCGAAGTTCCAACCATGACAGGAACCGTGAAAATGAAAATTCCCGCAGGAACTCAGTCCGGAACAAGAATGAGACTCAAGGATAAGGGCTTTAATTCACTTTCCTACCACAGAAGAGGATATCAGTACATAATCCTCAACATCGAAGTTCCTAAAAACATCTCAGATGAACATAAAAAACTTGTTGAACAGCTTCGCGAACACGAGGATAACCACAAGGAACGTCCGACACTTAAAGACTATCTCGATAAGGTGAAAAATCTTTTTAAGTAGTGAGTCAAAATCGATCAATTTCCCATATAATCGCCTCTCAACCATAAAAATTTTCGCGAAAATTGATGGTTAACCATAGAAATTCTTGCAAAAATTGATGGTTGGATTCTGGAATTCGTTGAATTGATTAATATATTTGTTTCGTTGTTTTATTTAATACAGCGGATTCCGGCTGATAAACTAAGGTCGGGGGCAACGGGAGATAATCCGGCATAATTAAATGCAACTGACCAGAAAGCAGGTGTTGTGTATGGAGATTTTATGTTTAGCGGAGTAACTTCAAGATATGTCGAGGAGAAGAAGATTTCTGTATCATCAAAAACAGAATATTGAAAATTGCTGTTTGCTTCACAACCGTCACATTCTGACGTATGTTCACTATAGTCGGAATTTTCCTCGGTTATACTGCAAGTCCCATCAAATTCTGTTTTTTCACAGTTTATGATTAGCGTTCGCAGTTCACTAATCGTTGGAAGTCTTCCTCCTATATCAATACAAACCTGCTTTGCTTCCTCGTAATTATAAGTCCCTGAGACTTTATCTGACCATGAGTTCCCTTTGTAGATATGGCAAAAAACATCTTCATTTGTGCAGTCGCCACTGATAATTTCAATGACATCAACATCATTTTCGTTCATGTTCTCATTGTCTGTATCTGTCTCATCGTTTGATTCTATCTCACCAGATTCGCATGAAACAAAAAGAAAAACTAAAAGAAAAGTAATTTTTAAAACAGTGTTCATTTTTAATCCCCGGCTGTTTAGTTATATAAAGTTTATTTTATTATTTAAAATCTGTCAAAAATACTGTAATTTCACTAAATCTGAAAACTTATTATTTTTCCCTATAAAATTTGATTTTTGCTATCTCAAAGTATATCCTCGAACCGTAGCGAAGATATAGCTGAAATGCCATGAATTTGGCGTGGATTTTGAGAACTGGATTAGTTTACGGTGAGTAGATGGTTAGAGAAAGAAGCTTGATATCGGATTTTGGCGAAGGCAGTATAGTTGTTCCGGATTCCTCATTGTACCTGCTTGTGAAGCGTTCCACAGCAAAGATGGGAAGGAACGGGCAGCTTTATATCGATATGGATGTTACCGACGGGAAAGAGAGCGTTAACGGCAAGGTCTGGGACGTTGTAGGAGACATCGAGGATGTCTTGAGGTCGGGGAATATTGTCCGTATTGTCGAGGCGAAAGTCACCAGATATCAGAATGCCAGACAGATAGTTGTAAGTGACGCTGTTATTGCGACACCTGAAGAGATCGATTCTGTATGCACAGGTATTCTGCCTGAATCAGAGTCAAGTTATGAAGAACTTGAGAAGAGATTTGATGATCTGGTCGAACTGCTCGACGAGAACGGTGGGAAGGTCATCGAAAAGTTCAGAGAAAATGAAAAGATGTGGCACCTCTACACGACAATTCCTGCCGGCAGAAGTCTTCACCATACATATCGACGGGGACTTATGGAGCATTCTCTCAACGTTGCGGAAATAGCCCTTAAGATGTGTCGTCAGTATGAGAACAGATATCCGGTAAACACAGGCCTTGTGGTGCTGGCATCGCTTCTTCATGATGTCGGTAAGATCTTTGAATTCCAGCTTAATCCGGCGACCTCCGTTGTTGAGAAATATTCAGACAGAGGAAAGCTGCTCGGTCATATTTACATGGGGGCGACCTGGCTGGAGAAACTTATGTCCGATATCTGGCAGGATGATCCTGAGCTGAAAATGGAATTTCTCCATATAATTCTGAGTCATCACGGAGAGTATGAGTTCGGGTCCCCTAAAAAGCCTAAAACGATGGAGGCGCTTATTGTTTCGATGGCGGACAACCTCGATGCAAACCTTGATTCAGTAAATATGGGAATAAATTCAGATATGGATGAAAACTGGACGAAGAGTATTTTTATGATGCAGAGAGCTTTTTATAAAAACAAAGAAAAAATGGAGTGAAAAATGGGAAAGATCCGTGTAGCTATCAATGGATTCGGTAGAATCGGAAGAGCTGTTTTCAGAATCGCCAACGGCAATCCTGAAATTGAGATCGTTGCGATCAACGACCTTACAGACCCAAAAACTTTGGCTCATCTTTTAAAGTATGATTCCTGTCACGGCGTATGGAGCGAAGAAGTGAAGGCAGGGGAATCGTCTATTTTTGTAAACGGCAAAGAGATCCAGATCCTTTCGGAAAGAGATCCTTCAAAACTTCCCTGGAAGGAAATGGACGTTAAGGTCGCACTTGAGTGTACAGGTCTTTTCAGAACAAGGGAAAAAGCATCGATGCACCTTGAGGCCGGCGCTAAGAAAGTTCTTATCTCAGCTCCCGCAAAAGGTGAAGACCTCACAGTGGTTCTGGGAGTTAATGATTCAAAGTACGATCCTGATAATCATCACATTCTCTCAAACGCAAGCTGTACTACAAACTGCTATGCGCCGATAACCTATGTTCTTCATAAACATTTCGGTGTTAAGGACGGTTTTATGACGACCATACACTCATATACGAACGATCAGAGAATACTTGATCTTCCTCACTCAGATCTCCGCAGAGCCAGAGCCGGCGCTGTAAGCATGATCCCGACGACAACAGGTGCGGCAAAAGCTATCGGCCTTGTTATTCCTGAACTCAAAGGAAAGCTCGATGGTATTTCTGTGAGAGTTCCGACTCCTAACGTGAGTCTTGTCGATGCAGTTTACAATCTTGAAAAACCGGCAACGACAGAAGAGATCAACAAACTTATGAAAGAATATGCCGAAGGTGAAATGAAAGGTATTCTTCAGTACAGTGACGAACCTCTTGTTTCAAAAGACTTTAACGGCAATCCTCACTCAAGTATTCTTGATGCGGCAAACACAGCTGTTATGGATGGTACAATGGTGAAACTACTCAGCTGGTATGACAATGAATGGGGTTACAGTAGCAGAATGGTGGATGTTGTTATCAGACTTTTTGGATAAATCCGGAGGTAGTTTATGTCTTTTGTGGAAACTCTGAACGTTAAGTGTATCAACGAGCTGGCAATTAGAGAAAAGAGAGTCTTTATCAGAACGGACTACAATGTTCCTATCGATGATGAAGGAAACATTACCAACATTAACCGTATAGAGAGAACTCTACCGACTATTAAACACGCTCTTGAGCACAATGCCAGAGTAATAATTGCTTCTCATCTGGGAAGACCTAAGGCAGGGGAAAGAGATCCGATGTTCTCTCTTGAGCCTATTGCGGCGATTCTTGCAGAGGTTCTTGAAAGAGAGGTGTTCTTTTTTGAGGATTGTGAGGGAATGGGTGCAACTCAGATGGTCCGTGATCTTAAACCCGGGCAGGTCCTTGTTCTTGAAAATCTCAGATTCAATGAAAATGAGAAGAAGAACTCGACCTCTTTTGCAAGAGAACTGGCGAAGCTCTGTGACGTATATATCAACGATGCTTTCGGAGTTTCTCACAGGCAGGATGCTTCGGTCAATGCACTCCCTAAAATGGTCGATACAAGAGGAATGGGTTTCCTTATGAAAACAGAGATAGAGGAGCTTTCAAAACTGATCGGTCTTAAGAGAGGTGACGGATTCTATTCTATCATAGGAGGAGCCAAAGTTCTTGATAAGATCTCCATTATCAGACCGATGCTTGAAGTCGTTGACAGAATTATGATCGGCGGCGCAATGGCCTATACATTTCTTGCTGCGAAGGGGATCAGACTTGGAAATTCCAGAATAGAGGAAGATAAGATATCTATCGCCAGAGAGACGATCAAGGGCGCTGAGGCTAGAGGCGTAGATCTGCTTCTGCCCATTGACCATATTGCTGCAGATGACATAAACTCCACAGAGACAGCGGTCTATACAAACGATAACTTTCCGGAAGACAAGATGGCTCTGGACATCGGTCCTGAAACGGTCAAACTTTATAAAGAGAAACTTGAAGGCGTTAAGAGACTCTTCTGGAATGGTCCCATGGGTGTTTTTGAAAAAGAACAGTTCGCAAACGGCAGTATCAGTCTTGCAAGAGCGGTAGTTGAGACTGATGCATACACGATCGCCGGAGGAGGAGACAGTGTTTCCCTGATGAAAAAGGCCGGCGTCAAGGATAAATTCACACATATCTCGACAGGTGGAGGAGCGAGTCTTGAGTTCCTGAAAAACAACACGTTGCCGGGTATAGAAGTTCTCAAATAGGAGTAGTTGAAGATGAGTCAGAAAACCAAGTACATTTTTATTACCGGAGGAGTTGTTTCATCTCTTGGAAAAGGTATAGCATCAACAACGATAGGTGCTCTACTGGAAAGCAGGGGTATCAAGGTGAATCTTCTTAAGTGTGATCCCTACATCAATGTTGACCCGGGAACAATGAGTCCTTTTCAGCATGGAGAGGTCTTTGTAACGGATGACGGTGCCGAGACAGATCTTGATCTTGGTCATTACGAAAGATTCTGTGATGTGACTCTGACAAAGAACAACAACTTCACTACCGGACAGATCTATGATTCAGTTCTTAACAAGGAGCGTCGCGGAGAATATCTTGGAAAAACAGTTCAGGTCATCCCACATATAACCAATGAGATAAAGAGTAAATTCACGTATTTAGGGAAGACGGCTGATATAGTTCTTGTCGAGATCGGAGGAACGGTCGGAGACATCGAAAGTCTTCCTTTCCTTGAGGCGATAAGACAGTTCGCTTTTGATGTCGGCAGAGAAAATGTTCTTTATATTCATCTCACTCTTGTTCCTCATATAAAAGCTGCGGGCGAGTTCAAGACAAAACCCACTCAGCACAGTGTCAAGGAACTGAGAGCTATCGGTATTGTTCCCGATATTCTTCTTTGCAGATGTGAAAAGCCGATCTCTGAAGAAATGAGAGAGAAGATAAGTCTTTTCTGTAACGTGAAGAAAGAAGCTGTTTTTTCTGCAACCGATGTAGGTAACATCTACGAACTGCCTCTGCTTTACAGTCGCCAGGGAGTTGACGAGATCATAGCGAAGTATCTCAACATCTGGTCAAGAAGTGCAGGGCTTCAGAAGTGGGAAAAGATCAATTCCAATATTAAGAATCCTGAAGGAAAGGTGACAATTGCAATAGTTGGAAAGTATGTTGATCTCAAAGAGTCATACAAAAGTCTTAATGAAGCTCTTATCCATGCAGGAATTGCGAACAGACGCTCCACAACCCTTGTCTATGTCGACAGTGAAAAGATAGAAAAGGGAGAGGAAGATATTGAAACACTCAGAAATGTTGACGGAATACTGGTTCCCGGCGGTTTCGGTATCAGAGGTGTCGAAGGAAAGATCAGGGCAGTTCAGTTTGCAAGAGAAAATAATATTCCGTTCTTCGGGATCTGTCTGGGAATGCAGATAGCCACAATTGAATTCGCCAGAAATGTTGCCGGCATGAAAAATGCAAACTCAAAAGAGTTCGATGAAGACACCGAGTTCCCGGTTATAGACCTTATGGAAGAACAGAAGACAATAAAGGATATGGGCGGTACGATGAGACTAGGTGCATATCAGTGTCAGCTTGAAAAGAACAGTTATGCACGTGAAGCTTACGGCAGGGAAGAAATAAGTGAAAGACACCGCCACAGGTATGAATTTAACTCAAAATTTGAGGAAAAACTTGTTGAGAGTGGTCTGAAGATAACAGGTAAAGACAAATCGACAGGCCTTGTAGAGATCGTTGAGATAGAAGATCATCCATGGTTTGTGGGATGCCAGTTCCATCCGGAATTTAAATCAAAACCTTTTGCACCGCATCCGCTGTTCATGGAATTTATAAAAGCTTCGGTCGAGAACGGAAAGAAAAAGGATAAGTAATGTCAAAACTGACACTTAACAATTCGGTTGAAACAGTTCCAAAAGAGGATGATCAGCCGAAAAAATCCAGAGAATGGAAACCAAGTGTAAGGATCAAGGAAAGAAAACAGACTTTCCGGCAGAAACTGAGCATAAGTGATCTCTATCCCGACAGAAACTACATCAAAGAAGTAAATGAAAGCGAAGGCAGATACTTCCTTCTCATTATCATTCCTGTTGTTGTTACAGCGCTTTATAACGCTGTTTCAAGGCAGGATCTCGTTAACAGACTGATAGCATTTCTAGTGGAAACTTTCGGTCAGTAGGATTTTTTTCCGTAAATCTCTTGCATGCCAATTTGGTACCCTGAAAATAAAAAACGTATTTTATCATTTTCAAGAGGTGTGCCATGAAACGTTTTTTCATTTCTTTTATGGTCCTAACAGTTGTTTATTCTGTAACATCATGTGGCGGAGAAGAGGATGATCAGGAAAGTTCTGTAGAGTGTAACAACTATGCATCTGGTGCTTACGAATGTCGTTACGGAGATTCCTACATCTGTAATTCTGTTCATGAATGGGTGAAAGTTGAAACTTGCTACGATGGATGTGACTGGTCAACAGGAAAGTGTTATTTAGATGAAGGCAACAGTGGGAATACGGGAGACACGGGCGATACGGGTAATTCTGGAAATAGTGGTGACACAGGTGACTCGACTTGTGAGCCTGATTGTGCTGGCAGAGAATGTGGAAGTGACGGCTGCGGCGGATCATGCGGAACCTGTAATAGCGGATATGACTGTACCGCTTCAGGACAATGTGTAAAAAATGACTCCTGTGTAGACAACAATGATTGTGACGACTCAATGTTCTGTTATCAGAACACTTGCCAAACCCCATGGGGAAAATACTGGGAAGTGACTTTTATTTCTGCTCAAGTCTCAGAAAAAGATCCTGAAAATGAGGCTTGGGACCCATCAGGAGGATTGCCCGATCTTTATGCAGCCCTTGAAATTGAAGATGATGTTATTTTTAATACGGGAACGGTGGATGATTCAACAACTGCAACATGGAATTATTCTGAAACAGTTCTTTTTGAAGCATCAACCGAAACCATCTATTTCTGTCTTATGGATGAAGATGTTGATGTTGTTGACGATGATGATTATATTATTTGCGCTTATCGGTCAAATCAAGTGTCTCTTTTCAGAGAACAGAATATAGAATTTACTTCAGACAGTTTTTCTGATCCAAAAGGACTAGTATCATTTGAGCTTTCGCTGAAACCTGCATGGTAAAAAATTGATTCTTTATAGATTTTAGTAATATTTAATTGTTGCTGATATGTAAAAGGAGAAATGAATGTCTGTAAGAAACAAAATTGAAAAACTTTTAGAGAAATTAAATGATGGTGTTATTGAGAAAGAAAAGGAAATTTCAATGACATTACTTTCTGCAGTTGCCGGAGAAAGTATATTTCTGCTTGGAGCCCCGGGAGTTGCCAAAAGTTTAATAGCACGAAGACTGAAATACGCTTTTAAGGATGGGACTTCTTTTGAATACCTTATGAATCGTTTCAGTACTCCTGATGAGATTTTTGGTCCGGTTTCTATTTCTAAACTGAAAAATGAAGATAAATATGAGAGAATTGTTAAAAACTATCTCCCATCGGCAGATGTTGTATTCCTTGATGAAATATGGAAAGCCGGACCTTCCATTCAGAATGCACTCCTGACTGTTGTAAATGAAAAGATTTATAGAAACGGAGAACAGGAAATAAAAATTCCGATGAAAGCTCTTATTTCAGCATCAAATGAATTGCCTGCAACAGGAGAAGGTCTTGACGCTCTTTGGGATAGATTCCTGATTCGCTTAACAGTTGAAGGAGTAAGTGATAAAAACAATTTCAATAATATGATATCGAAACAGTTAAATTCTTATAAAGATTCAATTGAAGAAAATCTGAAAATTACTGAAAAGGAATATGGGGAATGGAGTAAAGAAATTGACAAAATAGAGGTTCCTGAAAACATACTTAATGTAATTCATTTTATAAGAAGTTATATTTCAGAGTACAATAAAGGCTTAGAATCAAACAAAAAAGAGGTTTACATTTCAGATAGAAGATGGCGCAAGATTGTGAGATTACTGAGAACGTCTGCATTTCTAAATGATAGAAAATCTGTGGATCTGATGGATTGTTTTATAATCAGGGAATGTTTATGGGATGATGTTGAACAGATGGATATTGTTGCCAGTTTTGTGAAAAATTCCATTGAGAAACACGGATACTCTTTTTCTGTTGATATGTCTGGAATCATTGAAGAACTTAGAGATTTTCAGAACGAAATTAAAGAAGAAACGAAGTTCGTAAAAGATACGAGGAAGACAGTTCCTGTTTTAGTGGAAGATAAATATTATGAAATAGAAGAAATTGATGAGAATAAAAAATTCATAAAAAAAGAAGACTTTGATTCTCTAGATAGTTCGGATAAGGACATTTATTTATATCGGAATTATAATAATTATGGTGAGAATAGAATTAAGCAGTATAGTTACTATGATATAAAAAAAGGTTCTTCGGAATTCAGCTTAGAAATCAATCATACTGAATATAAAATCAAAACCAGAATAGACGGAGAAAAGAGAACAGAAACCAGGCGGGCGAATCCTAAACTTGAGGCACTATGGAATGAGCAGGTTGAGAAAATGCTCGATTTTACTGGAAAAAAGAAGCAGGAATTGGAGGAGTACAGAAAAAAAGATTTTGGACATTTAAGAACAAATCTTTTTGTTGATTCCGGCTTAGCTGAAATTGTAGAAAGCCACATCAATAACTCAAAAAGAGAAATTGAGAAAATAGAAATAGATATAAGGAAAACTCAAAACGATTACAAAAACATGGAAAATAATAAACCAGTTGAGTCATTATGAAAAGATTTGTTGAATTCGGAGTAGTAGCCACCAAAAAAAATAGAAAGGCTATTGTTGAGTATATATACAGTTCTCTTCAAAACAATCCGCAAAAGGAACTCAATTTAACTAACCGGAATACAGATAACTTCGCTGACAGCATTCATCAAATCCTGAATAATCAGATGATGAAAGAGCTTTCTAGTAAAGACAGTACTATTACAAAGAAAATTACAGAAGAAACTCTAGAGTTTATTAATAAAACCAAGAAAAAAATGCTAAGCTCATCAGATCCTTTTCTTAAAGAAAAAGAACTTTTGAACCATTTTAAGCACTACCGATTAAAGCATAACAAATTAAAAGAGTTTTTTAAAATCTGGAAATCTGTATCTGAATATGTTGGCAACAATTATCAGGAGAATGAAATTCCTATTGAATTTTACAGAAAAGAGTTTCAGGAAAGTCTGGAGGAGTCTAATAAATTAAAAAAAGAGAAAACTTCGTTTGAAAGCATAAAAGAGCATTTTATAGATACTTGGGAGAAACTGATTTTAAAAAAACGAACTCAAATAGAGCTTGATTTCATTGATAAAGAGCGGAAAGAATTTTGTAAGGATTTGTATGAAAAAATAGAAGAACTGATAAAATTGCAGGAGATTTTGGAGCCCATTACGAATGAACTTGGCAGATTATGGGATTTGAGTGCTGGCGAATGGCATAAAACAAGATTTGACATATTGAAGAGATATGCCGATATATTAAAAAACGATAAGTCTATTCAAGAGCTTGCAGAAATGCTTGGAAGAATGAGAAAAGCAGAGAAAGAATATGAAGAAGAATTGTTTCTTGATAAAAAAATAAAACAGGAATGGAAAATAGAATATGCTTTAAAATCAGAACTTGTAGGAATAGTTGAAAGTGATGACCTAAGTTGTATGCTTCCATCGGAAACCGTTCTTCTGTCAGATAAAGTAACAGAAGATATTTTTTATAAAAAATTTGCAGAAAAGAAGCTTCAGACTTTTGATTATCAGTCGAAAACTCTTTTTTTAACTGAAGAAATCTTTGAAAATAAAAGGAAAAAAGTACGGGAAGACAAAAAAGGTCCGTTTATTATTTGTGTTGACACTAGTGGGTCAATGCACGGAACTCCTGAAATGGTTGCCAAAACACTGTGCTTTGCAATTTTAAAAATCGCCGTAAGAGATAACAGAAAATGTTACCTAATATCTTTTTCAACAGGAATACAGGTTTTGAATTTGACAGATTTGAAAGAATCTCTTGATAAAGTAATTGATTTTTTGTTAATGAGTTTCCATGGTGGAACAGATGCCTCACCTGCAATGGAAGAGGCTTTAAAAATGTTACAAGCTGAGGATTATAAAAAAGCTGATGTAATAATGGTTTCTGATTTTGTTATGTCCGATTTTTCATCAAATGTAAAAAAACAAATTAAAGATGCTAAACAGAATCACACAAAATTTCATAGCCTTGTGATCGGAGAATCTGCAAATTCCGGAGTAATAGAGGAGTTTGACAGCAACTGGAGTTATAATACGAAAGAATCGACAGGTGTTTTGAAGCTGTTGAAAAACATAAGAAAATTGTAATTTTCAATCTTCTTCAACTGGAGCTAATGCGTTTTCACACCGTTCTTTAATTTTAGCTATCTCAAATCTTTTCAGGAAACTGATCATGTTTTTAAAAGATTTTTCACCGAGAAACATTTTTAACTCTGACGAGTACCCTCTATAAATAAAATAGTCAAGCCATCCTTTCGGATATTTTTTTATAGTGCCTGTAAACAGCCTGTTAACAGCGGATTTTTCCTTTCTGGTGAGTGAGTCTGAATAGTTAAATATTAGAAACAGTTTGAGCTGGACAGTATTGTCTTCAAAATAAGGGTTCCGGGTACAGAATTTAAGACCGAAATCAGTAGCTGAAGGCATCTTTTTCAAATAAAGTTCTTTAAGAAAAATGATAATATTATTTTTACCATAAATAAAATCAGATGGGTTCTGAGCTGCTATAAAATAATGCAGGAACCAGCCGAGAGTCAACCCAAGTTCCTGAATCTCTTCATCAAAATCATAAAACTCCATCTTCTGATTAACTTTCCACAAACTGAGGGTTTTAAAGCAGGAGTCAATAAAAAATCTTCTGAATCTGTCATATTCCTGCCATGTATTTTCATACTGCTCTTTCTGATATTGTTCAACCGAGTTCACTGGTGAATCAAGAAACGGTTCTCCTTCAAGATGTCTGAATTTTTCAAACGCAA
The DNA here is from genome assembly GCA_964614215.1 of uncultured Spirochaetales bacterium. Taxonomy (GTDB): domain Bacteria; phylum UBP6; class UBA1177; order UBA1177; family UBA1177; genus CAZTKP01. Next base: position 18,672 of record CAZTKP010000008.1, on the reverse strand, counting down.
TACTCTTTTCACCAAACAGTTTAAAATAGGCAAGAGACAAAACAGCATTTGCCGCAGGATCATCAGGTTTTTCCTTAATTAACGGTTCCAGAAGTTCAACAGTCTCTTCATTTTTCCCGATAGCTATATATTTTGCAGCCAGTGTTTTCGCAGTTGATATATCACCCGGATTTTTCTCAAGTTTTTCTTCAAGATCAGGTATTTCAGTCTTTTTTGATATCACGAAGCTGTTTTTCAGGTTTATTTCATCAGCGTAATTTTCAAGAAGCTTTCTCAGACTCTTTTTTGTGATGTCAATTTCTGTTTCTGACTGAATAAGTTTCTGGAAGGTGTCCAGATTGGATAAAGTCTGTTTCTGAATACTTATATCACGCATTATACGGGATTTCAGTCTTTCAGGATCGTTAAGCTGACTTCTTCTTTCTGTTAAATTGTTAAGTATCCTGTACGGCGGAAAAAGTTGAGAGTTGTCCTCATCCCAGTTTTTAGGAAAGAGTTTCATGAACTGTTTCAGAATACAGAGATTGTCAACCAGAATTTTTGCATCTGTGGAAACTTTTGTTTTTCCGCTTCTGCGTAAGATTGGATCTTTTTCTATCAGCATTTTCTTAAATACGCATTTTTCCTTATCTTTCAGGATTCCCGTTATCCAGTTGGCAAGTTCCACCGAATTTTCATACCCGAGACTTTCAACAAATTCCGTAAGTATCATGTTATTTACCTCTCAACATGTTGAGATTTTTAATACTTTCTCTGGTTATATCAATAAATTCGTTGTTTTCAAGAATTGTTATAAAATTTTCAAAGTCTTTAATCGCTTCAATTGAAACCTCTTTATTTCGTTGCAGTTTTTTTATCAGTTTGTCTTTTTTGTCACAGAAGTCATCAAGATGATGTCCGTTTTTCAGAATAAGATAAGGTGAGAACTGTTTTGAATATTCTGTGCATTTTGAAAAAAAGCTCATGTAAGGTTTAAGAAAGCACAAATTATCAACGAAAACTCTTGTTTCACGGTTGTTGTAGACAAGGAATTTTTCCGGTCTCCGTCCGATACCGTTATGTTGAGGGGAAAATCTTTTATTAAAATCCTCCTTATCTTTTATTATACCTCTTATCCAGTTCCTTAGGCCGGAAACATCTTGGTAACCCAGCTCTCTTATTAAATCTGTTAAAGAAATAGTGCCCATATTTCCTGTACCTCAGAATTTCTTTCTACAAAGTCTGGAGATACCAAATTGGCAGGCAAGCTTTTTGAAAAATTTGTATCGGAGGAGAGCAAAAAGGGATTTTCTGAATATCCCGAAACATCTGAAACATCGTGTGGATTTTACTTCAAATCCTGCTGTCTGGCTTGCGGTGTTTTGTAAATAAGAAATATGAAATTCTTATCAATATTTTATTGAAATATGCACGACGTTAGATATAATTGTCTGTTCTTTAATGGAGGCGGAGATGAAAAAAGAGCTGGTTATGACGCTTAGAAAAACATTCGAGGAACACGCATACGAAGAGAAAGGTGTGGAATTCTGGTTTGCAAGAGATTTGCAGGTTTTGCTTGGTTATTCTGAATGGAGAAATTTCAGCAATGCAATTGATAAAGCAAAAATATCCTGTAAAAACAACAAGATAAGTGTTGTGGACCATTTTGTTGACATCAACAAAATGGTTACGCTCGGTTCAGGGTCAGAACGGGGAGTATCAGACATCATGCTGACGCGATATGCCTGTTATTTAATAGCGCAAAACGGAGATCCAAAAAAGGAAGAAATTGCTTTTGCACAGTCATATTTTGCACTACAAACTAGAAAACAGGAACTGCTCGAAGAGAGAATTGCGCAAGTTGAAAGAATTAACGCAAGAAAAAAACTGAGTGAAACTGAAAAAGAACTTTCCTCCATAATTTATGAAAGAGGGGTTGACAATAGAGGTTTCGGACGAATCAGAAGTAAAGGAGACGAAGCACTTTTCGGTGGTAGCAACACAAAAACTATAAAGAAAAAACTGGGCATTCCTGAAAGTAGAGCTGTTGCCGATTTTCTGCCGACAATTACGATAAAAGCAAAAGATTTTGCAACGGAAATAACGAATTTTAATGTTAAAAAGGACGATCTGCACGGTGAAACCGACATAACAGATGAACATGTTAAGAACAACGAGGAGGTTAGGGCACTTTTGCTTAAACGAGGAATACAGCCTGAAAATCTGTCTCCTGATGAAGATATTAAAAAGGTTGAACGAAAGCTCAAGAAAGTCTCTCCAAAGATCGAAAAGAAGTCAAAATAACATCTTTATCCATCTGAAACATCGTGTGGATTTTACTTCAAATCCTGCTGTCTGGCTTGCGGTGTTTTATATTGAGGGAGTTATTCCTTATCACATTTTTCCATCACAAGCGGAAAGACTGTCAGATTCACGATGGTTGCCATGATTATTCCGAGTGATGCGATAACACCGACTGAGACCATGCCCTGATGTGCCGAGAATGTAAGGCTGAAAAATCCGACAAATGTTGTGAGAGAGCTGAAAAGGACAGCTCCTCCGGTGTGTCTGAGAATTTCAGGGATAGCTTCCTTTTTGCTTCCGCTTTTGAGGAATCTGTGGAATAGGTGTATCGAGCTGTCGATTCCCGTTCCGAGCATTGTGGGAACTATGACCATGTTAAAAAGGTTAAATCTTATGTTGAAAAGATAGGAAGTTCCGAACATCCAGAGAACTGCCGCAAGAAGCGGAATAAAAAGCGAAATGGCGTGTCTCATCTTTCTGAACATGATGAGCAGAGTGATCATAATAGTTATCATCGTGAAAAGTGCGAAAAGAGGCACTTCCTTTTTGATAATATCATCGACATCGGCAAGCATGAGAAAGGGGGCGGCAATATGAAATTCGCCTTTTTCAGTTTTTATAGTCCCCATCTTTTTCTTTATGTCCACAACGGTTCTCATGTCCTTGTAGTTGCCGGAAATAAGAGTGAGAACAAAATTTCCGACATCTCCATTTTTTTCGCGCAGCATGTTCCCAATCCAGGCAGGAAGTTTTTCCTCTTCAATAGTATCGTTCACGGATAGATAAGGCATAAGTTCTTCTTCAATGGTTTTTCTATCCTTATCCGATAAAAGGTTTATCTTTCTTTCAATAAGTCGTTTAATTCTTTTGATAACTCTTATTTTTTCATTCTGCTTTGGAGGAACAAAGGTACTCAGGCTGAAAGATCCTACGATCCGACTGTCCCTGCCTTCATCTTTTTTTATTTCTTGGAGTTTTTCAGTAACGAGAGCGGCTTCTTCGCGGTTGTCTGTAAGGTAGATGGCCGCTCTTCCCCTTGATCTGATATCTCTTTTTTCCCTGACGATCCTTTCCTCATATTCATCAACAACGGAACCTTCCACTTTCTTAGCTTTAAAGCTGAGCTTTTTAAGGTCGTTCTCGAAAGGGATGTTCATAAATGCGGGTATTGAAATTATCGATATGAGAACTGAAAGTATCAGCACAGTCTTTTTATGTTTCAGGAAGAACGCATAGATCGTTTCAAGAACTGTGATCTCTCGGGGCTTCACGTTCATAGGTCTGATCCTTTCAAGGAGAAATACGAGTACAGGAAAGAACAGAAAGTAAGCAAGAAGTGATGCCAGAATTCCGACAACTGCTACAAGTCCATAATCGGAAAACCCTTTAAAATCAATGAAGTAAAGTGTGAAAAAGGCTGCCGCGGTCGTGAGTGCTCCGCTAAGCATCGACGGAAAGACAGCAACAGCGGTTTCAGACATTGCTTCAAGCGGTTTTTTACCTGTTTTCTTTATTTCACCGTATCTTGAAAGCAGGTGAATTCCGAAATCGATTCCCAGACCGTAGAGTATCACAAAGCTGAATGCGGAAACGATGTTGAATATTATGACTATATTGATCGTTAGTGCAACAGCCGAAAGAACTCCTGCTGAAAGGGGAAGCATGATGATGAGAAGGGATAGAAGGCTTCTGAAATACCAGATTATTATGAATGAAAGAAGAGCGATACAGATCGCAAGGGTAAAAATAAGATCTGAGTTGAGACTTTTCACTTCCTTGACCTTATGAAGCAGTTCTCCGCCCGTTTCCGCTTTAACATCTGGAAAACTCGGTTTTATTGAATCAATTTCAGCATTTATGGAGTTTACGATGTTGATGAGGTTCTTTGCATCCGTATCGTTTCCTGTGGGGCGCACCTTCATTGCGAGATACTTTCCGTCATCAGTCGTGTAGTATTCAGACATATCGGAGCTTTTTTTGCGCTCAAGAGCTTTTTTGCGGATCGATTCAATGGTTTTCTGAAGTTCGGCATCGTCCTTTTTCTCAGCTCCACCCTCATCTTCAAAAGCCATTGCCTTCTTGACATACTTTGCTATCTGTTTCTGAACTTTTTTTGCGTTCTCTTTGAGCTCTTCCAGGGGAACATAGAGAAGGGCGTGTTCTTCAACATACTTCATCTCTCTTTTAAGCTCTACAGAACTGACGGTATCAAGTTTCTCGATCCTTTTCTTGAGCACGTTCATATACTCGATGTTCCTGTCAAGACTCTCCGCTTTGGAAACTATCAGAAATGTCTCAAAAGTTCCGACACGCTCCCTGACTTTATTTAGATTCTTAATGTTGGGATTGCTTCCTTCAAACATTGCCGCAAGATCGCTGTCAACCTTGAAGTTTTTCTTCACAAAGATAGTTCCAAGTGAAAAAAGGATCGCGAAGATCACAAACAGAATTACAGAGTTCTTAAAGGAAAACCGGATATATTTTTCAATGAGTTCACTAAACATTCATCCCTCCCGCACATTCAGACGTTTTGAGTATATAACCAGCGGTTAATTTGTCAAAAAATGGATTAATAAGGGTCTCGGGCTATACTTATTTGAACCATTGATGTAAACAAGGAGTTAAAAATGCAGGAAAAATTAAGACAAAAGGTAGAAGAAGTCCTTTTCAGGTCTGATATTCCATGGTGGGAGTGGGATCTTGAGAAAAACAGGGTAACATTTAACGATCTGAAAGTTACCAATCTTGGTTACAGTATGGATGACTTTAAAAATGCAGATTATCAGGCGTTTACTTCTTTGCTTCACCCGGAAGACTATGAGCCGGCAATGCAGGCAATGAGAGACTTCATGACAGGAAAAGCTGAGATCTATCAGATAGATTACCGCATAAAAGCAGCTGACGGAAGTTATCACTGGTATGTTGACAGAGGTGTTGCTATAGAAAAAAATGAGGACGGATCTCCAAAAGTTATGAGAGGACTTGTCCTTGATATGGGCAGCTACATGAGTGAAGACGTCCTTGTTGATAAAGTTCGTGAAACTATGCGTGATGGTGAGGCTTTTAAAGCTATTGCTGAAGGCTTTGTTACCTTGTGTTCAAACTGTATGAAGGTTCGTATATCAAAAGAAGAGTGGGCTGATATCGATCAGAAGTTCATAGAAGACAGCTCAACGCTTCCTTCACACACTGTCTGTCCTGACTGCGTAAGACGTCTTTACCCGGAAATTGCAGAGAAAGTTCTTGCCAAAGCAGGCTGATGTTGCTCTTTTGCAAACTCAATGATAAAATGCGTGTATGAAGCGTCGATATCACAGATGGTACCGTAGTACATACTTCTTCAATGAAAAGCTGGGAAGGTTGTTTACAATTCAGGGCGCGGCAGTACAGCTTCTTGCTTTTACGCTTGTATTTTTCGGACTGAATACAGGGAAAAGTACTCTGTATATGGTTTTTGCAACTGCTGTTGTGCTTATGATCGTTGACTATATTTCTCTTATCGGTAAAAAACCGAAGCTGGAAGTTAAAAGATATCTCCCGCCGTTTGTGACTAAAGGGCAGGATGTAAATTACAAAGTTGCTGTTTCGGGAGAAAATATAAAGAACAGCGAACTTTTTTATCTTGAAATTCCCGCCGATCCCACACCTGATTACGAAACATTTGTTTCAACGCCTGAGCCTGGAGAATCAAAAAGGAACAGGTATGACAGACGGATGGGGTACTACCGCTGGAAATGGCTTTTAGGAAGAAATCTGGGTGCAAACTTCAGAGAAACACTTATTAAAGGTGAGAAAATAAATGAAGGGATAGTTTTTAAGACATCTTTTACACCGTTGAGAAGAGGCAAGGTCCGGTTAGGTGGAGTTTACATCTGTAAAAAAGGTGTCTTTCAGCTGATAAAGAAAGGCAGGATAGTTGATCTTTACGATGAAATGACGGTCTTCCCTGAGATATACCCTGTGAAGTCAATTAAATGTCTTAGAGGATTGACAGAATCAGGAAATGAGAAAACCGTTGAAACTCAGGAAACAGGTCTCGGTTATGAGCTGAAATCATTAAGAGAGTACAATCCCGGTGACAGTCCCAGAAATATTCACTGGAGGGCAAGCGCAAAGACTGGAGATCTCAAGGTCAAGGAGTTTCATAAAGAAGTTGATGCGGGAGTAGTTCTTTTTCTCGATAATTTTTTTAAGGAAAGCTATCTGGAAGATTTTGAGGTGATCGTAAGTACTGCGGCCTCACTTTTCAATTACCTTTACGAAAATGACAGGATGCCTCAGGGACTGGTCGTGGGTTCTAAGTTCTACGATATTCCTGAAACGGGAAAAGACGGACTTTTAAAGGTTCTTTCTATTCTTGCAACTGTTGAAAATGACAAGTCAGGTCAAAACATCATTCACTCTTCAGTCACTCTTCTTGAAAAGGTGAAGGACTGCTGTTCAGTTATCTTTCTCACTCCGATCTACGACAGAAAAAGAGGAGAGGTCGTTGAAACGATCCTGAAAAGCAGAATTCCTGTCAGTGTTATCTATTCGGGAGAGAAAACGGCAGGAAGTAGTGGTGCAGCGGAAGTGAAGATCGAGCAGGAAACCATGAAGGAGGGTATTCTGCTATGAGAATTCCTCCGCTTTTCATAGGTGCGGCAACAGTTTTCTGGGGTTTTTCTGCCGGATGGGAGGTGTTCTCCATTGTTGCAGCTGTGATCTTTGAAGCTTCTCTGTTCGTAAAGACCCGATTTGAACTTCAGGAAAGGGATTTTGTCAGGATCTCGGATGTTAGCTCTATCGTTATGCTTATTCTGCTTTTCTACGCCTATCTTGAGAATGAACCTAGAGAGATATTTTTAGCCTTCATTGCATCAAATCCCATAGTTTTCATGCCTCTTCTTTTCGCTCAGCTTTACAGCACCAGTGATAAAGTTGTTATAGGAACAGGTTTCGGAAAGACTGTACATAAACACAAACCGGTTGATATACGCACTCTATACATAATGGCTGTTGTTCTGGGAGCTTCTTCGGGCGTAAATAAAAGTTTCTGGTTCTTCCCGGTACTTTTCATTCTTATCCTGGTTTTTCTCTCGGGTTCTGTTGTAAACAGGCGAACATCAATAAAATTTATGATCTTTTCTTTCCTGGCTTTTACAGGCTCTGTTGCTTTATCCGATGGCATTGTGATCACCCATCTGGCTTTGAGACAAAAAATGATGGAGCTTTATAGAAACTGGTATATGTCTCAGAATACGGACCCGTTTAAGACTTCCACGGCACTTGGGGAAACTGGGTATCTCAAGCTTTCAGGGAATATTATTATGCGTGTGAAACCTGAAAAAAGAGAAGGGATCCCCATCTATCTTAAATCAGCAGATTACAATATGCTTTCGGGAAATGTCTGGCATTCAAGGTTTAAAAAAACAACTCCGATACGGTTTGATAAGGAAAAGGAGTGGCAGCTTTTCGGTGAAGGTGAAGGAACGGAAAGTATCTATATTTCATCATGGATGGGGCGAAACGGCACGGGGATACTTCATCTTCCAATTGGTGCAAAAAGAGCTGTTAAACTTGATGTTGTCGGTCTTGAAAAAACTGAATTGGGGACAGTTACTGTTGATGAGGGGCCGCAGCTGCTTAACTACTATATTCAATATGAAAAATATGAGCGTTTTGAACCGAAATCTGCACAAAAAGATCTTCTTGTGCCTGAAAAAGAGGTGAAAGTTCTTGAGAAAGTTATCGCAGACAACAATTTGAAGGGAACGACCCCGGCTCAGACAGTGGAAAATGTTTCAAAATATTTCTCAAAGTTTTCATACACTCTGGACCTTGATTCAAAAGGCGGAGATTCAGTTCTTGAGGATTTTCTTCTTCGCACAAAGAGTGGGCACTGTGAATATTTTTCCACAGCGACAACCTTGCTTCTTAGAGTGATGGGTATTCCTGCAAGATACAGCGTCGGTTATTCGGTTTCGGAATACAGCACGCTGGAAGACATTTTTGTTGTCAGAGCAAGAGATGGGCACGCCTGGGTAACTGCCTGGGTTAACGGGAAATGGATCACTGTTGACAACACTCCTCCTCAGTGGAGATCTGTTGACAGAGAGGAACGTTCGATCTTTGAACCTGTAAAGGACTTCTTTTCATGGCTGCGACTCGAATATGAGATGTTCAGAAGACAGAAAAGTAAAACGTTCAACAATGCGATGATAATTATTGCCGCGGTTCTGACTATCTTTATGATGATAAAGATCTATCTGCGTAAAAAGATAGTCTCAAAAGATGGTGAAAAAGAAAAAAGGGTCACGACTTTTAAAGCCAAAGGACTTAATTCACCATTCTACGATGTTCTTGAAAGATGCCGAAAGGATAATCTTCCCAAAAAGGAGCAGGAATCGCTCCGCCAGTGGCTTGAAAGAAGCCGGGAACGACTCTTTGAAGCTGAAAAATTATCTCAGATCCTCAGACTTCACGAAGAACTGAGATTTAATCCAGTAGTTAATGAAAAACTTGTCTCGGAAAAACTCACAGAACTCTGTGGTGAGTGGCTGGAAAAGTTCAAGAAGAGGGAAGGTTAGTTTTTTTCTATCTTTTTTCCACAGTATTTACAGAAGACAGAATCTTTATCGAGTCCGGTTTTTTTGCAGTGA
>CAZTKP010000008.1:0-9648 GCA_964614215.1 uncultured Spirochaetales bacterium | reverse complement strand
GTTCCGAGGATAACGACAAAGGTTGCGACTGCTCCGACAAAGACTGTGATTTTATAGCGACTGTTCTTTAATGCACGCATAAGCAGATCGGCTTCACCAAGAAACCGTGCAAGTTTGAGTATTCTGAAAACTCTAAGTAGTCTGAAGATCCTTACAACGATGAGATAGTGTGTTCCAAGTGAAAAAAGAGCGAACCATGTCGGTACTACTGCGAGAAAATCGACAATTCCGAAAAAGCTGAAACAGTATCTTAGTCTTTTTTTCGAGCTGTAGATACGAAGGATGTACTCAATAGTGAAAAGAATGGTGAAAGTCCACTCAGCAACTGCTATCATCCTTGAATATTTGAATTCGATATATTTTACGCTCTCTAAAGTCACTGTCAGCACGCTCAGAAGGATCGCGATGAGCAGAATTACATCAAAAAGCTTTCCCTTCTTCGTGTCTGATTCAAAAATTATACTGTACATCTTTTTCCTGATATCGCTCATGCTTAGCTCCAGAATGATCTTAACGCCCCAGTATGACCTAAACTGCCGAAATTGTCAAAGAAGAGAGGTGAGTTGGGTGGAGTTATTGACATCTTGCCTCTAAACGAGTAAGAAAGAGAGTCTTTTTATCTATTTGTAATCAGGCGTGTTATTTATTATCAAAAAAGGAAATGAAATTTGAAAGTTATGAAATTTAGTGAACTGAATATTATCAGACCGATACTTAAGTCTCTTGAAGAGCAGAATTACGTTGAACCTACTCCAATTCAGGAACGTACTATACCATTGATCTTAAAGGGAAAGGATGTTCTGGGCGGAGCGCAGACAGGAACTGGAAAGACTGCGGCTTTTGCCATTCCGATAATCCAGCTTTTGAACAAAATGCCGGACAACAGAAAAAAAAGGCACGAAGTTGATGCACTTATTGTGACTCCCACAAGAGAGCTTGCGATCCAGATCGATGACAGTGTCAGTGTTTACGGAAAATATACGGGCATAAAACACGCTGTCGTTTTTGGCGGTGTGAATCAGAACCCGCAGGTTAGGGAGCTAAATGACGGCATTAGTATTCTGACTGCAACTCCGGGAAGACTGCTCGATCTGATCAATCAGGGTTTTATCAGTTTAAATGCTGTGAAGTTCTTTGTTCTTGATGAGGCTGACAGAATGCTTGATATGGGATTCATCCATGATATAAAGAAGATAATAAAGCTTCTTCCCAAAGAGCGTCAGTCGCTTTTTTTCTCTGCAACGATGCCTGATAATATCGTTAAACTTTCAAAAACGATATTAAAAGACCCCGAAAAGGTCATGGTGACACCTGTTTCATCAACAGCGGAAACTATCAGTCAGTTTCTTTACTACACCAACAAAAACACGAAACAGGCTCTCCTTCACCATATTTTAAAAGATCCTCAGATCGATCAGGTTCTTCTCTTTTCCAGAACAAAACACGGAGCTGACAGGATCACTCGTAATTTAAGAAAAGAGAAAATAAATGCCGCGGCGATCCACGGAGACAAGTCGCAGAACCAGAGACAGAAAGCTCTTGAGCAGTTTAAAGCCGGCCAGATCAGAATTCTTGTCGCGACAGATATTGCAGCACGCGGAATTGACATTGATAAGCTGAAATATGTGATAAATTTTGATGTTCCGAACGTAGCTGAAACCTATGTGCATAGAATAGGCCGTTCAGGTAGAGCAGGTGAAGAGGGTAATGCAATATCAATCTGTGAACCTGAAGAAAATGCCTATATCCACGATATTGAAAAACTGATAAAACAGAAGATAAAAGTTGTGGATAACAATCCTTTCCCGCAGACTGATAAACCAATGAATGCTGAAGAAAAAAAGGAATGGGAAAAGGAAAAGCAGCGCAGAAAACAGGAGTTCTTCGCAAACAGGAATAAGAAAAGGAATGGTTGACAGTTCCCTAATGCAGACTAAAATGTGTGAGCATTGTTTTTTATGGAGTGTGAGTTGAAAAAGATCTTAATAATCATTGCCTTTTTGCTCTTCGTTTCATGCGATCTTCAGACAGGTAATGTTGTCAGCGAAAAAGATGATTTTTCTGAAACTGTGGACAATTCTCAGACAGAAAATGAGCAGGCCGATGATCAGGTTCAGGATAATGAAGAAGCTAAGGACGATCAGGAAGAAATCGATGAAATCGAGCCTGATAATGAGATCGAAGATAATGAAGTTGATGAAGAAGAAACGAACGACGAAGATATTGTAGGGATTGAGGAAGTGACAATCGCAACTTACAACACATACAGGTTCTTTGATACTGTTTGTGACACAGGTTTTTGCGGATCTTCAGATTATGAGGTCCAGTTCACCACCACGCAGTATAAGGAAAAGGTCGAGGATGTGGCTGCAGCTTTGAGAAAGATCGATGCCGATATAGTTCTGCTTCAGGAAGTTGAGAAAAAGATCTGTATGGAAGATCTGTTGGAAAAGATTGGTGATATGTACTCAGAAATATACATCGGAGAGACAGGTGGAGATGCTTCAGTTGACGTAGCCGTTATAACAAAAGGAACGATTATAGATACAGACAAGCATCTTGGTTCAATTCCTCATCCTGATGGTGGAACTACAACTTTTACAAGGGCTTTTCTTGAAGTTGAAATAGATTTTGGTGGAAGAAAGATAATAGTTTTTTCTGCACATTTTAAGGCAAAAAGCAACGATGATCCCGACAGAAGACTTGCTGAAGCTCAGGCCGCTCTTGAGATACTTAAAGACACTGCCGATGATAATCCGGATGCACTTATTGTTATGGGCGGTGATCTTAACGATACCCCAAATTCTCTGCCGATAGATACTCTTGAAGATTCATCAGAGCTTATCCGTGTTGCTTCAGATTGTTCAGATGATGCGACTTACTATCATAACGGTCCGGAAGCCATAGATCATATTTTCTTTTCGCTTGAAGGGGCAGGGAGCTATGTTGCAGGTTCAGCCGAAGTGGTTAAAGATTCGCCCAGCTGGTACAGTCTTATGAGTTCAGATCATGCGGCAGTTAAGGCTGATTTCAGTTTCGAGTAATGTTCAGATTTATTGGAAATAAAGAACGACCATTAATTATCCCGGTTTTTATTCCACATCTTGGTTGTCCTAATCAGTGTGCATTCTGCAACCAGAAAGCTGTAACTGGAATTAGTGAACCTGATCCGGTGAGCATTGATAAAGTTGTTGAGGACTATCTGAGTTGGTCAAAACCGCGTGAAAAGATAGAAGTTTCCTTTTTCGGAGGCAGTTTTACCGCAATTAATCACGATCTGATGATGAGTTACATTAAAAAGGGCAGAGAACTTGTCGAAAAAGGTCTTATTCACACACTCCGCTGTTCTACAAGACCTGATGCGATTGATGGTAAAGTTGTTGGAATTCTTAAAGATAACGGCTTCAGAACTATTGAGATTGGTGCTCAATCTTTAAGTGATAAGCTTCTTGAAAAGATGAATCGCGGTCATAATTCAGAAGATGTTTTTAACGCAGTTTCAATGCTGAAAAAGCATGGAATTATGACTGGTGTTCAATTTATCACAGGTTATCCTTACGAAACGGAGTCTGATGCTCAGAAAACTATGTCCGGGCTTTCGGACCTGAAGCCTGACTTTATCAGGATCTATCCCTTTGTACCGCTTCCGCAGACTGAGATAGCAAAAGAGATCGAATCGGGAAAAGTTACGCAAATTGATGTTGAAACAGTTATTGACCGCTCGGCAGACCTATTCATTGAAGCAATGAAGAATGAAATTCCTGTAATCCGTGTGGGACTTCCGCAATCTGACGATGTTCCTGACATTTATCCTCATAATCTTTCTCAGGTTGTCATTCAGAAAGCGATAGAAAAACTTGCACAAAGTGGTGAAAAAGAATTCATCATTCCTGAGAAATGGATTACATCATTTAACATGGCAAAAAGAAATTTTCCGGAGATAAGAAGAGTTTAGGTAAGTATCCGTTTTATTTCAGAAACCATAAAAAGAGGAAGTGATATCAGGCCGTTCTCAATGCCAATATTTTTCATTGATGCTCTGATACTTGTCTCAGGTTTGTAGAATTTACGGTAAACTCCTAAACTTTTAGATGAAACATTTGTTCCGCTTTTTACTTCTATAGGGACGACTTTAGTTTCTGACTGAATTACAAATTCCACTTCTGCTGTTGCGTCAGATGTCCAGTAAAATGGAAGATTAATACCACAAGCTATCATTTCATTAAGAACATAGTTCTCGCTTATAGCTCCTTTGAATTCTGTGAAAAGTCTATTGGTTTCAAGAAAAACAGAAGCAGGAAGATTGCTCTTGACTCTTAAAAGTCCAATGTCGGAAAAATAGAGTTTAAATGATGATGGATCTGAATAGGAGGAAACAGGAAGGTGTGGTTTTGTTATTCTTGTAATTTTATGCATCAGTCCTGCATCTTTCAGCCAGTTCATGGCGTTTTCATATTCTCTTGCTCTTGCACCACTCCTTACCGCAGTGTAAACAAATTTCTTATTTTCACGGGCTAGCTGATTGGGTATAGAGTTCCATATTTCACTGATTTTAGGAATGTCTTTAACAGGAGCATGTTTTGCGAAATCAAGCTCATAGGCACTCAGGATATTTCTTATTACTGTTTCAGTTTTTTCAATGTCTTTTGTATCGATCCATTTTGCGACAGCTTCAGGCATTCCTCCGGTAATAAAATACTTTTTCAGATAATCACTGTATTTTTCAAATAGTGGTTTAGGTATTGGATGGTCCAGATCGATCCTTTCAAGATTTGTCACCATCATTGGTTCATCGTTAGCTTTAATGAATTCCTTTAAAGAAAGGGGAAAAAGTGTCATGAAATCAACTTTACCTACAGGAAATGACGAAGGTTTAGAAAGAGCAATACCAAGAAGCGATCCTGCTGTTGCTATATGTAGTTCTCTCATATTCTCACAGAAATACTTCAAACTGTTCAAAGCTTCATTGCATTCCTGAATTTCATCTAAGATCAGAAGAGTTTCCCCAGATTCAATTGAGGATCCGTGCATAATGGAAAGTGTGTCAATGATCCTTTCCGGTGAAATATTTCCCTTGAAAAGATCACAAAGGTCTTTTTGTGTTTCAAAATTAAAGTATGCAGTATCTTTAAAATGGTTTTTACCGAATTCTTTTAAGATTGAAGTTTTTCCGACTTGCCTTAATCCCTTTAAAACAAGTGGTTTCCTGTCTTTATCATTCATCCATTTTTTCAGATCTTTAATAATATCTCTATCAATCATCACAATTCTCCAACCAGAAATTGGCAAAAAATCACATAATTCAAAGCAACAATTGTCATATTATCACAAAAACCTGAGAAATCAAGAGGTGGGATTTGGTTTAAGCTGAAGGATCGGCGATCTTACCCATAAAGAGAATTGTTCCGTTTCTGTCATCACGGATAACGAAGAAGAAAGGTCTGTTCGCATTGAACATTGTCGGCATTGATTCATCAACGATCTCTACAATAGTTGCTGCAGCTGCTTCAGTTCCTTCTTCTGTCACTTCAATGAAAGATTTATGCTTAACATTTGAAATATGCGGATTGAGACCCTGAGATGTATCCACCATATTGTCAAAACCGCCTTCGTAAGCCTTTTCCATTCCAAGAGCTTTGAGGATGTCATTAAGTTCTTTTTCATACTCTATCTTGAATTTCGGAAGAAAAACTCCGCCAAGTTCCTGTTCCTGAAATGAATCAATGATGCCGTCAAATGTTTCCTGATCCAGGGTTTCAATGAACTCATCAATGGGTGTGTAATCCCAGTCTATGGGAGCAAAAGCGTAAAAAGAGATCTTTTCACGACCGTATGGAAGTTTCACTCCGACAACCTTATCAGTTGCGTAGCTTACAAAGTCAGCAGGCTCAGTAAATCCCATCATATCGACATTTACTGTTGATTCATCATCTTTTGTGAATGTTCTTTCAGCAGTATCTTCCTTATCAAAAGTTGTTGTCCATGCACCTTTAAAGTAAATCGCATTTACAAGATACATAACAAGGTCGGCCGGGAATTTCTTTATCATATCCTTGATGTGTCCACCTGTATGATCTTCTATCCATTTGTTGATAGTTTCAGGTGAATCAGCCTCAAAAACGCCACTTAAATAGTATTTTTCAACTGCTTCAATAAATGACTCTTTAATGTTCGGTGCGTAGGATGGTTCAAGCCAGATGGAGTTTGCAAGAGTGAGCACAACATCCTTATCTGAATACTCAAGACTTTCAAGAAGAGAAAGAAAATTTTCGTTGATCTGTTCCTGAGTGAGTCCTGTGAATGAAAGTGCTTCCTGCATTCCGTCAAAAGTTTCACCGGCAGTTCCGTTCATTGTCATTGCAAGTGCAACAGAGATCGAAATAGGGGAGATAAAGATATTTTTGTCTACGTCATCTTCAAGAAGTGCCTTGAACATCTTAAAAGAGAACTCGGTGTTTGCCTTAACAAGGTCTGTTGCCACAGCTTCTGCCTTCTCATCAGATTCCTGATATTTAAGCTCAAGAGCAGCCTGTTCCTCATCACCTGATTCACTCGCAGTATCATCGTCTGCTGTTTCATTGTCTGCTGTTTCATCGTCGTTGAGAGTTTTTGTGTCGTTTTCACAACTGACAAAGATCGAAGCAAAAACTAAGATAAAAACTAAAGTAAGAAACTTTTTCATAATTCCCTCCGAAATTAACGTGTTTTACGTTTACTTCTGTGTCCGGTTATGGCGATTTTTATTAATATTTTCGATAAATTCACTAAAAATATTACTGTCTTCAAGTTTCTGTTCGTCGGTGAGAGGAATACTGTTGAATTTTTTAAGAATTTCTCTGGCGTAGAGGCCTGAACCGCGGTAGATCTCCTCTTCATCGTCAGCATCTGCAAAGATCTTTGTGTCAGTTATTCCGCAGCTTGGAGATTTGCTTTTAAGGATTATTCCGTCGATATTTTCAAGTGAGCTGACATGATCCTTTGAGAAACTGACCATTTTCTCAGTAAGATCAAAATGAGTTTCAAGCTGGATAAGTTTATCCTGAGGCTCGTTTTCAACGATAACGATCGGGAGCCTCGGACAACTCATTCCTATATCCATTTCAGGGCAGACAGAAATAACTTCGACGAGTGGAAGAATTTTGTCAACAACAGGGGAGGTAACAATATCACCGTCGTATCTGCATCTTTCACCGGCTAGGCATCTGCTGATAAGGATTCGTGGTTTCATAAACTGCTCCAAAAGAGTTAACTACGGAAAATATACTGTCTTGAAAAAGTTTAGTCAAACATGATGAAGTTCTCGGGAAGAAAGTTACTCAGCTGTGTCTGAAGCGCAGCGGAAACCATTATATTCGTTACCGCCTCCCACCATATTTTCATAGGCACAGGAAGAACAGAATCTGTCGTATCCGCCATCGTTTCTATCTCCGAAAGAACCTCCAAGAACAATTCCTTCATCAACCCACTCAGATATATTCCCTGAAAGATCCATTATACCTTCTGGAGTTGCTCCGGCAGGTTTCGATCCGACCACGAAAGTTGAATAAGTTCCGCAACCTGCTGTCGGGTTGTTCATAATGATGAGAGAGCAGTCCGGAGCTGTGTCACCCCAGGGGTATTTTCTTTCGTCACTGCCTTTTGCAGCCTGTCCTCTTTCAGCTTCTGTCGGAAGTCGCATTCCTTTCCATTCACAGTAAGTTTTTGCACCTTCAAGAGTTATGCAGTTAGCAGGGTTGTCCACATCTTTCTCTGAACCGATATTGCATCCGAAACGATCTTCGTGTGTTTTGTACATTGGTTTTTCTTCGCTATTTTTACATGTTCCTTCATCTATACATTTCTGGTAATCTCTGACTGAGACTTCGTATTTTTGAATATAAAAACTGTCAACTGCGATAAGCTCATTTTTCACTTCAATGCCGTCATCAAGAGTAGGCTCTTCATCAGTAAATTTAGTTTCATTAGGAACAAGGTATGACGTTTTATGCTCTTGTGTATAAATATTCCCATGAATTAGATCCTTATGAAAAATTCCTGTAACACAAAGTTCTCTTCCAATATCGGAATATTTGAAACTGCCGGATCTCTCCGGGACACATTCATCTCCATTAATTGGATCTTCTGTGAGAAATAGAATGTCACCACTGTTCGTTTTAAATCCTATTAGCCACGAGCCGTCATTGCAGCAGTCTGAAGATTCTTCTGAGCATCCTTTCAATGTGTATTCAAGGCATTCTAACTTAAGAGTATCACAAACCTTAACTGTTTTTCCATCATAGTCTTCCTGATCGTCCATGATGTCTTCAAGTGAAACCTCAGCATTTCCAGTGTTGTCGCTGTCGGGAGTTTCATTTTCGATTGTGTCAGCATCGTTTTCTGTGGAAGAATTCTCTCCACATGAAGTCAAGAATAGAAAAAAAGATAAAAAGATCATGAAAATCGCTGAGAATCTCATACTGTCCTCCAATACAAATAAAAATATCACGCCTTTAGTGTAAGTATCTGTGAATTTTTATTAGAGAAACACTATTTATTTAGTTAAAAATGATAAAATTATTTAATGTCGGGTACATAATATTGAAATTTTATATTTTTAAGGGGTTTTAGTATGAATTTCAGAAGCACAGTTATCGTATTCTTCATTATTTTTATATTTAAAGGCCTTTTTTCCATAACACCACCAATAATTTGTGAAAGGCAGTCGCCTTTCGATTCAGCAGAGGTGAATATAAGCTGTGATCGCTTTGAGCTTTCTGAACTAAATTTCTACAGAGCAAAAATTGTTGATGGAAGTTATACAGACTTTAGAGAAAATGTGCCTGCTGAGGATGACTGTGTGCTTCCTGGAGAATACATGTATATATTAGATGTTCCATGTCCTGAATGTGGTTCCGGAGGATACAGTTCATGTAGAAATTATCTTGAAGTTTCAGTGAGAGATCACACAAATATTTGTGAAAACAGTGGTGTAGCTGCCGACATCGATTCTGATGAGTTTAATAGTTACAAGTCGGACTGGGATTACTATGAAGAATGTTGTGAATCAGAGCTTTCTGCTGAAAGGCTGGAAATATATTTCGGCAAAGTTGAGATCGGAACTGAAAGTGAAACACAAACAATAGAATTCTCTGTATATAGTTGCAGTAATGCACCAAATGATCTAACTCCTTCATTTTCTTTTAAGAACGAAGACCAGAGTGCTTTTAATGTTGAAGTTGGCGAGACGAACTATTCGTATATTCCAAGTGGATCCGGGGAAGCAGAGTTTCTGTTCAGTTTTTCTCCTGAAGAAGAAGCGGAATATAATGAAACTGTTGTCTTCGACTTTGATTCTATTAAGCTTGAAGTGACCTTGAAAGGTGAAGGTGTGAATAAAAATATTGATGAAACTCCGGACGAACAGTCAGATAATGAAACTGCTCCCGACAATAGCAATTCAGAAACAGAAGATGTTACAACAAAGCCTGATAATAATGAAATTAAAGATGAATCTGAAGCAGATCAGTCAGATGATGAAACCGTTGAGAAATCATCTTCCGGGGCCTGTTCTATCTCTATTATCTAAATCTTTTTGACTGTTTATTTCAGAAGTGATATTTTAACATCATGATGAGGATGACAGCTAAAAATTGCGCTAATTGCGACAGG